>JBIJBP010000106.1:0-18513 GCA_044345155.1 Prosthecobacter sp. | reverse complement strand
AGCCGTAGTCGGACAAGTGCTTGGTTCCCAACTTCATCGACAATTGCGCAACCTTTTCTATCTTGCTGCTCATGCCTTACGGCATACCAGCAGTTAGCCTCCTTGGGAAATGGTTTCTACAGAGCAGCGATGAAACAAATGTTCAATGTTCGATATGTTGGACTCATGGCCGCTTGCAACCTCCTGTCGGGAGGGGTTCAATAAATCTGAGGGCGAGACTATAACAACAACCTGAGTGTTGTAAGCGCGACGAATCGATTGATGAATATATTCAAGATATTCCACAGCCGAAGAGCTGTCGATTTGAAGAAGTGCTAGCTGTGTCCACCTATGCTTTCGGGATGCGGCCTGGAGCTTTTTGTCTTCGCTTAGAAGTCGCTGGCGCACATGCTCCCAAAACTTATCGGAGGAGGATGCTGCGTCGGCAGCTTCTATTAACCATGCCATTGGAACAGGTGCATTGCTCCTCCATGGCAGAAGTTCAGCGGGCTCAGGCCGTTTATTTTTTGGGGATGCAAAGACCCAAGCAATCGCATCGCGACAGCACTTCGCTGAAAGGCGTGAGGCATCGTCGTCTGGAGCATATCCCCAAGGATGAGCCTTTGTGGTGACTCTGGTCAGGAATTCACGAGTGCTATGGACAGGAATCTGACTGCTTGCCGCTTCAAATTCAGGTGGGGCGCCCGCGATTCCGCCGGGGGCAATGTCTAGCCAGAGAATGGATTGTGTGACATTGCCCCTGACGGATCCAGAGTTGTCGGCGAATGGATCATGAAAACCAAGAGCGATGGCGTTACAGCGTTGCTGCCCGTCTAGCAGATGGTGAGTCAAGCCTGCCTTGGAACTGCGCTCCTGTTTTGAAACATTTTGTCCGACGACGAATGATCCGATAGGGAAGCCACGCAGGATCGAATCCCAAAGAAGTTCGACCTGCTGGGGGCTCCATACTAGCCCACGCTGGAGGGCAGGAACGCTGGCTTTGATTTCAAACTGATGCTGAGGACCTGAGAGATGATCAAGATCCCACGCTGCAATTTGTCCGAGGGTTGCAGGCACGGGATGTGGGGCTTGAGCTGAGCTGGACATAAGAAGTTTTTCCTTGGTGGTGTTTGTTGATTAGCACTTATCGAAGAGATTCACCGTTCACGACAATTTCACGCTCTAACTGAAGCATCACCCTCCCCGCCGCGATGGCGTCGGACTGGGCGTGGTGGTGGTTCAGGTCGATGCCGAGGTGGGCGGCGAGGGTGCTGAGCCGGTGGTTCGGCAGGCTGGGCCAGGCCTGGCGGGCAAGCTCGAGGGTGCACTCATGACGGATGCAGGGAGGGGAAAGCTGAAAGTGCTCCAGCAGGGCGTGAAGCACCCGCAGATCAAAGCGGGCGTTGTGGGCGATGACGAGGTCGGCCGCCTCCAGATGACCCAGCACCTCGGCGGCGATGTCGCCAAACTCCGGTTGGTCGCGCACATCGGACCAGGAGATGCCATGGATGTCCTCGGTCCATTCCTCGAGGAACCAGCCGTGGCCCCTGGGCGGCTTGATCAGCCAGTAGGGCGAGGTGACCAGTTCACGATGTTCAAAGACGGCGAGGCCGAGGGCGCAGGCGCTCAGCGGGCTGTGGTTGGCGGTTTCGAAGTCGATGGCGACGATTTTCATGATCATGAGAATCAGGCGGTGAAGCCGATGTGACGGCGCGGCCTTGGGGCGGGGATGTCCTCGGCGAAGATTTCGGCCAGGGCGTAGTCGCCCGGGCCGGGCAGTGACCTGCCGAGATGACCGGCGAGCCTTGAGGCCTGGTCGTGCGGCAGCCGGTCAAACAAACGATGATTCAACAGGCGTCCTGGACGAAGAAGGGCGGGGTCGATCTCCGTGGCGCTGCAGTTGATGGTGCAGATGATCTGAAGGCGAAGGAAGTCGGCAAGCATGCCGTCGGACAGGTTCAGGATGGCGCTGACCTGGTCACGGTTGTCGGAGCCGCGCGCCATCAGGGCCGCGTCGGAATCCTCCAGGACGACCACGAAGTTCTCCTTTTCATAACATCGCCTTTCGGAGGCCCAGAAGCCGACGAACTCAGGATTGGAAAGCAGGGAGAGCGAGCCGTTGGGGATGAAGTAGAAGCGGTGGCTTTCGGTCAGTTCGCCCATGAGATGACGAAGGTAGGAGGTCTTGCCCGTGCCTGGCGGACCCTCCAGAATGGTGAGCCCGCTCCGGTGCCTGCGAAGCTGGCGCAGGTAGTCCCGGTGCCACTCCAGAAAGCCTGTGCCGTAGTGCAGCTCAAGCCTGGCCTCATCAAGCACCGTATCCGGGGAAAGTGGCACGGTCTGCGTGCTGATGTCGCGTCCGGTGCGGATCAGGCGGTACCTGCCGCCGCGGGGTTCTTCGGGCAGGACGGCATCGTCATGAAACTGCCTTGCTGTCCGCATGGCCTCCTCCGCTGACTCGGCGCAGGCGATGACGCGGCTGACATCCGCATAGACAAAGGCACGGGGCCCGAGGCGGAAGGTGAGGTCATCCCAGGTGTTCTCGCCGTCCATGGTGTGGAAGCGCTGGATTGAGCGCAAGAGTTGGGCGGCGTACTTCGAGAGCAGCCGTTGCAGGTCATACTTGCCGTTTATGCGGCATTGGTGCAGCGATCCTCCCCCAAAGGCGGCGAGGATCGGCGCATGGGGCCGGTCGGCGTAAGGGCTGAAGGCACCGGCCTCGGACAGTTCGCAAACAAGCTGCGTGGGTGCGCGGGTGGGCTGGACATCACGGCCGGGTGAATCAGCACCGGTCTCGGGCGACCTGGAAAAATGAAGCTGCATGGCCGTAGGATGTCACGACGCTCACGGGCAGAAAGGAACACGAATGTTTCCATTCAATGTCCTTGAGGCGATGGATGTCCGTCAGGCTTTTCTCCGAGGCTTGGCAGGCGTGTCAGGCCGGCTGGCGGAGAATTCCTTCCGCAGTCTTGCGAGACGTTTTGGGCTGGTGTCCTCCACGAAGCCAAGCCCCTGGCAGAGAAAGCGGTGCTTGGCTTCGCCGCTGAGCTTTTTCCTTGCCGCCTCGGCGTCGAGGCGGTGCAGTTTTTTTGCCTTGGCCATGCGTTCCTCAAGGCCTTTGGCCAGGACGGAGCCCTGGCGTCCAGGCACCCTCAGACCGTGCAGTTTTTTGATTTCATCCCAGTCCAGGTCACGCGTGCGGTCGAGAGACCAGAAGGAGGGGATGAGGATCATGGTGCCGTGCGGGGTGAGATTGACGGCGAGCTTCAGCAGCAGGGGTTCGTCATGCTGCATGCCGTAGAGGTTCCAGCGCAGGCAGAAGGCGTCGAAGGCCAGACGGAAGTCCTCGCCGCTGCGGTCGAGGTTGACGGGGAAGCCGGGTCGCATGTTTCGTTCGGCGCCCATCGTCCTGCGGATGACCCCCTTGTGGTCCTGATGGCTTCGGATGTCGAAGCTCTCCTTGATCCTGTTCCAGTCATCCTGCAGCCGGTCATTGGCGCGCAGGGCGAGTTCCGCCTGGGCGAACTTGGCCTGAGTTTTCACCAGGTTTTCGTAAACGCCTTTCTGAACCTGCCATTCATGTTCAGCGACGGTCCTGCAGGTTTTTTCATCGGGTGTTTCCGGGAGTAGCTCGATGATCAGGCAAAGCCGCCTTTCGAGCGGCCTGCCCTTTTCCAGGATGTCAAGGCAGGCGGCCATCAGATCGGTGATGCTGAAGGGCCAGAGTGTCAGGGGCACCAGCGACCAGGCATGCAGCCGCTGCATCAGGCTGGCCTGAACCCCTTTGAGGCAAGCGGCGACAGCATGGTAGCGTCGCAGCGGGGCCTCCGCCCAGGAGGCCACATCATAGGCACGCGAGCCCAGGAGCTTCAGGTCGGCTTCCAGCGTGCTGGGCGTGGTGGACGGTTTTTTCATGCACGGTCAGTCCTTCATGCTGCCGAGCGGCGGCCGGCCTGCAAAGTCCGGATTGCACAAAGGTTGGGCTGGTCGTGCTCTCGGTCACGTCAGGATCTGCCGGATCACCTTGCAGGGCTCGACGCCGGTGAGCTTGAAGTCGAGACCGGCGGCGCGGAAGCTGAGGCGTTCATGATCCATGCCGAGCTGGTGGAGAAGGGTGGCGTGGATGTCGGCCACATGCACCTCGTCCTCGATGATGTTGAAGCCCATCTCGTCCGTCGCACCGAGAGTGACTCCCCCCTTGATGCCTCCGCCGGCCATCCACATCGTGAAGGCCTGTGGATGATGATCGCGACCCATGCTGCGGCCGAGCGACACGCTGGCCTCGACCATTGGCGTGCGGCCGAATTCACCGCCCCACACCACGAGCGTGCTGTCGAGCAGGCCGCGCTGCTTGAGGTCCTTGACGAGCGCGGCGCTGGCCTGGTCGGTGTTCTTGCAGTTGTTGCGCACGTTGCCCTCGACGTTGCTGTGCGCGTCCCAGCCTTCGTTGTAGATGTTGATGAAGCGCACGCCGCGCTCGACCATGCGGCGCGCGAGCAGGCAGGCGCGGGCAAAGGACGGCACTTTTGGATCGCAGCCGTACATTTTCAAAGTGGCCTCGTCTTCCTTCGTGAGGTCCATCAGCTCCGGCGCGGAGGTTTGCAGGCGGTAGGCCATCTCGTAGTTCGCGATGCGCGTGGCCGTCTCGCCATCGCCATCGAGCTTCAGGCGGCGATGATTGAGCGCGTTGATGAGCTCGATGGTGTCCTTCTGTGTGCCGGGGTTGATGCCTTCCGGCGTGCTGACATTCAAAATGGGATCGCCCGTGTTGCGGAAGCGCGTGCCGGAATACACGCTCGGCAGGAAACCGCTGCTCCAGCAGGCCGCGCCGCCGCTGATGCCGCTGCCGGTGCTCATTACGACAAAGCTCGGCAGGTCACGCGTCTCCGCGCCGAGACCGTAGGTCACCCACGAGCCCATGCTCGGCCGTCCGGGCTGCGAGAAGCCTGTGTTCATGTAAATCTGCGCCGGCGCGTGGTTGAACTGCGTCGTGCGGCAGGACTTCACGATGGCGATGTCGTCGACGATGGTCGCCAGATGCGGCAGCACCTCGGAGAGCTCCGCGCCACACTGCCCATGCTTGGCAAACTTGAAGCGCGGCCCCAAAACGGCGGCGTCCGGCCGGATGAAGGCATAACGCTGCCCGCCGATGACCGAGGGAGGCAGTGGTTTGCCCTCATACTTGGTGAGCGTCGGCTTGTAATCGAACATCTCGAGCTGTGAAGGCGCGCCCGCCATGAACATGTGGATGACCGCCTTCGCCTTCGGCTGAAAATGCGACGACGTGGCCACATTCGGGCTCTTCGCCGCTCCATAAGCCGATTCCGCCAGCAACGAAGCCAGCGCGATCTTGCCCGTGCCGACGGCGCAATCCTGGAAGAAATGTCTGCGGGTGATGTTGGCCCGTGATGAGTGATCAGAGATAAGGGATGAGGGATGAGCACGCATGTGATGAACTAGGATTGGTGATTTTCCTCCACACCACGTGTGAAGACGACAAGCTTGGCGATGACGGTGTTGATGCGACCCGCAAGGTTCTGATAAAGATCCTGATTGGTAAGGGAACCTGTCTCCCACAACGTGTTGAGGTGGTCTTCGGTTTCTCGCGCTGAACCCAACGAATGGGTGAGGTGGCGGGCAAACTCCATTTTGTAGCGCCTCTTGCCATACCCCTCGACGATGTTTGCGCGGATGGACTTTACTGACCGCCTAATCTGCGAGCCCTCTTCATGCATTTTGAATTTGGGTAACTCTGTCAGAGTCATGCGATGCACGTCAATCGACAGCGTGCGTGCCAGTTGCCAAACTTCGAGGTCCTTGTAGTCCATCATGGTGTGCGGTGAGTGGTTTGATCTCTTTACCCTCATCTCTCATCCCTTATCGCTACGGGTGTGTAATCGCTTCGTCCAGATTCAGCACCGCACGGCACACGGAAGTCCACAGCGCTTCGCCATCGAGTTTTTGGGCGCGTTGTTTGGCGAGGAAGGTTTTGAGCATGGTGAGCTCGTCGGCCGCAGGTGGGCGGGTGAGGCAGCGGCGGAAGGTGTTGATGAGGCGGGAGTCGTCGTCGGGGTATTCGGCGATGACGGCTTTGGCCATGGCCTGGGCGGCTTCCATAAACATCTGATCGTTGAGCAGCGTGAGGGCCTGCAGCGGGCTGTTGGAGACATCACGTCGCGCGAGGCAGGCCTCGCCAGTGGGCGCGTCGAAGGTGGTGGCCATGGCGAAGGGCGCGGTGCGCTTGGTGAAGGTGTAAAGGCTGCGGCGGTAGCGGTCCTCGCCTTCACTGACCTTCCATTCCACCTTGCCGTAGGTGCCTTCGGAAGTGACGCTGGCAGGTTGAGGCGGATACACGCCGGGGCCACCCATTTTGAGCGAAAGCACGCCCGCTGCTTTGAGCGCGGAATCGCGGATGATCTCGGCATCGAGCCGGAAGCGTGAGCCGCGAGCGAGCAGCACGTTTTCGGGATCAGACTGATCCGACTGATCGGACCGATGACTCGCCTGCTTGTAGGTCTGCGACATCACGATGAGCTTGTGCAGCTTCTTCAGGCTCCAGCCTTGCTTCACAAACTCCACGGCGAGCCAGTCGAGCAACTCAGGATGGCTCGGAGCCTCGCTTTGATAGCCGAAGTCCTCCAAGCTCTTCACGAGGCCGCGGCCAAAGAAGGCCTGCCACTGGCGATTGACCGTCACGCGGGCGGTGAGCGGGTTTTCGGGGCTGAAAAGCCACTTCGCGAAGGTGAGGCGATTCGCGGGCGCGTTCTTCGGCAGCGAGGGCAGAAAGGCTGGCACGGCGGGTGGCACGGTTTCCTTGGGCTGGAGGTATTCGCCGCGATGGTAGCGATTCGTGGGACGCGGATTGGATGCGGGACGCTCCTTCAACGCCAGCGTAGCTTGTCCGCGCGGCACCTGACGACGCGCGGCGAGCAAGGGCGCGGATGCTTGCTTCATCTCCGGTGCGGTTTCGAGGAAGGTGCGCAGCATGGCCTGGCGCTTGGTTTCATCGTTGGTGGCGAGTGCATTCTCGACTTCAAACGGAAGTCCGGTGGCCGAGGCGTGGTCACTGGTGGTGACGGACAGGCGGAAATGGCCGAGTGGGCAGGCAAAGTGCTTTTCAAAGAGCATCTTCAAGTCGAGGCCGTTCGTGAGATCGACCGGTTTTTCGAAATGAAACACTGCCGCGTGGCTTTGACCGTAACCGCCGAGAACCTGCCAGCCGCTGGACATCTCGGCGTCGAGCGTGGCCATGGCGTTGTTGGTCTTTTTCGCGGCGGCTTTGCGTACGGCTTTCTTGGTCGGCTTCGCGGCGGCGGCATCGTTGATCTTGTCCTCTTCTTCTTCGTTGGTGGCCTCGGCTTTTGTGATCTTCACTCGCTGGCCGTTTTGGAAGGCCTGAAGCTCGCTGAGGAAGAATCCGCCGATGGGGCCTTCATAGTAAGTGAGGCCGGGGCCGTCGTTCGGCAGGCTCGGATGGCTGGCGACCTCGAGTTTGATGGCGGTGACGCCTTTGATGGGCGCTTTGAAGCTCAAATCATAGACATCGCTCTTTGAAATGTCGCCGCTGCCGAGGATGAAGCCGTCGCTCTTCTGCTCCAGATGCGGCATGGTGGTCTTCATGGCCGTGGGGCGGAGGATCTGCCAGTTGGAGGCACGGCCGCGTTCCTCCGCCTGCCATGCGGCAAAGCGCTGCTGCATCGCTGGTTCGCCACCGGGGAACTTCCCGGGCAGCTCCGCCACCAGCCTGGCGATGCGGTCGGCGAGTGATTTCTGCTGTTCTTTGATGTCGGGTGTGGGGATGTGGTAGGTGGGCTCGTCGGCGTTGTTGAGCAGCGCCATGACGCTGTAGAAGTCCGTGTGCAGGATGGGGTCGTACTTGTGCGTGTGGCACTGGGCGCAGTTCATCGTCAGGCCCATCCATGCGGTGCCGGTGACGCCAACGCGGTCGACCATGGCATAAAAGCGGTATTCATTCGGATCGATGCCACCTTCTTCATTGAGCATCGTGTTGCGATGAAACCCGGTGGCGATGATGTCCTCCGGAGTGGCGTTGGGGAGCATGTCTCCGGCGAGCTGTTTGATGCTGAACTGATCAAAGGGCATGTCGTCGTTGAGGGCCTTCACGACCCAGTCTCGGTAGGGCCAGATCTGGCGCGGGCGGTCCTTTTCGAAGCCGTTGGTGTCGGCGTAACGAGCCAGGTCGAGCCAGCGCCGGGCCCAGCGTTCGCCGTATGGTTTGGAGGCCAGCAGCGAATCGACGAGTTTCTCGTAAGCCTGCGGCGATTGGTCATTCACAAAGGCATCCGCTTCGGCGGGCGTAGGTGGAAGCCCCGTGAGATCGAGATACACCCGGCGCACGAGCGTGTGGCGATCCGCTTCAGGAGAAGGCTTCAATCCTTCCTTATCGAGACGCTCGCGGATGAAATGATCGATGCCGGCCTTCGGATCCTTCGAAGGCTGTGGCGGTGAGTAGGCCCAGTGCGCTTCATACTTCGCGCCTTCGGCGATCCATTGTCTGAGGATGTTCTTCTCCTTGTCCGAGAGCACTTTTTTCGTGTGAGGCGGCGGCATGACCTCGTCTTCATCGGTGGAGAGGATGCGTTTCACCACCTCGCTGGCGTCGGGTTTGCCGGGCACGATGGCGATCTCACCGGATTTGCCGGCACCGTAGGAGGAGGCCTGAAGGTCGAGACGTAGCCTGCCTTTGCGGCCGTGGTCGTCCATGCCGTGGCAGGTGAAGCATTGCTGCGCGAGCACAGGACGCACGTCCCGATTGAAGTCGAGGGCGTGGGCAAGGCCGGGCAGGCAGAGAAGGGCGAGTGGCAGGCGCTTCATGGAGGAGAAATACGCCCCTTGAAACCGACCTTCCGCAGCCGATATTGCGCCTGTTTGATCCGCCGGGCCTCAGGCGAGCACATCCTTCACCACATTTCCGGCGATGCCGGTCAGGCGCATGTCGAGGCCCTGGACGCGGTAGGTGAGTCGCTTGTGGTCAAAGCCGAGCAGGTGGAGGAGCGTGGCGTTGAGGTCGTTGACGTGCACGGGCGGCGTGACCGGGTTGAAGCCGAGGTCGTCGGTTTCGCCGTGGACATGGCCGCGTTTGAGCCCGCCACCGGCAAGCCAGAAGGAGAAGCAGCGGTTGTGGTGGTCACGTCCGTCATTGCCGCCCTGCACCATTGGGGTGCGGCCGAATTCACCGCCCCAGACCACGAGGGTGTCATCAAGCAGGCCGCGCTGGCGAAGATCCTTGACGAGGGCCGCGCTGGCCTGGTCGGTGTCACGGGCGTTGTTCTGCACGCCCTTGGTCAGCCCGGCGTGCTGGTCCCAGGCTTCATGGAAGAGCTGCACGAAGCGCACGCCGCGTTCGATGAGGCGGCGGGCGAGCAGGCAGTTCCTGGCATAGCCGGGCTGCTTGACGTCCTTGATTCCGTACATGTCGAGCACGTGCTTCGGCTCGTCGGAAAGGTCGATCAGCTCCGGCGCGCTGCTTTGCAGACGGTAGGCCATTTCGAAGCTTTGAATGCGCGCTGCGATGTCGGGGTCGCCCTGGCCGGCGAAGGAGATGTGGTTGAGCGCGTTCAGCGTGTCCAGGGAGGCCCGCTGGGTTTCCTCATCATAGCCGGCAGGGTTGGAGAGGTAGAGCAGCGGGTCGCCAGTGCTGCGGAAAGGCACGCCGCCATACATGTTAGGCAGGAAGCCGGAGCCGTAGTTGCTGGCACCGCCACTGGTGCCCTTGGCGCTGGTGAGGACGACGTAGCCGGGCAGGTCTTCGCTTTCACTGCCGAGGCCGTAGAGCGTCCAGGCGCCGAAGCTGGGCCTGCCGAAGTTCTGGTTGCCCGTGTTCATCAGGATCTGCGCCGGCGCGTGGTTGACGGCGTCGGTCTGCATGGTGCGGATGAGGCAGATCTCGTCGGCGATGCCGCTGATGTGGGGGATGACCTCGCTCAGCTCCATGCCGCTGGCGCCGTTCTTCCTGAACTTGAACTTGGGGCCGAGCAGGGCGGAGTTGGGCTTGATGAAGGCGGCGCGGTAGTTCTTGAGCAGTTCCGCCGGGGGCAGTTGGCCGCTGCGCTTCTCAAGCTCTGGCTTGTAGTCAAAAAGCTCGAGGTGGCTGGGGGCGCCGGCGTGGAACATGTAGATGACACGCTTTGCCTTCGCCATGTGATGGGCGCCGCGTGGAGCGAGGGGGCCCGGGGCACCCAGGCTGTCACGGCTGAGCAGGCTGTTCAGCGCCATGCCTCCGAAGCCGATGGTGCAGTCACGGAGGAACCAGCGGCGGGTGATGAAGTTCGAAGTTTGAAATCCGAAATCCGAAGGATGAGAAGTGCGTGGTTGCATTCGAAGTAGGGAATGAAAGTCTGAGGGCTGTGCTAGTGTGAGGATTTGCGCCAGATGGATCCAAAGATGAGGTAGAGTTCCGTTGCTTCGCACCACAGCACACGGGCTTCATCCTTGCGGGAGGGCTCGACGGTGGCGAGCATGCGTAGCCAGAAACGGGTTTCCTTGGACTCTTTCCGGCAAATGGAAATGCGATGCCTGAAGTCTTTGGGCGAAACACTGTCATTAGCCTCACAGTAATTGGCGCCGATGCTCGTTCCTGAACTGACAAATTGTTCGATGATCCGGTTGTTCACAGGGTTGAAAGGCAGTGATTTGGCGAATCGGATGACATTCTCCCCAAACTGAGCAGTTCGTTCAGACAGGTTGTAGCATTTCTCAGTCGCAGGTGCACGGACTGCGTCATGCTGATATTCAAAGTCGTCCATGGTGGCCAGGAAGGGTCCCGCCAGGGCATGCCAAAAAGCCAGTTCTGCCTCACCAGGAAGATCATCGGTTGCGGTTTCGTTCCGGTAATGGCCCCTTGTTTTTTGCATGGAGGTATGAGTGTCAGGCCTTCGGATTTCGAACATCGGATTTCGGACTTTGGTCTTCAGTTCTTGGTGATGGTTTCGTCGAGGTTCAGGAGCACGCGTGAGACGATGGTCCAGGCGGCGATATCGTTGGGCGTGGCGTCGGCGGGGATGGCGGAAGGCCTGGTCAGGGGGGTGAAGGCGATGTCGGAGGCCTTGAGGTCGCCTTTTTTCAGGCGGTCGCGGCGGCCGAGGAGGAGCTGCTGAAGCTGCTGGCGTTCGCGGTCGTCGGGCAGCCGGCTGGTGCAGAGGCGGAAGGCATGATTGAGGCGGGCGTCATCGTCAGGACCAGCTTCACGAAGAATCCGAAGGGCGAGCGCCTGGGAGGCCTCGACAAACACGGGTTCATTCATTGATGTCAGGGCGGCGAGAGGCGAGTTGGATCGCGGACGGCGGGTGCAGGAAGTGTCCCCGGTGGGCGCGTCGAAGGCGATCATGGCGGGATCGGGCATCGAGCGTTTGCGGAAGAGATAAAGAGCCCGGCTGTAGCGGGTAGAATCCTCCGCCGGCGTCCAGTATTCGGGCTTGGAAAAATTATAATCTAGCACGCTCTGTGGGATAGGAGGGAAGACGCTGGGGCCGCCGAACTTGTCGGAAAGCAGACCGGAGACGGAGAGGACAATGTCGCGGACAACCTCGGCTTCAGCCCGGAAACGTGGACCGCGTGCGAGCAGCCTGTTGCGGGGATCTTTTTCCAGCAGGGCTGGCGAGGCCTGGGAGCTTTGCTGATAGGTCTGCGAGGTGACAAGAGTGCGCAGCAGGCGTTTCTGGCTCCAGCTCTGCTCCATGAAATCGACGGCAAGCCAGTCGAGCAGGTCAGGATGGGAGGGCTCGGGGGCACGCGTGCCGAAGTCCTCGGCAGTTTCAACGATTCCGGTGCCGAAAACGGCCTGCCAGAGACGGTTGACGGCCACGCGGGCGGTCAGCGGCGAATTCTTGTCTGTCAGCCAGCGTGCAAGAGTCAGACGGCTGGGGGATGTCTCCGAGGGAAGCGGATGAAGCGCGGAGATTCCCTGTGGCTTCACCTCCTCCTTGCCCTGGCTCCAGACACCGCGGTCAAGCCGGCGGGTGATGCGTGCATCCTCGGTTCTGCGTTCAGCGAAGTGCATGATGGTAGATAGAGGTTCGGGATGAGTCGCCCACTGCATTTCAATCTGATCAGAGTAGGTTTTTAGGGCCGGGGTGGCGGCGCGCCAGGCGTCGAAGACGGCCTGTTTTTGTTCAGCGCTGCGTTTTGCGGCAGGCACCTGCATGGCGAGCAGCGCGGCATAAGGCGTGCGGGTGACCTTCGGGTTGGCAGCCTGCGTCAAGGCGAAGCGGAAGCGGCCGATCTGCGTCACGCGGTAGTCGCTGGTGTCACCACCGTGTTCAAGCAGCAGGGCCACCTTGAGCTTGGTGCCCATGGGAAGGGTGATGGGCTGTTCAAACTGGGCGACGGCGACGGACTCGCTGTTGCGTCGGCCGGGGCCGCGGTCGGCGCGCCAGGCGGTGAGAGGGTCGCCGTCTACCATGAAGTCGGCGGGTCCACGCAGGCGCTTTTCGGGATTGAAGGCCTTGCTGTGCCATTCCGGCTCCAGGCCTGCGACAGGCTCCTCAAAGTCGGCACTGGCGTTTCTGAGCTTCAGGCGCTCCCAGGTTTCCGAGCCGGGCTTCTTCGCCTCGATGATCAGCTCCGACAGGGCCCAGGAGCCTTTGTAGCTCCGACCCGGGCCGCCCATTGGCAGATCGCCATGCGTCAGCACCTCAATGCGCACCCCGGTTACTTTTTCCATCGTTGGTTCGGCAAAGAAGTGCAGGTCGCCGCGTGAGGTTGGATGGCCCAGGGTCAGCATGCTGTCGTCCGGCAGAACTGCGGGGTGGTTTAGCCCGGTGGAAGAATGGGTGTCCTCGGGATGGACGATGTTCCAGGTCACGGACTGCCACTGCCTGAGCTCGGCCGCCTCCCACTCGGCGAGCTTTTTCTCCCAGTCAGGATGGTCCTTCCTGAGACTGGAGTCGATGCGTGTCAGCTCTCCCTTGAGCTTGGCGAGAGCCGCCTCACCTTCAGGAGTGTAGACCCAGGACTTGGCCTCGTAGGTGTTGTTGAGGAAGGCGAAGAGGCCATAGTATTCGGTCTGCGTGATGGGATCGAACTTGTGGGAGTGGCACTGGACGCACTTGAGCGACAGGCCGAGAATGCCGGAGCCGAGCGTGTCCATGCGGTCGAACATGGCTTCCATGCGCCACTCTTCCGGGATGATGGCGCCTTCCTCGTTGATCATGCCGTTGCGCAGAAAGCCGGTGGCGATCACCTGCTGGCGGGTGGCGTCTGGCAGCAGATCGCCGGCCAGCTGCTCGGTGATGAACCTATCATAGGGCATGTCCTGGTTCAGCGCCTGGATGACCCAGTCCCGCCACACCCATTGTTCGCGAGGGAGGTCCTTTTCAAAGCCGTTGCTGTCGGCGTATCGGGCCACGTCCAGCCAGTGCCGCGCCCATTTTTCGCCAAACCTACGATCTTGCATAAGTCTGTCCGCACTTGCTTCGACGGCTGCCTGGAGACCTTTGGACTTCACCTTGGCGAGAAAGGCGTCCACATCGGCAGGTGATGGTGGCAGGCCGATGATGTCGAGGTGGAGGCGGCGGCAGATCGTTTCGGGCTTTGCGGCAGGCGAAGGCTGGAGGCCCTCTTTGGCCAGCCGCTGGCGGATGAAGAAATCGACCGGGGACTGACCTGCCGGGATGGCAGCGGCGGGTTTGACGGGTTTTTCAAAGGCCCAATGCCCTGAAAACACGGCGCCTTCCTGAATCCACTGACGGATCTTGGCGATGTCCTCCGGCTTCACCGGCTTCTTTTCCTCGGCGGGAGGCATGATCTCGTCTTCATCGTGAGTGAGGATGCGGGCGAGAAGGGAGCCCTTGTCCGGCTGGCCAGGGATGATGGCGGGACCGTCGGACTTGCCTCCCTTGAGGGCGTCCTCACGCAGATCGAGGCGCAGCTTTCCTTTGCGCGACTGCTCGTCCTGTCCGTGGCAGTGGAAGCAGTGCTAGGCAAGCACGGGCTGGATGTCCCGGTTGAAGTCGAGGGCGCTGGCGCTGGCGGCAACAAGGAAAAGGATGAAGAGGAGCTTCATGCGGACAATAACGAGAGTGAGAGAGGAATTTCACTATTAGGACGAATGTGGATTAACTCGGGTCGAATCCTCCATCTTGATTGTTGGAAAAGCGGCAAGATTGAGGGTGATTGCCGCAATCGAAGGTACAAAAATCGCGGTTTCACGGCGAGAGCCGAGCCTCTCTGGGGCGCGCCCGTGTTTCAACCCTGCATCGGGGCTTGGATCAACCTGGGTTTCAGGCTCTCAGGGTTGCCGTTCGTTGAGCGCCTGGCGCGGGGTGTGTTCGGTGAGGATCTGGGAGGCCTTGACCTCGACGAGGCTTTCCCGGCCGAGGAATTCCATGAGGACCTTCACGCGTTCATCGCCGCTGTGGATGCTGTTGACGATGCCCTTCAGCCCGCGCATCGGCCCTTCGGTGAGCTCCACGGTGTCTCCCACCTTCAGTCCGGCCTGGATTTCCTTCACCACCTGGCCGTCCATTTCGTTGCGGATCAGTTCGATGACCCGATCCGGCACGGGGGTCAGGCGGCCGCCGAAATCGACGATGCGGATGACGCTTTGGGAATGTTTGACCGCCCGAAGGGACTGGGCGGGTGTGAAGCGGGCGAAGAAATAGCTCGGGAACAGGGCCTCGATGAACCAGACCTTGCCGCGTTTGGTGCTGCGCTGGAACTTGATGCGCGGGCAGTAGGTCTCCACGCCCTCCAGGGCAAGCATGAGGCCAGCGGCGACGTGCTCGCACTTGGGGCGGGTGTGGATGACGTACCAGGCGGGTTTGTCCGACAGTTCCATGAGGGCTACTGCGGGTGAGGTAGCCAGGGAGCCGGGGCTGGGCAACTCCCGTTTGCGCAATCCGCGTGCTTGCGCCAGTCTCCCGGCCTTCCTGCCATTCCGACGCATGTTCAAGGATCTTCACGACTATCTCTACCACCTCGCCCCTGAGGGCGGCCTGCCGATGAAGCCCGTGGGCATCACGCTAGGCCTGGCGCTTCTGGCCGGCCATCTCTGGGCCTGGAAAAATGCGGACAAGGCCAAGTCCTTCCTGCGTGAGTTCCCCCGGCATTACGGGCTCGGGGCCGCGCTGCTGACCGTCGACTTCATCTGGGGCATGATCGTCCTGCAGAACATGGACATGGGTGAGTTTTTCTTCCTGAGGAAATGGTTCCTCATGCTGGTGCCGGCCGGCTTTGTGCTGGTGCTGCTTTATGTCAGGGAGTTTCTGGCCGTGCGAGCTCTTGGCAGCCTGCTGCTGCTTCTGGCCGGGCCCGTGCTGGCCTCGGCCTTCCTACAGCCTCAGGTCACGCGCCTGCTTCTCCCCATTCTTGGTTATGCCTGGATCATCGGCGGCCTTTACCTGGTCGGCATGCCCTACCTGATGCGCGATGGCGTGGACTGGCTGCTGGCCCGGGATGGCCGCTGGAAGGCGGCGGTCTGGGGCGGCGTGGGCTATGGTGCCCTGCTGCTGCTGCTGGCGTTGACGACCTACTGAGCCATCGGGCATGGAGAAGGTGACCGAAGCCAGGGATCCCCGGCCCATGCCGCGTCTGCTGGTGATCCGCGGCGGTGCGATCGGTGACTTCATCCTCACGCTGCCCGCCCTCCGTCTGCTGCGGCAATCCGTGCCCCGGGCGTGTCTCGAAGTGCTGGGCTATCCAGGCATCGCCGGCCTGGCGGTGAAGGCGGGGCTCGCAGACTCAGTTCGTTCGTTGGGCGATCCACGTCTGGCCCGTCTGTTTGCCCGAAATGCGGAGCTGGCTCCCGATCTGGCGGACTACCTGCGCAGCTTCACGCTGGTGGTGAGCTATTTGTTTGACCCGGACGGCATCCTGAAGGCGAACCTGGAGGCACTGGGCGTCGGTTCGCTCATCTCCTGCCCGCATCGGGTGGTGCCGGGGCAGGGACATGCTGCACAGCAGCTGGCGCGACCCCTGGAACGGCTGGCGATGTTCCTGGAAGAACCCGGCTGGCGTGCACCCTTGTTTCCTGAAAGTGCGGCCCGAAGGCCTCCCCGGCGGATTGCCATCCATCCCGGCAGTGGTTCACTCACCAAGAACTGGCCGGCGGACCGGTGGCTGAAGCTGGCCGACGAAATGCGGTCAGGGTGGCCGGAGGTCGAGGTCTGCCTGATCAGCGGCGAGGCGGAGGCGGAACGTGGGACACTGCCAGAGGTGCTGGGGGATCGCTTCATTCGCTGGCATGGCCTGCCTTTGACCAAGCTCGCGGATCGGCTGGCCACCTGCGACCTGTTTCTGGGGCATGATAGCGGTATCTCGCACTTGGCCTCCGCCTGCGGCGTGCCCTGCGTGCTGCTTTTCGGTCCCACAGATCCGGAAACCTGGGCACCTCCGCAGCCGGGTGTGACCGTGGTGCAGGCCCCGGAAGGCGACCTTCAGGCCCTGTCGATCGACGCGGTGCGTCGGGTGGTGCGGCCGTTGATGGGGTGACTTTTGTGCCAAAACTGGATTTAAAGCGTGGCTTGTGACGAGTCCGTGACGTGCTATGGGCGACGCATGTCAGACCATCCCCGCTTCCGCACGTTTCTCATCCTGGGCGCTCCAGGCAGTGGCAAAGGCACCCAGGGCAAGGTGCTTGGGTCCATCCCGCGCTTTCATCACCTGGCCTGCGGCGATGTATTCCGTTCGCTCGACACCCGTACCGTGCTCGGCCAGAAGTTCGTCGAGTACTCCAGCCGCGGCGAACTGGTGCCGGATGATGTGACCGTGGCTCTCTGGCGTGCCAACATCAAGCAGCGGGTCGACTCCCACCAGTTCAAGCCCGAGATCGACTTCCTGGTGCTCGATGGCATCCCCCGCAACATGGAGCAGGCCAAGCTTATGGAGGAGGACATCGAGGTGCTGAAGGTTTTTCACCTGAGCTGTCCGGACCGCACCGAGCTGACCCGCCGCCTGCGCAAGCGCGCCCTCAAGGACAACCGCTTTGACGATGCCAACGAAAGCGTCATCCAGCAGCGCTTCGCCACCTACGAGGCGGAGACCAAGCCGATCCTGGACTACTACAAGGGCGACCGGATCGTCGAGATCGACGCCAGCCAGCCTCCCGCCAAGGTGCTCTATGACATCATCGGCGGCGTGATGACGCTGGATGCGTGGAGGGAGCTGGAGAAGATGAGGATTTGAGCACGTTGGCAAGGTGCCGCCGCCTGCGTGTGCGCCGGCTTCGCCCAACCAGAAGTTCTTCCGCCATCCCCTGTCCGCACATCTCCCATGCGCATCCTTTTCATCGGCACTGGTGACATCGGCCTGCCTTCTCTCGACTGGCTGCTCTCGACTTCGAAGCATGAGGTGGTCGGAGTGGTCACGCAGCCGGACAAGCCTGCGGGCCGCAGGCTGGTGCTGACTCCGCCTGAGGTGAAGGTGCGTGCCCTGGCCGCCGGGCTGCCGGTGCTGCAGCCGCCGAAGATCCGCGCCATCGTCGATGAACTGAAGGCCTTTGAGGCGGATGTCGCCGTCGTGGTGGCCTACGGGCAGATCCTGCCGAAAAGCGTGCTGGAGGTGCCGAGGCTGGCCTGCCTGAACATTCATGCCTCCCTGCTGCCGCGTCATCGCGGCGCCTCGCCGATCCAGGCTGCGATCCGTGAAGGCGATGCCGAAACCGGGGTGACCATCATGTTCATGGACGAGGGGCTCGACACTGGCGACATCCTGCTGATGGATCACCTACCGATTCTGCCGGGAGACACCGGCGGCATTCTGCATGACAAGCTGGCCCTGGCCGCTCCGGCGAGCCTGGAGAAGGCGCTGGACCTGATTGCGTCAGGACAACCGCCACGCATTCCGCAGGACAACGCCCTGGCCACGCATTGCGGAAAGCTGAAGCGAGAGGACGGTCGCCTGGATTGGGTGCGAAACGCGGTTGAACTCGAGCGTCTGGTCCGCGCCTACAACCCCTGGCCGGGCACGAGCTGCCTGCTGCCCGGGGAAAAGCCGGCCGTGCTGAAGGTGCATCGGGTCAGTTTGATCGAGGCAAGTGATGCCTGTCCCGCGCCCGGCACTCTGGTGTCCGCCGATCCAAGGAGCGGCCTCATCGTCAGTTGCGGTGCGGGTTTGCTGAAGCTTGAGGAGGTGCAGGCCGAGGGCGGCAGGCGCCTTCCGGCTGCCGACTTCCTGCGGGGGCATCCGCTGGAGACCGGGGCGAGGCTGGGTTGAAGGGGGGATGAGGCGGGATGCATCCAGTCGAACCGGAGGAACTGAAACGGATTCTGGAGGAGCCTGATACCGTGAACTCATGAAAACCGAGCCAGGGTCAGATTCGTCGGTGTGGCAGGCTCTTAGCATGGACTGCGGCAGCCTGCTCTGAGCTTTACCCACAAGAGGGAGGGTGACGGAGTCTGCGCCAGACCTCGGTGATGATGTCGAGCTTGGCGAGGCCCTGCCAGAGCACTTGGGCCCCTGGATGACTGTCGCCCTTGCGTCCCAGATGTCCGCCGAGCCGGCCGATGCGGCGCACCGCCTCCCCCACCCTCATGATCCCAGGCGCTTCGGCCACGCGCTTGCCCCCTGCGTTTTCAT
>JBIJBP010000219.1:0-5755 GCA_044345155.1 Prosthecobacter sp. | reverse complement strand
CCTCCCGGGAGCGCGCCCGTCAGTTCCCGCCCCGCCAGGTCGTCCTGGTCACGGGCGACCGGCCCGAAATTCACGCCCTCGCCATGGAGCTGGGTGTGCGATGCCTCGTCGTCACCGGCGGCTTCACCCCCTGGGAAAGCCTGCTCAGCCAGGCTCAGGCAAAAGGCGTCAGCGTCATCTGCGCGCCTCAGGACACCGCCAGCGCCTCCCAGCTCATCCGCTTCTCCCGGCCCATCGCCGAAACGCTCGACCACGCCTTCCTCTCCTTCACCACCCGGACGCCGCTGCGCGAAATCATCCACGCCGTCCAGGACTCGCACCAGCCCCTGTTCCCGGTGATCGATGAGGAAACGGGCCGCCTCGAAGGTGTGTTCTCCAAGTCGGACCTCGTCGAAGTACCGCGCACCCGGCTGGTGCTCGTCGACCACAACGAGTTCTCCCAGGCCGTCGCCGGAGCCGATGAAGCCGACATCCTCGAGGTGCTCGACCACCACCGCCTCAGCGGCAACCTGCGCACCAAGGAGCCCGTGCGCTTCATCAACGAACCCGTCGGCAGCACCAGCACCATCGTCGGCATCATGTTCCGCATGCGCGGCCTGACTCCGGACAAGGGCACCGCCATCTGCCTCTGCGCCGGCCTGATCTCCGACACCCTCCACCTCACCAGCCCCACCACCACCCAGACCGACCGTGAGATCCTCGAATGGCTCTCCAAGGTCGCCGGCGTGGATGCCGCGCAGTTTGTGAAGGACTTCTTCGCGGCCGGCTCCCTGCTTCGCGAAGCCACCCCGGCCCGCGCCATCGAGGGTGACCGCAAGGTCTTCGAGGAAAACGGCTGGCGCATCAGCATCAGCCAGATCGAAGAGATGGGCCTCGACGAGTTTTGGAAGAAGGAAAAGGACCTGCACGAGGCGCTCTCCTCCCTTTGCAAGGCGCACAGCCTGCACTTCGCCTGCCTCATGGTCACCGACATCACCATGCACCACAGCGTGCTTCTGGTGGCCGGCGACAAGCGCGTCGCAGCAGCGATCGACTACCACGAGCGCAGCCCGCAGGTCTATGACATGCCGGGCGTCGTCAGCCGCAAGAAGCAGCTCTTCCCCTACCTCAGCAACCTGGTCGGCAAGCTCACTCCACCCTGATCCTGGCGAAGCGCGCTTTTAAAAGCCCTCTGCAGTCGGCGCGAGGTTCCAAACCTCACTCTCCCACACGCACCCAGAGATGGGCCACGGCGCGCTCGCCACGTTCGTTCGTGTGCTCAACGGTCACCAAATGGTCACCCGCCCTGGCAAAGACATGCTCGGTGACGGCATAACCTTCTTTGTCGAGAGGCTTGGCGTTGCCGTCCGAGGTCACCTTCACCGGCGGCGTGCCGTCGCCAAAATCCCAGGTCTCACCGCCCCGGTCCCGGAAGGTGCGGACCTTGAAGGTGATGGGCTGCCCTGGCTTCAGATTCTGCGACGGCCAGAAGCTCGGGTGAATCGTCGGCGGGATGTTCTTTTCATCCGTCCCGATCACCTGCACGACGGCAAAATCATAACTCACCCGGCCGGCGTCATCGGTGACCTTGAGGATCTCGCTGTAGCTGCCCGGCTTCTCATAGGTTCGGCTGACCCTGGCCTGGCTGGACCTGCCACCGTCCGTGAAGGTCCACTCATGGCTCGCGATCTTCCCTGAGGCCGCCCAGGACTTGCCGCCGTCCAGGGTGATCGTCTCGCCGGAACGGATGAAGTGATGCGGTCGCGCCACCGCGATCACCGCAGGCTTCTGCTCCTGCACATAAGCCTGCCAGGCAAACGCATAGGCATCCTGCGTGCCCCACTTGCCCGACGGCTGCCGGCTCTTGATGCCAAAGTGCAGGTGCGACCAGCCCCCGCTCGCCCCCTCCTTGCCCAGGATGCCGATCTTCTGACCCATCTTCACCCGCGCCCCAAGCTGGATCGCCGGATCAATCGTGTGCAGATGGCTGTAGCGGTAGTACCAGCCACGGCTGTCGAGCAGATAAACGACGTCATATCTCGGCCGGACCGGTGTCAGGGAATGACCGTCCAGGATCTTGTCGGCCACGCTGACCACCAGGCCGTCCGTGGCCGCGATGACCTCGGTCAATCCCTCACAGCCGCCGAAATCGAGGTCGTTGTGATAGTAGATCTTCCTCCGGTCCGGCTTGTCGCCGCCGTCCACATAGGTGGGCTCGTTGGAAAACTGCGTCATCGTGGCAAACCAACGTTGCTTCAACGGATAAACAAAGGTCCCCGCCTCGATCCAGGGCGACCCTGCGGGCCAGAGCCGCAGCCGGGCGTCCTTTTCCAGCCCCCAGGAATCCTCTGCGCTGTTGGTGTTGTAGCCCCGGGTGATGGGGCAGTCCACCTGCACACCGCCGACAGCCTGGGGAAGATGGTAGTTCGCGCTCGAAAGCACCGCCTTCTCACCATTCACCTCCACCGTCGCCTTCGCCTCACGCACCGCCCCGGCCATTGAATCCGTCTTCTCCTGCAGGTCCAGCAGCCGCACCTTCGCCACCGTCCCATCCGCCAGCCGCACTTCCGCTGCCTCCCCCAGTTTCAGATCCACCGCCCGCAATGTCGGCTCAAGGCTGGCCTGAGGCAGTTCCGCACACAGCATCTGAAAGCAGCCAAGACAGATCCAGACCAGGGTACGGGGAACAAAGGAGCGATTCATGAGCGGACAAATCGTCCCGCCATCCCAGACTCTTGCGGCAGCCGCTTTGACCCACTTGCCCGATCCCCTCAGAGGTCCAGAACATCAGCGGCGGCGCGAGCCGCCTTGGACTGTGTCAGCCCTGCTGCCGATTTCCGCCCCGCAGCCATGAGGAGAACCGGCCATATTGATGGTATCCAGGAAACGAAAAAGGCGGCTGAGTCGCCTCAGCCGCCTTGGCGTTGATTGGAGGATGCGGACAAGAATGTCCGCGCTCCTTTCAGATTACCCGATCACCTCGGGCCATTCCGTGTGGAAGAATTGCCCCTCCGGCTTATCGACACGCTCATAAGTGTGAGCACCAAAGAAATCTCTCTGGGCCTGGAGCAGGTTCGCCGGCAGACGCTCGGCACGGTAGCTGTCGTAGTAGCCGAGCGAGGCGCTGAACGCAGGCACCGGGATGCCGTTGAGCGTCGCGAGGCTCACCACTTCGCGCCAGCTCTGCTGGGTCTTGCTGAGCACGTCCTTGAAGAACGGGTCGAGCATGAGGTTCGCGAGCTGCGGGTTGGTGCGGTAGGCGTCGGTGATGCGGTTGAGGAAGCGGGCGCGGATGATGCAGCCGCCGCGCCAGATGGCGGCGATGCGGCCGAGGTCGAGGCCCCAGTTCTTCTTCTCGCCCATGGTTTTGATCAGGTCGAGGCCCTGGGCATAGCTGATGATCTTGGAGGCGTACAGGGCGTCGTGCACCTTTTTGACGAGCTCCTTCTTGTCGGTGGTGATGTTCACCTTCGGGCCGGTGAGCTGCGTGCTGGCGGCGACGCGCTGCTTCTTCTGGCTGGACAGGATACGCGCCTCGACGGCGGCGTTGATGGTGCTGATGACGACGGCGTTTTCGGCGGCGTTGAGCAGGGTCCACTGGCCCGTGCCCTTCTGGCCCGCCTTGTCGACGATGAGCTCGACAACCGGCTTGCCGGTCTCCGGATCCTTCTGCTCCAGGGCCTTGCCGGAGATCTGGATCAGGTAGCTGAGCAGGTCGCCCTCGTTCCACTCGTTGAAGATGGCGGCCATCTCGTCGGTGGTGAAGCCGGCGTGCTTGAAGATGTTGTAGGCCTCGCAGATGAGCTGCATGTCGCCGTACTCGATGCCGTTGTGGATCATCTTCACATAGTGACCGGCGCCGCCGGGACCGATGTGGATGACGCAGGGCTCGCCATCGACCTTGGCGGCGATGGATTCAAAGATGGGCTTCATGACCTCCCAGGTGCTGGCAGGTCCGCCGGGCATGATGGAGGGACCTTTGCGGGCGCCTTCTTCACCGCCGGAAACGCCCGCGCCGATGAAGCGAAGCCCCTTGTTGCTGAGGTAGGCGTCGCGGCGCTCGGTGGTCTGGTAGAAGCTGTTGCCGCCGTCGATGACGATGTCGTCCTTGTCGAGGAGGGGGATGAGCTGCTCGATCACGGCGTCCACGGCGTCGCGGTCGCTGTCCTTCACGGCGGTGGACTTCACCATGATGTGAATCTTGCGCGGGGTGGCCAGGGACTGGACGAAGTCCTCCAGGGTGTGGCAGCCGACGAGGTTCTTGCCGGGATGCTTGGAGACGAATTCGTCGGTGACGCTGGTGGTGCGGTTGTAAACGCTGACCTGGAAGCCGCGGCTTTCGACGTTGAGAACGAGGTTTTGGCCCATCACGGCAAGGCCGATCAGACCGAAGTCACTTTTTTTGCTCATAGATTTAGGGGGGGCGAGCCTTACCCCCCCAGCCGGGTTTGGCAAAGGGGATTTTCCTCATGACGGCCATGAGCCCGGCTGATGCACACCGCTCCTCCCCTGACCTCCTCCTGTTAGGCCAGCCGTCCCCCGGCTCTGTTTTTGACAGATTGGAAGATGCCCCTGGCTCAGGCCGTGCTATGTTCCTGGCCGACCCCGTTCCTGAGCATGTCCCAGATCACCACCTCCACCGGCTGGACCAGCACCCCGCGCGCCTCGTTCCGCGCCCGGGATGACTGGAGCCTGAAGTGGTGGGTCATGTTCGCCGTCATCCTCTCCTTCGGCTTTCACGGCCTGCTTTACGTCAGTTTTGACAAGATCAGCATGGTCTTCGGCAGCGTTTCAAAGCCGGTGGTGCAAAACAAGGTGCCCGAGCGGATCAAGATCGACCCCCGCCTGCTCCAGGAACAGAAGGCCATCCAGGAGATCCCCGAGATGATCGCCCCGGGCAACCAACCCGACATCAAGGCCTTCGAGGCCGACCTCGACAACTTCGACAAGGCCCAGATGATCGCGGAGAACCAGGAGATCGACCTGACGCCCAACGTCAAGGAGGTCACCAACTTCCTGCGCCAGACCGATCCTGGTGACGGCCGCACCCCAGGGGGCGCCCGCATGAATGACATGGCCGCCCTGCTCGCCCCCCAGGCCGCCATGGCCGCCCCCGATCTCGCCAGCGCCATGGCGGCGGTTCGTCGCGACGTCCTCTCCAAACCGGTCTCGGAAAAGCAGATGCTGCTTGATGCCGGGGCGCTTGAGCCCAAGGACGGCGCAGGCAGCATCGACGCCGACCTTCTCGGCGAAGTGAAAAAGCAGGGTGCCGGCGATGCCGCAGGAACACGGGTCAAGGGCTTCAGCAATCTCGACGACCTGCTCGGCGGCGGCGGGCGCCTTGGCGGCAGCACGGCTCCGATCCTCATGCCCACCGACCTGCTGTTTGAATACGGCAGCGACCAGCTTGCCGAGGGTGCCCGGCTCAGTCTCATGAAGCTCGGCTTCCTCATTCAAAAGAACCCCGACAGCCTCTTCATCGTCGAAGGCCACACCGACAGTTTCGGCGGCGAGGACTTCAACCTCGACCTCTCCCTGCGCCGTGCCAACGCGGTGGTCGAGTGGTTGCGCAATTCGTTACGCATCGGCACCGACCGCATCCAGGCCGCCGGCCTGGGCAAGAGCAAGCCCATCGTCAGCACCACCGGTACGGTCGAGGAGCAGGGCTTGAACCGTCGCGTCGAGATCAAGGTCCGCGCGAAGAAATAAAGCCCTGCCGCTCAGGCCTGGCGCATCCAGGCCAGCAGACGCGCCGCAGGCTGGAATCCGCTCGATT
>JBIJBP010000105.1:0-18697 GCA_044345155.1 Prosthecobacter sp. | reverse complement strand
GTCGGCCAGTCGTTTGCCGGTCTCTTCATCCCCTATGGCGTGCGAGTCCAGGGACGTCCCTTTGGGCGCCTCAGGCTCGACACCCCTCAGTCGGACCGAAAATACACCCAGGCAGTCGGCAGCGGTGTGCACCCTTACATTCCAGACTTCCCGGCACTCTTCGCCCAGCAGGACCTGGTGATCGTGGAGGGGGAGTTCAAGTCCATCGCCCTGTGTGAAGGGGGATTTCGTGCGATCGGCATCAGCGGATTCTATGGGTTCATGCACGAGGAGCAGCTATGCCCGAGGCTCGTGAACCACCTGGCTGACCATCCCTGCCGGCGGATCCTGTTCCTTGGCGACACCGACACGGCCCTGAACTATCAGTTTTCAGATGCGGCCGTGAAGCTGGCGAGACTCCGGGCCCCGGCTCCGGTGTTCCTGCCGCGTATTCCCTGAAACATGCCCAAGGGCGTCGATGACTGCCGGGAACACCTCGGCCCGGCTGAGTTTGGCGAGTGGTGGCTGGAGATTGCCGACCGGGCGCTGGAGGTTCCGGCCAAGCTGGAGCCGGGTCTTCTGGCCGTTGAGCTCTTCAAGGAAGCCCTGCCATGGCTGAGGACCTCCGAGAACCTGGACCGCGCGCTGGTGCTGCATCGTCTTGGCAAGCTGGCCGGTTGCCTGAATCCGATCGCCCTGGGCGAGCTGGCGCAGCTGACCAAGAAGACCCTCGGCATCTCCCATGCGATGCTCAAGCAGACGGCCAAGAGCACGCTGAAGAAGGCCTTTGCGCCCTTTGTGCCCAAGGAAGACTGGCAGCCGGTCATCGATGCGTATGGTGTGCCGGTGTTTCAGGGCAGCGAACACGAAGCGATTGTAGGTCTCAATGAACGCTTCTGGGCCGGGCTGGTGGCCAGTCAGAACGAACTGATCTACGAGCCCATGGAAAAGCGGTTCTACCGTTACCATGGCCAGACGGGTCTCTGGCGCTCCGAAACCGAACCCTGCATGGAGCAGCTCGGCTGTCAGACGGTCGGGAGCGAGACCCAGTTTCGAGAGGACTGCCTTGAGCTGACGAGTATGCGCTTTGCCAAGGCGGTTGTAGGCCATCTGAAGGGCATTTGCGAAAAGGCCCATGTGTTTGCGCAAACGCCTCTTGGCATTCACGCGGCAAACGGCTTCCTCGTGATCGGCGAGGAGTCCATGGAGCTGCAGGAGTTCAGTCCCTCCCACTTCAGCCGCAACTCATCGCCCCTCGTTTTTGATCCTGCGGCGCGCTGCCAGGTGTTCCTGGAGAAGGTGCTGCGGCCCGTTCTGGATGAGGACGACATCAGCCTTCTTCAATACTATGCGGGACAGTGCCTGCTGGGCAGGAACCTGACGCAGAGCATTTTGATTCTGCATGGCGAAGGGGGCACGGGCAAGGGCACCACCTCCAACGTGATTCAGAAGCTGGTGGGAGTGCACAACTGCCAGGAGCTGCGCACCGACCACCTGGAGGAGCGTTTCGAAATTTTCCGCTACATCGGCCGGTCACTGCTCTACGGCGCGGATGTGGATCCTGGGTTTCTGCGCACCAAGGGCGCTCACAGCCTCAAGCGCATTGTTGGCAACGACCTGCTCACGCCCGAGGGCAAGAACAGCAACGAGGTCTTCAACATTCGGGGTGATTTCAACGTGCTGATCACCTGCAACAACCGGCTCTCGGTGCGGCTCTCCGGGGATGTGAACGCCTGGCGCCGCCGTCTGCAGATCATCGAGTTTCGCAAGCCCTTGGAAAAGATGGCCGTGATCCGCGACCTGGACAGCTGGCTCATTGAAAACGAAGGACCCGGCATTCTCAACTGGGCGATTGTAGGTGCCTCGGAGGTGCTGGCAGATGCCAAGGCGGGCCGGGCGCGTGCCCTCTCGGCGTCTCAGACAAGGCGGCTGGAGGCCCTCTTGGGCATGTCCGACTCGATCCGCTGCTTCCTCACGGCGAAGGTGGAAAAGCGGGTGGGCGAGTGCTTGGAGAAGAACGAGCTGCTTGAGGCCTACGCAGACTACTGTGGCGAGCAGATGTGGGATCCGCTCCCGGAGATGGCCGCACGCAAGGAGCTCAACAATCGGATGCTTGAGATGTTTGGCTCCGTGGAACGCAAGAGCGCCGGGGCTGAACGCAACCAGAGGGGATACTCCAATGTGGCCTTCATTGACTGAATCAACGACCATGAACACAACTCCGCCACCTCATGCGAAACCGGCCGTGCGCCGAGTCATTCCCTTGTCAGAACTTGGCAAGGCAGCCAACCCTCAACCAACACCGCTGCCTTCGGAAGGCAAGGCCGCCCCTGCCAAGCGGGTCTTGGATTCGGGACTCCCGCAATTCGGCCACCGCTTCCGCTCGCTGGATCCGCTGCATCCGGAGTTTCGGGAACCCGCCAACGGGGAGTGGGTGGTGGGCCTTTACACCAGCGAGGACGGCAAGAAGTGCCCGGTGCTGCTGTGGGCCGATCCGAAGGTGGACTTGTTCTGGGACCCGAGCCGCCTCGAGCATGTGAAACCGCCAGGCAGCTACCTGATGTTGGAAGACCAGCCGCAGATCGACGGAGAAAGCGGCTACCCGGTCAGGGACGGGGCGGTGACTCCATTTTGAGGGGGCGGGCATCTTCGTTGCGCAACGAAGATGGCTGGTTGGTTGACATCGCCCCCCGTGCATGAGCAACAAGATGCAAGAAGGGGCAGCCACGCCCGAGGAAACGCAGGCGAGACCAGCCTCCCCTCAACTCTGGACCGCACGCGATGTGGCGCGTTACGCTCGGTGCAGCCTCCGGCAGGTCGGGTATCTGCGGTCGGAGGGTCTGCCTTTTGTGCGCATCGGCCGCCTCATCCGCTTTGATCCTCCTCAGGTGAGAACCTGGCTGCTGGGCCAGGCACCGGCCAACCTTCCATCCAAGGAGGTGCGCCTGTGAAAACGGTGGCTCCACACAAAGGAGGCTCCCTCCAGGATGATCCCGATACCCATTACTGCCGTCGCCAGCGCCGCAGCGATTCAGACTACCAGCAGGCTTATCAGGCCTGGGTGGACTCACTTCCGCCCGAGGAACGCCAGCAGCTGGCAGCCATGGGACTGGACCAGCCTTTGATGTCTGACACTGCGGGAAGCGGCTTTCGAGACGTGGCTGAAGCAAGCCGTTGCGCCGTCCTGCCGGAGGCCTTTGAGATGGACTCCGAAGAGGGGGCTGAACCTGAGGAGCCGTGTTCAGATCGGGAGGAGGTGCTGCACCTGGTTCGCCGTCTGGTGGGCGAGTTGCTGAGCAAGGATAACGTGCGCCTGTCCGTCGAGTGCCTCGCTCTGACCACGGGCATTGCCTACCTGGGCGATTCCATGACGGACATCGCCCGTCGTTATGGCGTCACCCGCGCTGCTGTGAGCAAACGCTGTGTGGAGTTCACCGATGCGCTCGGCCTGGCTCCCAGCCGCGCCATGCGCTCCACCGAAGCACGTCAGAGCTACCGCCGCCGCCGCATTAACCAACTCAACCAGCAAGACCTTGTCCCATGAGCCTCACTCTGCCTGATTGTCCCAAGTTCACCGTTGGCCGCACCGGCCTCACCGTTCATGCCCCCCTGAGCTTCGCCGAATGGGCCGCAATGGCACCAAGGCTTCATGAGGCCTCGCGCTGCATTGGCTTCCTCATCGGCGACTGGCTGGTGTATGGGCAGACGCAGTTTGCCACGCCTGGCCTCAAGTCGAAATCGCGCGTGTCGGCCAAGGAATATGCCGCAGCCGTTGAAGCCACCGGGCTGGACCGAACCACGCTGGCCACCTACGCCTATGTAGCCAGGCGCGTGCCTCATACGATCCGTCATGAAACGCTCTCCTGGGAGCACCACAAGATTGTGGCGAAGCTGGAGATGGGCGAGCAGACACGCTGGTTGAAGAGAGTCGGCGGCAGCTCGGAGCGGATCTCCACACGTCGCCTGCGCAAAAGCATTCAAGCGGGTAGGCTTCTGAACGCAGAGGAAATGAAGCTGGATCCAGCCGACCGGGGCATTCCCAATCACATCCCGCAGGTGAACCGCCTCTGCGCCTGGTGGGCTGGACTCCAGCGCGAGCGCTGGCTGGAGAAAGCGTCACCCCGACAACGTGCACAGCTCAAACGCGACCTGCTGCCCATCATGCAGATCTACGAGCGGCTGTAGGAGGCTTTTATGGCGATGGTGGGGCCAGAGGGCTGGGCAGGTGGGGATTGACCTGATCCCAGAACATGGGGGCAAGCCTCTTATCCAAGGCTGCTTCGTCCTTGAGCCCCCAGGATCCAGCCTCGACCCTTGCCGCCAGCTCCTGAAACCAAGCCAGCAGGGCAGGATCCATCGTGAGGGCCACCGTGAATGGGTCATCACCGGCCATGGGTGCTGTGCTGCCGTAGCACTGTCGGCGAGCCTGATAATCATCCCAAAGCATGAGGCCCGAGAACATGACCCGCACCAGGAACTCCCGCCCGTCGATGGCAAGGCAGTAGCTGAAAAGGACCGCCGGATGTTCGGAACTGGGCATCAGGGTTTTCTGCGGCGCTTGAATTCCAAGAGCAATTTCAGCTCATCCTGAATCTTCATCACCCACTTGAAGTCACGCAACAGGGCTTCCACCTGCTCAGCTGTGGCACGCTGGGGCCATTTGCTGTCCTTCATGTCACTCCACCAGGCACACAGCCTGTTGATATGAGGGATGTGGTTTTTCATGCCCCGGTCCGCCGGGTCAGCCACCATCTCCTCCGGAGTCAGCACCCGTCCGGCGAGGATGCTCTTGCGCAGGCGCATGGTGCTCAGAGCCCGCTGGTTTTTCTTGGGAGCGGCCAGCGCCAGCCAGCGACGCTGTTCGGCAACGGGGAGCTTGGCGACCACCTTGTGATGCTCCCAGGCGAGGGCATCGTTGCGGCGGCTCCTGGCCACACGCCGGGCGACGTAGGCGTAGTTGTGGAGGGTGCTCCTGTCCAAGCCTGTGGTCTGGATGGCGGCATCGTAGGCGTCCGTGGCGACACGGCTCGCAGCCGGCCCTTTGCGAAAGTTGGCCTCTCCATAGACCAGCCAGTCACCGATGACGAAGGCGATACCCCGGGCAGCGTTGCCCAGCGATGAGGCGACCTGGCTCCATTCCTCGAAGGTCAAAGGAGCGAGCACATCCAGACCCGTGGGAGAGATTTGGATCTTGGAATGGCTGGGCAGCGAAAGGCTCATGTAGAGGACAAATCACAAAATCATGACAGTCACCGCCGGACAAGTGCTGGGTATAAAATAGAACAACCTGCCTGCACCAAAGCAACCTGCCGTCCAATACTCAACCGGCTTGCATCCTTGGGACATAAAAAGGACAAGGAACAACCCTGCGAAACAGCGCGTCAAAGCCCCTGGGCTGCATGACAAAACATGACAACCGAAGGTCAAGACGATGCGAAATCATGCCCATGCACCCGCGATAGAGCTTGAGGGAAAGCCCGGAAATACGAAGATTCACACATGGACGACACTCCGCATCAAGACCATCGGGCTTGCGTCATGCAGCCCAGGAGTGCCGAGCGAAGCGAGCGCTCTCCTGGGACCGGCACGCCCACACCACACCGATCCTCGATCAAGAACCCCATCGGGGTTCCGTCGCTCCGATCAACCCGGTGGCTGCGCATCATCCATGGCCTCCCCCTGACGGGACCCCGATGGGGTCCACCCATGCAACCTCGAAACACGCGCCCCACCCAGGAGAGGCCGCTGCGCGTCCACTCCTGGGCTGCATGACCGGACCCCGTCGGGGTCCTGAAGACAGGCAGACCGAATCATCTCAACCCACGGCTGCATGACCGGATCCATGAACACCTATGTGCCCAGACCTAGGTTCAATCGCCCTTGAGCTCACCCTCTCCCATCCCGGCCAAACTCTTGATCGAAACCGAAAAAACACCTCCATTGACCGCGGCTCTTCTGGGGTTGTGACATGCTTCATGCCACAATCGCTCTCCAACATCCTCGTCCATGCGATCTGGTCCACCAAGGACCGGCACCCCTTTCTTGTTCTGCGCCCTCTGCGGGACGAACTTCATCGATATCTTGGCGGCATCTCGACGCGACTGGACTGCCCCACGCTCATCGTCGGCGGCGTGGCGGATCACGTTCATGTGCTCATGCGCCTCGCCCGCACGATCACTGTGGCGGACTGGGTGAAGGAAATGAAGCGAGCCTCCACCGTCTGGCTCATCGAGCAGGCTCATCGCGATCCGATGCTGTCCAAATTCCACTGGCAGTCCGGCTACGGCGCTTTCTCCGTCAGCGAATCTAGAGTCGGCGACCTTTGCACCTACATCGCCACCCAAGAAAAGCACCACGCCAAACACAGCTTCCAGGACGAATACCGCCGGTTTCTTGAAGCCCACTCAATCAAGTGGGATGAACAGCATGTGTGGAGTTGACACCACCTCACACCGCCAGCACCCGCCGGAAGAAATCCACCGTCAACCCGAGCATCTGGCGAGCAAGCTCGGCGTCGTAGCGCAGGCCTTCATCACGGAGAAAAGCGTGGGCGGCATTCACTTCATGCCAGGTGAAGTTCACCCCGGCGGCATTGAGGGTCTTGTAGATCATCTCACGGCCTTCAACAGGCACATGCGGATCCTGACGACCGAACACGAACATGACCTCGCCGCGGATCTCGGCGGCACGAGCCATCGAGTCGTCGTTCATGCCAGCACCCAGGCTGCGCTTGTGCAGATCCGTCGGATAAAAGCAGGCGGCGGCGGCCACATCCGGCTGCAGGGCGGCGCGATAGGTGAGGTGCCCGCCGATGCAGGGCCCGAAGGATCCCAGGCGGCCCGTGCAGGCCTCGTGCTGCTTCAGAAAGTCGAGCACGGCGCGGTTGTCGGCATCATAGGCCGCCACGGGTTTCTCCGTCTTCAAGCGGTTGCCGACATCCGAACCCGCCTGGTCATAGGCCAGCACGGTCCCGGCTGGCAGATATTCGTGATAAATCTCCGGCAGGGCCACGACAAACCCATGCCCCGCCAGAAACGCCGCCGTGCGATGAATGGGGCCGGTGATCTGGAAGATCTCCGAGTGGAAGAGCAATCCCGGATACCTGCCCTCCGCCGCAGGCCGCAGCACCTGCGTGCGCATCGGCCCGGTCGGCGTTTCGAGTTCAACAATTTCAGGTTCGCGAAGAGTCATGTGAATTGACGAGCTGTAGGACAACTGAGGCAGGACGCAACCTTGTGAAGTCCTCAAACACCTGGAGCCGGTGCAGCCCAGGCCGGCTCATAACTGCGGACATACCGCTCTGCCTGCGGCGTTCACCAACACCATTCTCGGCGCCATCATAGCCATCCTTGGGGTCGCCTGGTTCGCAAGCATCCAGGACGCAGTACAGCATCTCCAAATCGGGGCGCAGCCATTGCCACAACCAGCCGCGAGGCCGGTTGACCGGAGCCTTTTTCTGGACGTGTTCCGCTCCGTCGAACCCATCATGGAAACCCTGCCCTCCCTCGCCGAGATCGAAGCCTCGAAGGCCCTGATCCGGCCCCATATCCGTGAAACCCCGACCCTGCGCTGGCCGCTGCTGGAAGCAGGGCTGGGCTGCGAGCTCTGGTTGAAGCATGAAAATCATACCCCGGTCGGCGCCTTCAAGATCCGCGGCGGGCTGGTTTACATGGACGAATTGAAGCGCCGTGAACCGCACACCCGGGGCGTCATCGCCGCCACCACCGGCAATCACGGCCAGTCCATCGCCTTCGCCGCCCGTCAGAACGGCCTGCGCGCCGTCATCGTCGTGCCGCATGGCAACAACCCGGAGAAAAACGCCGCCATGCGCTCCCTCGGCGCCGAGCTGGTCGAGCATGGCCGTGAGTTTCAGGAGGCCCTCGAGTACTCCCGTGAACTGGCCGAACAAGAAGGTCTTCATGCGGTGCCGTCCTTTCACCCCTGGCTGGTCCGGGGCGTGGCCACCTATGGCCTGGAAATGTTCCGCTCCGTGCCCGGCCTGGACGCCGTGTTTGTCCCCATCGGCCTCGGCTCAGGCTTCTGCGGCATCGCCGCCGCCAGGCAGGCCCTCGGGCTGGGCACGCGCCTCATCGGCGTCGTCTCCGCCCACGCTCCTGGGTATGCGCTTTCCTTTGCGCAGAAGCGCCTGGTGGAGCAGCCCAGCACCACCCGCGTGGCCGAGGGCGTGGCCTGCAAGACCCCCAACGCCGAGGCGCTCGACCTGGTGCTCAGGCATGCCCATGAAATCATCACCGTCACCGACGACGAAGCCCTGCTGGCCATGCGCGAGATCATCGCCGCCACCCACAACATCGCCGAGGGAGCCGGTGCCCTGGCGTATGCCGCGCTGAAACAACGCCGGCAGGAGTGGCTGGGCCGCCGGGTCGCCTGCGTGCTCACCGGGGGCAATGCCAGCATGGCCATGCTGCGAGCCGCCCTGGACCAGCCCGGCTGAGCCCAGCGCAACTCAGCCTCGACGCCCCCAGGCCTCGCATCTACAGATCCCACCTCGTTTTTCCGTTGGCCTGCGGCCTGAAGCCATGCCAGATGGCCGCGGCAAGCACGCCCAACCCAGCTTTTCCCTTTCCAGTTTCCATGCCGCCTTCCATCACTCCCCGCACCATTCACATCGGTCTCGCCGGACTGGGCAATGTCGGTGCCGGGGTCTTCAAGAACCTCGACGCCAACCGTGACCTCATCATCCAGCGCACCGGCGCGGACATCCGCGTGAAGCGTGTCATCGTCCGCGACCCGGGCCGCGCCCGCGATGTCGCCGTGCCCGAGGCCATGATCAGCACCCGCTGGCAGGATCTCATTGAGGACGCCGACATCCAGGTCGTCGTGGAGCTGATCGGCGGCACCACCACCGCCTATGACCTCGTCTGCGCGGCGCTGAAGGCGAAGAAGATCGTCGTCACTGGCAACAAGGCGCTGCTTGCCGAACGCGGCCAGGAGCTCTTCGCCCTCGCCGAACAATGCGGCGTGCCGATCTATTTCGAAGCCGCCGTGGCCGGGGGCATCCCGATCATCCAGGTGCTCCAGGAAGGCCTGGTCGGAAACCGCATCCTCTCCATCCACGGCATCATCAACGGCACCTGCAACTACATCCTCACCCGCATGAGCCAGGCCGGCCTGAGCTATGCCGACGCCCTGCGCGAAGCCCAGGAGAAAGGTTATGCCGAGGCCGACCCGACCCTGGATGTCAGCGGATGGGACGCCGCTCATAAGGCCATCATCCTCGCCTCCCTGAGCTACGGATTCTGGATCCCCCAGGCATGCGTGCATGTGGAGGGCGTGGACAAGATCGACCCGGCCGACTTCAAGTTCGCCAAACGACTGGGCTACACCATCAAGCTGCTGTCCGTGATCCGCGCCGACGAGCAGGGCCTGGTCGAGGTCCGCACCCAGCCCACCCTGGTGCCCCTCAGCCATGTGCTCGCCAGCGTCAGCGGCAGCTTCAACGCCGTGCTGGTGAACGGAGACATCGTCGGCGAAACGCTCTTCTACGGCCGCGGCGCCGGCCAGGACCCGACCAGCAGCAGCGTCATCAGCGACCTCTGTGAAGCCGCCGCCACGCTGGTCTATGGCGCACGCCATAGCGGCTTCGTGCCGCACGGCCTCTATGGCAAAAGCAAACCCGTCGATGACACAGTGTCGCACTACTACCTGCGACTGACCGTGGCCGACGTGCCCGGCGTGCTCGCCCAGGTCGCTGCGGAGCTGGGTCGTCGCCACATCGGCATCTCCTCGATGATCCAGCCGGAGGACCTGGAGGACACCAGCGGCCAGACCAGCCTCGTTCTAATGATCCACGACGCGCGCCTTGGCGACATGAAGGAGGCCCTCTCGGCCATTCGCTCCCTCGACTGCGTCAAGGGCGAGCCAAGCTGGATGCGCGTCGAGACACTCCAGGGCTGAGGCCTTTCAACAACCCTGGTTCGGCAACGGCCACGCCTTCTTTTCCCTTGTGCATCCGCCGTGACGCAGCCTAAAAGGCGGCGTCATGATCCTCGACACCCTCGACAACGCCGCCCGTTACGAATCGCTGAACTCACGCTTTGCCAGGGCCTTCGCCTTCCTGCGCACCGTGGACGGCAGCCAGGCACTGGGCCGGCATGACCTGGATGGCGACGCCTGCTTCGCCCTGGTGCAGACTTATGAATCCAAGCCGGAGGAGAAGGCCCTCTTTGAAGCTCATCGGAAGTACATCGACGTCCAGTTCATCCACAGCGGCCGTGAAACCATCCTTTGGGCACCTCTGGCGGCGATGAAGGAGGAGACCATGGCCTACTCCGGCGAAAAGGACGCCGCCCTCTGGAAGCTTGTTCCAGAAGCCACGCCGCTGCACGTCAGCGCCGGTCATTTCACCATTCTCTGGCCGCAGGACGCCCATGCCCCCTGCATCGAGTGGGGCAAGCCTGAACAGGTCTTCAAGGTCGTCGTGAAGGTGGCCGTGGAATAGGGCGGGAGGCGCGTTGCGGCGCATTCCATGGGTCTGCGTGCTGAATGGCACCGAAGGTCGAACACCTCCCTTCCTGATACACTACGAACAACCTTGCTGAGCCACGGAAGTCATTGGAAACCATCCCGGCCTGCAAACCTTTTCTCATCCGCCACGCGCCACCCCGCCAGGTCCACCCACCTCCAATGCTTCTGCAAGCTGGGTTCGGGGAATCCGTTATCCTCTGCTCATGGCCACCCTCTGGTTCATCCTTACCCTCTCCGCGCTTGCCTGGTATGCCAGCGTCACCGTCTATGTCGCCGTCAGGGGGGCCAGGGACATCCGCACGATGCTTGCCAGGCTCGGACAGAACCGGAAGGACAGCCCGCGAGCCTGATCCGAGGCCCGGCCGGCACGGCATCACCGGCCAGGGCACTTCCCACTTCAGTTCTCCGTGTATTTGCCCAGGGCGCGGAACTTCTGGTAACGCTGGTCCAGGAGATCCTGGGCGGGCATGCTTTCCAGTTCAGCAATGGCCTGAAGCACGGCATCCTTCAGCGCCGCCGCCGCCGTCGCATGATCATGATGCGCTCCACCGATCGGCTCGGGTACCACGCCGTCAATGATGCCCAGCGCCGAAAGGTCCTGGGCGCTGAGCTTCAGCGCAGAGGCGGCTTCAGGGGCGTGCTCGCGATGCTTCCAGAGGATGGCGGCGCAGCCTTCGGGGCTGATCACGCTGTAGTAGGCGTTCTCCATCATGAGCACCTTGTCGGCGATGCCGATGCCCAGGGCGCCTCCGGAGCCGCCCTCGCCGATGACCACGGCGACAACTGGCGTGCGCAGGGTCATCATTTCACGAAGGTTGAAGGCGATGGCCTCGGCGATGTTGCGCTCCTCGGCGCCGATGCCGGGGAAGGCTCCGGGGGTGTCGATCAGGGTGACGACAGGCAGGCCGAACTTTTCAGCGAGCTTCATGACGCGCAGCGCCTTGCGGTAGCCTTCCGGGTGGGCGCTGCCAAAGTTGCGCAGCAGGTTTTCCTTGGTGTCCCTGCCTTTCTGATGACCGATGACCACGACCTTGCGGCCGCCCCAGATGGCAAAACCGGCCGGCATGGCGGCGTCGTCACCAATATGGCGGTCGCCATGGATCTCGATGAATTCATCACAGCAGTGCTTCACGTAATCCAGCATGAAGGGCCGGTTGATGTGGCGGGAGATTTGCACGCGCTGCCAGGGGTTGAGGTTGTTGTGGATGTCCCGCATCAAGTTCTCCAGCTTCTGCTCGAGATCGTTGATCTGGGCCGTCAGGCGGTCCGAGGGCTTCGACGATTGCTTCTTGCGGAGGTCTTCGAGCTCCTCGCGGAGCTTGATGGCGGGCTTTTCGAATTCCAGGACTTGCTTCATGATCAAAAGGTTGTTGGGGCGGTCAGCGGATGAAGTGGAGTTTTGAGCCATTGCGGACGAGCGCAAACAGTTCTTCGAGGTCGGCGCGCTCCAAAAAAACACCGGACTCAGGGGCGAACTCAGACGGGTCGGCGAGGTCGGGCTCGGTGGCAACCGCAGGATTTTCAGGCACAGGCACGGCCCGGGGGGCTGGCGGCGTGCGCAAAACCACCCCCGGGCGGCTGCCGGGCAGCCACTTCTCGGCCTCAACGTATCGTGGGTCGGTGGACAGCACGGACCTGCCGTCCACGGAGGCGGACTTGCCCTTCACCTCCATTTCGGCCGGAACCTTCATCCCTGGAGGCAGCCGGAGGTCGCGGGCCTGGTACTCCTTGAAGAAATAACGCTTGTCACCCACGTTCCGGAACAGCGTGACCGTCTTGTTGGAGACATCCACGTCCACGGAAAACTCCAGCGGCACGATGGCCAGGTGATCCCCGGGCTGAAGCACCGTCCCCATCAGCCCGTTCAGCTTCACGATCATGTCGATGGTTGTGTTCTGCCGCCCGGCGATCAGGGCCAGGGAGTCGCCAGGCTGCACGATGTAGTCCTTGCGCCCTGACTTCAGATCGGTCGAAAACAGCTCATCCAGGTTGATCTCGCCGATGATGCGCTTGGCCTCGGGGCAGGTGGCGGAGTCAGGAAACTGCTTCAGGAGCTTGTAAAGCGCGTCCCGGCCCTCGGGCACCCGGCCCTCCTTGATCATGGCCACGGCGGCCTCAAACCTTTTCGCGCCGGGGTCGATGCGCGGCATGTCCACCTTCTTGATCGCCGCCATCTCCTGCTCGATCAGCTTCTCGGGCCGCAGGACCTTTTCGTAAATGTAGTACGCAGCGGCCATGCAGCCCAGCGTGATGCCGAGCACGATCAGAAAAAGAAGGAGCTTGAGCTGCGTGCGGGCCATCTCGTTTCAATCTTCAGTCCAGCAGGCCGCGGCGCTTGAAGTCGAAGAGGTTGATCTTGTGGGACTTCTCGATCATCTCGACCGTGAACTTGAGCAGGCTGATCTCCCAGGTGTCATCCACTCCCGCGATGATGGCCCGCATGGGGTTGCCGGTGCGCCGGACATCCTCCAGGAGCTTGTCGCAGACCACGCTCATGGACTCATGGACGATGTCCTCCTGCATGTCCTGCATCTGGAAGCGGAAACCATACTTCAGGAGCGCCAGCCGGTGGACATTCTCCTTCAGGAAGTCGCCAAACGCCTCGCCCTGGGGGCCGAAGCCTTCAAAGTCAAAGCTGGCGACCGACTCGGGGTCGGGCCTGACGATCATGGGCTTCTCGGCCAGGATCTGGCCGCTGCGGATGCGCGTGGCGTTCACCCGGTCCATCAGTTCCGAGACAAGCTGGAACTCAAACCGGGTCGAACCAAAGGTGTCGATGCGGCGGTCCGGCTCGTGAAGCACCTGCGTGTTCTCCACGGCGTATTCGATGTCAAACTGGCTGGGCATGAAAAAAGAAAGGTTGGGGCGGAGTCCGGTCCGGGCTTCCCCGCCACACTGGAGCGGTCTCAACCAGGAAACCTGGCCTCATCAGGTGGGCACGCCGATGAGCCCGCCGGGAAGACCGGCCTCATCCTCGCTGTCCTGGTTCGGCGAACGTGTGTCCGCCGCCTTCGGGATCGGCGGCGGCTGCGAGGGCGGCAGCTTGTTGGACGGGGGATTGAGAATCCGTCCATGCTCCATGATCTCCTTGATGTGGGCGCCGTCGAGAGTCTCATACTCAAGCAGGGCGTGGGCGATGGCGTCGAGCTTGTCCTTGTTGGAAAGCAGGATGTCCCTGGCCTTCTCATAAGCCTCGTCAATCAGGCGCTTCACCTCCTCGTCAATCTTCTGGGCCGTGGCGCCGCTGTAGCCCCGGCTGCGTCCAAGATCACGCGCCAGGAAGACGGCCTGGTCGCCGTCGCTGTACTCGACCATGCCCATCTTCTCGCTCATGCCCCAGGCGCAGACCATGTTGCGGGCGATGCCCGTGGCCTGGCGGATGTCGCCCATTGCGCCATTGGTGACGTCGCCAAACTGGATCTCCTCGGCCACACGACCGCCCATGGCGACCACAAGATCATCGAGCAGCTCGCTCTTGCGGTGCGTGAACTTGTCCTCCTCAGGCAGCCACATCGTGGAGCCCAGGCTGGGGCCGCGCGGGATGATGGTGACCTTGTGCAGCGGTGAGGTGTGCTCCAGAAGCTCGATGAGGATGGCATGACCGGCCTCATGGTAGGCGGTGTTCTCCTTCTCCTTGTCGCTGAGCGCCAGGCTGCGGCGCTCACGGCCCCAGCGCACCTTGTCGCGTGCCTCCTCCAGTTCGGCGCTGGTGATGGACTTCATGCTGCGGCGGGCGGCGAGCAGGGCGGCCTCGTTGATCAGGTTGGCCAGCTCGGCCCCGGAGAAGCCGGGCGTGCCCCTGGCGATCTTGTTGAGGTCGGCGTTTTCACTCAGCTTCACCTTCTTGGCATGCACGCGCAGGATCTCCTCGCGGCCCTTCACGTCCGGCAGGGACACCGTGACCTGGCGGTCAAAACGGCCGGGGCGCAGCAGCGCGGGATCCAGGACGTCCGGGCGGTTGGTGGCGGCGATGATGATGATGCCCTCCTGGGTGTCAAAGCCGTCCATCTCCACCAGCAGCGCGTTCAGCGTCTGCTCACGCTCATCATGCCCGCCACCAAGGCCGTGACCACGGTGACGGCCCACGGCGTCGATCTCATCGATGAAGATGAGGCAGGGCGCGTTTTTCTTGCCCTGCTCAAACATGTCGCGCACGCGGCTGGCGCCGACACCGACAAACATTTCCACAAAGTCGGAACCGCTGATGCTGAAGAAGGGCACGTCCGCCTCTCCGGCGATGGCCCTGGCGAGCAGGGTCTTGCCGGTTCCAGGCGGGCCGTTCATGAGCACGCCCTTGGGGATCTTGCCGCCCAGCTTCTGGAACTTCTTCGGGTCCTTGAGGAACTCGACCAGCTCCTGGACCTCGTCCTTGGCTTCCTCGACCCCGGCCACGTCCTTGAAGGTCACCTTGTTGCGGTCCTGGGAAAGCATCTTGGCGCGGCTCTTGCCGAAGTTCAGCGCCCCGCGTCCCGCCGTCTTGATCTGCTGACGAACCAGGAAGTAGATGAGCAGCAGCACCATCATGATGGGCAGCATGGAGATCAGGATCGCGCCCCAGGGATCGTTTTTATACTGGGGGATGAGCACCAGGTTGTGCTTCTTCAGCAGCTCCTGAAGCTCCTCCTTCTGATACTGGATCGAGACGGGAACCGTGAACTTCGCCACGTTGCGACGCGCCACGGTGGCCGTGGGCTTTTCAGGTGCTGCTCCAGTCGCCGCAGTCTCAGGAGACTTGGAACGAAGCGCATACCCCTCGATGTACTCCGCCGAGGTGGTGTCCTGCTGAATGAGCTTCAGATCCTGCTCACGGTCAATCTTATCACCCTCGACGTATTGCACGAACTCACGGTAGGTGATCTCCTGGGGACGGGTGGCCTCCTTGCCGACCATCAGGCCGGATCCCACGAGCAGGACGACAACCGCCAGCAGGAGGAAGCCCTTCCAATTGAACGGCGGCTCCTGGTTGCGCCGGTTGGGTCCGTCATTGCGGGGGGATGAATCGTCAGACATGAGAATGGTTGTGGGGGGAGAAAAAGGTTACGCCAGTCGATCCTATAACGTCGCCGCCTGCTTTTGCAAAAGGGCTTTCCAGCCTTTCCCCTGCCCGGGTACTACTCAACCAAACAGTTCAACCAAGGGCCTGCCGTCCTCCAGCAGATTGTAAACGCGCCCCAGCCTGTCCTGAGCATCCAGGTTTTCGAGGCCCATGGCATAATAAACCGTGCGGGTGATGTCCTCTGGATAGATGGGCCGGTCCTTCGGGAATTCAGCCCGGGCGTCGGTTTCACCCACCACCCTGCCCCCTTGCACTCCGGCTCCGGCCATGAGGACGCTCATGCAGGAGGTCCAGTGATCACGGCCCGCACCGCCGGGGCCACCGCTGCGCCGGTCGCCGACCTTGGGCATGCGGCCCATTTCACTGGTGACCAGGACGAGGGTTTCATCCAGCAGGCCACGCGAGCCCATGTCCTCCAGGAACGCGCTGAATCCCCGGTCAAACTTGGGCAGCAGATGCTGCCGCAGGCAGTTGAAGTTGTCGCCATGCGTGTCCCAGCCGCCCGCACTCTTGCACTGGTTGTGCAGACGCTCGTCCTCCTTCCAGAAGACGGTGACGAAAGGCACGCCCGCCTCGACCAGCCGCCGCGCCATGAGCAGGCTCATGCCGTTGATGTCCTGGCCGTAACGCTCCCTCAACGCCTGGGGTTCGCTCTGAATGTCAAAGGCGTTGGCGGTGCCGCTGGAGGACAGCAGGTCAAAGGCACGCTCCTGCTGGCTGGCGTAGTTTTGAACCGCCACCTCGTGATCCAGCTCCCGGCGTGCTTCGCTCATCGCGGCCAGCAGCGACTTGCGGTCCTGCATTCTCGCGGCGGACATGCCGCCTGCCATGGAAAGGGTCGGCGAGGCGAACTTCAGCGGCTCGTCAAAGTTCCCGTTCAGAAAAAACGGGTCGTACTCCATGCCGATGCGCCCGGCAAACTGGCCAGGCCGGGTGAAGGGCAGCTTGCTCGGCTTGTGCGGCAGGGTGATCAGCGATGGCAGCGTCGGATGCGCGGCCCGCTTCATCGCCACCACGCTGCCCATGTAGGGCCAGTCCTCCGGATAAGGCCGGCGATCGTTGCCCTGCTGCTTGAAGGTCGGGTCCGGAGCGTGACCAGTGAGGTTGTAATAATAGCCGGCGTGATGATCGCCCGTCGCACGACCGCCGTCGGTGACGCCATGAACCATGGCAAAACGATGTGCCTGCTTCGCCAGCAGCGGCAGGTGCTCGCACAGGACGATGTCGTCGCCCGTGGTGCGCATGGGTTTGAACTCGCCCCGGTATTCCAGAGGCGCCTGCGGCTTCATGTCCCACATGTCGATGTGCGACGAACCTCCGCACAAGAAGAACAGCACCGTCGATTTCGCAGGTTTCGCCAGGGTCGGCAGGGCCGCCGGCGCGGCCGTGGTGCCCTTCAAGCCCCCCCGGAACCCCAGGGATGCCAGGCCCATCGTCGAGGCCGTGAGAAAGGCCCGGCGATCCATCGAAGGACGGAAAAGCGGCGTGTGCATGGTCTGGCGGAGCGACCTAACCTACGTTGTGACCTTTCCTGGATTGTCAGGAGGCGGACGGTTTTTGTGATTTAATCCCAGGACGACGAAAGGGCCGCAGGAGGCCGCTTGCCCATCCCCTGCCCTGCATTAAGAAAGAGGCCATGTCCTCCCTCGCCGACGACCTCTCCTCCCTGCTCGGACCCGGCCGCGTCTCCGTCTCCGGGCCCGACCTCGCCGCCCATGCCACCGACAAGTGGTTTGCCTCCAACCCGCCGCAGGTCGTGGTTCATGCGAAGTCGGCGGAGGACGTCGCCCACACTCTTCGTTATGCCACCGAACACGGCGTGCCGGTCACGCCCCAGGGCGCCAGGGTCGGCTACGTCGGCGGCTGCGTGCCCGCCCAGGGCGGCATCGCCCTTTCGGTCTTCGGCATGAACCGCATTCTCGAGATCAACACGGCCGATGGCGTGGCCGTCGTCGAGCCCGGCGTCATCACCGGCGACCTCCAGAAGGCGGTGCGCGAGCTGGGCTGGTTTTATCCGCCCGACCCCGCCTCCCTGAAAGAATGCAGCCTCGGCGGCAACATCGCCACCAACGCGGGCGGCCCGCGCTGCCTGAAGTACGGTGTCACCCGTCATTACGTGCTTGGCCTGGAGGCCGTGCTGGCGGACGGCAGCCTCGTGAAGGCGGGCGGGCGCTGCCACAAGAACAAGACCGGCTTTGACCTCGTCGGCCTCATGGTCGGCAGCGAAGGCATGCTCGGCGTCGTCACCCAGGCCACGCTGCGCCTGATTCCGCATCCGCCGACACGCGCCATGCTTTCCGCTGGATTCCGCACCTTTGCCGAAGCCGCCAACGCCGTGCAGCGCATCCTGAATTCCGGCTTCCTGCCCAGCGCCCTGGAAATCGCCGACAAGTTCACCCTGCGTGCCGCCCGTGAGTATCTCGGAGAATCCGTCACGCCCCAGGGTGACGCGCATCTGCTGGTGGAGATCGACGGCCATGAATCGTCGGTGAAGGGCGAGCTGGCGCTCCTTGCAGATCTCGTCCGCACCCTGGGCTGCATCGAGCTGGAGGAAGCCCTGGGCGAGGAGGCCTGCGAGCGTTTCTGGAAGCTGCGCCGGGAGTTCAGCTACAGCCTGCGCAACACCGGCCTCATCAAGCTCAACGAGGACATCGTGGTGCCGCGCAGCCGCCTCGTGGACCTGGTGGACTTTGCCGAACAGCTTCAGACCAGGCACGGCTTCCCCGTGGCCTGCTTCGGTCATGCCGGCGACGGCAACATCCACGTCAACATCATGGTGCCGACCATGGACGAACCCGCCATCCGGGAACGCGCCGAAGAAGCGCTCGACGAACTCTTCCATCAGATCATCGCCTGGAACGGCGCCATCACCGGCGAACACGGCGTCGGCATCGCCAAGAAGCGCTGGTGGCGTCACGCCGTCAGCGACGCCGCCCATGAAGCCCATCTGAAGGTCAAGGCCGCCCTGGATCCCCGGGGCATCCTGAATCCTGGCAAGTTCCTGGGTTGAGACCCGCACGTTCACCCTCGAGAGCCCCAGAAATCCTTGGACTGCGGCAGCCCTGCTCTGAGCTTTACCCACAAGTCAGGAGATAGAGGTTGTACGCTGCTTGCCGTGGCTATCTTCGTGCGGGTGTCCAACCCACCCCGCCGCCCTGTTCGCGCCACCCGTTC
>JBIJBP010000104.1:0-18814 GCA_044345155.1 Prosthecobacter sp. | reverse complement strand
CGATGTCGTGCTCGGTGCGCATGCGCAGGCGCTGGGCCTCCAGCAGGCGGCCGTCCTTCTCGAAGCAGGCGAGGCGCTCCTCCAGCTCGGCGCGGATGGCCACGATGGCCTTCTTCATCTTGTCGCCCGGCGTCACAAACTGTTTGGCAGGAAAGAGGGTGTAGCTGGGCATCTTCAGCGTCACCGTGCCGGTGAGCACGTCCACGGCGCTGATGCGGTCGATCTCGTCGCCGAAGAACTCGATGCGGATCGCCTCGCTGTCGAGGTAGGCGGGCACGACCTCGACGACGTCGCCCCGGGCGCGGAAGGCGCCCCGGCGGAGCTGGATGTCGTTGCGCTCGTAGAGCATGTTCACCAGGGCGGTGAGCAGCTCCTCGCGGGTCATCTGCTTGCCGACATGCAGCGGCACCATCATGCCCTCGTAGTCCTCGGGCGAGCCGAGGCCGTAGATGCAGGAGACGGAGGCGACGACGATGGTGTCCGGGCGGGTCAGCAGGGCGCCCATGCTGGACAGGCGCAGTCGCTCGATCTCGTCGTTCACGTTCGAGTCCTTCTCGATGTAGGTGTCAGTGCGCGGGATGTAGGCCTCGGGCTGGTAGTAGTCGAAGTAGCTGACGAAGTACTCGACGGCGTTGTCGGGGAAGAAGTTCTTGAACTCCGAGTAGAGCTGGGCGGCGAGGGTCTTGTTGTGGCTGAAGATGAGCGCCGGACGTCCCACTTCGGCGATGATGTTCGCCATGGTGAAGGTCTTGCCCGAGCCGGTGACGCCGAGGAGGGTCTGATGCCGGTTGCCCGCCCGGAGCGACTTCACCAGCTTGGCGATGGCCTGGGCCTGGTCGCCGCGCGGGTGGAGTTCGGGATTGAGGCGGAACGGAGACATGGGCGCACTTCATGGCGAAGCTGGCCCCCGTGGTCAAGATGAGTCGGGCGTGCGAGCCGGGTGGGGTGGCTCAAGGCATGGACAGCCGTCTCAAAAGGATGGGCAGCAGGAGCAACAGAACGACAAAGCAGAACACCCTGCGGGCCCTGGCATCCGCCCAGAAGGAGGTTCGACAGCCTCGCAGGTGCGACCAGGCCCAGAGCGTCAGGCAGCAGGCGGAGGTGATCCCCAAGCCACGCCAGAAGGACGAAGCGAGGTTCGGCCACTGGCGGATGAGCTTTTGGACGACATCGCAGACGAGCACGCTCCAGAGGAAGGCCCGCCAGACGGGAGAAGGAACGAGAGTCTTGGCGGGCTTGGATCCTTGTCCTTCCATGGGATTGTGTCGGCATTAGTTCCGCCTGCGTTCCTGAGCCAGCGCTGCAGCGGATGGTTTACGACTTTACGAGAGGGGTTTGCTCGGCCGCTTCGGTGCCACAGTTCCAGCAGACTTCAAACCCGGCGGGGTTGTCCTCGCCGCATTTGGGGCAGGTCCAGTCCGAGCTGGCGGTCTCCTCAGGATAATGATGCGGTTTGAGCAGTTCGACGGCCTCCTCGAAGCGGCTGTCATCCACGATGCACAGGGTGGGCTGGAAGATCGGCGAGATCACGTTCAGGGTCTGCGCACCGATTTCGTTCTGGATGAAGCAGACGATCCCGGCTTCATCGAGCACCGACTTGTAGAAGCCGATGCGGCTGGAATCCATGCTGGTGTAAAGTTCCTTCATGCGGGTTCGATGGGGTGGCCGCGATGCCTCAACGGGCGCGGAAGCCAGGGTTGTAGCAGCTCCAGGGTCGGGAGACCATGCTTTTTGTTCCATCCGCCCTGGCGGGGCCACGCAAGATTGGCGCAGCCTCTGCCATCCTTTGCCGGGAGGCAGGAAACGCTCGGCCGTTTTAACAGGGACATGAATGCACCGCTGATGAATCCTGAATGGTCCCGGGTCAGTTCGATGAACTACGACGGTTTTGATGAGCGGCCCTTCCTGGTGTTCTGGGAGATCACGCGGGCCTGTGCGCTGGCCTGCAAGCACTGCCGGGCCGAGGCGCAGGCCAGGCGTCACCCGGACGAGCTGAACCGCGAGGAGTCCAGCCGTCTGATCCAGCAGCTGGCCGAGCTGAACCCGCCCATGCTCATCCTCACCGGCGGTGATCCACTGATGCGCCGCGACTGCCTGGACCTGGTGCGCGAGGCGACCGCCGCCGGTTTGCATGTGGGGCTGAGTCCTTCCGCCACCGGCCTGCTCATGAACACGGACTTTGCCGCGATCAAGGCCGCCGGGGTGGAGCGCATTTCGCTCAGCCTGGACGGTGCCACGAAGGAGGCGCACGACGCCTTCCGAGGCGTCACCGGCACCTTCAGCCGCACCATCGCCGCCGTGCATCGGGCGCATGCCGCCGACCTCAGCGTGCAGATCAACACGACGCTGACCCGTGGCAACCTGCATGAATACGAGGCCTTCAAGCAGCTCATGTTTGAGCTGAAACCGGCCATGTGGAGCGTCTTTCTTCTGGTGCCCACCGGCCGCGCCGGAGCCGACGACCTGCCGGACCCGGAGGACATTGAGCATGTGTTCAAGGACATGGCGGAGCTGGTCGGCAAGGCGCCGTTCGCGATCAAGACCACGGAGGGGCATCACTTCCGGCGCGTGCTGATCCAGAAGCATGGGGCGGCCGGCAAAACCCGCCCCGGCATGCGTTCGCCCCTGGGCATCCGCGACGGCCGCGGCGTCATGTTCATCTCGCACACCGGCGTGGTTTCCCCGAGCGGCTTCCTGCCCTTCGACTGCGGCAACGTGCGCGACGAGCACCCGGCGCAGATCTACCGTCATCATCCCTTGTTTGTGTCGCTGCGCGACAACGACGCCCTGGGCGGCAAGTGCGGCCGCTGTGAGTTCCGCAGCGTCTGCGGCGGATCGCGCGCCCGTGCCTACGGCATGACCGGCGACCCCTTCGCCCAGGACCCCGCCTGCAGCTACCAGCCGCGCCAGCAGGGGCAGTTGCAGCCGCAATTTGCATCTTGAAGCGCGTCCATTTTCGACGAGCCTCAGGGCTGCCCTGAAAGGCACCCGTAGCTCAGTGGATAGAGCAGTGGATTTCTAATCCTCTGGTCGCAGGTTCGATCCCTGCCGGGTGCGCTCCTTCGCAAAGCTTTGTTTGCAACGTTTTGAGAGACTTTGAGATGCGGAAGAAGGGGCGAAAAAGTTCTTCCCAGCCATTTCCCAGCCACTTTTTCGGTAGACTCCGCCAGTGGGGACGTGTCGCGCAGCCTGGAATATTCACACATGCTTTTTAGCCTCCTATTTGCGCAGGAATCAAAGTTCTTGCTGCTTTGCACACAAATAAGCCATGAAATCTGCATCGTGGATCGAAAACTCCATCGTAAAGCCACATTCTTGTCGGAGATAGCCTTGCACTCAAAGCAACAAATCTGTTAATGTCACAATTGTTCTGCGCATGAAGACATCCGCATCCACCGACTCTCCAGGAGGAACGACCATGCTACAGCTTGCACTTGGTGCTATTGTCGCAGCGTTGTTACTGACCTGTTGTGCTTCCTCATCACAATCAGGCGGTGCACCTGTGGCGCACGCAGATCAAACCGCAACGCTCCGGATTTCCGGTGCCTCTCTGCTCCGCGTCGATGGCAGCCCCGTCTCGCGCCCAGGCCGAACAATGAAGTTACCAGCCGGCCGTCACACTCTCCGTGTAAAATGGGTCCAGGCAACAAACCCGAAATTGCACTCCGTCGTTATCACGTCCACGCATGGAGGCTATTCCGTCGGACATAACCTCACTGCCTTTGAAAAGGACCTCACACTTAATGCGGTCTCGGGACGCACTTACAAATTTGTTTGGGTTGAGGTCGCAGATTCCCAAGCAGACCCCGGCACACAAACATTTACGACCCGAGCCAATCAATCATTCTTCACAGGCCCTACCACTGGCGACACATTCTACAGTCTCTTCTGGCCGAATCGGACTGGCACAAATGTTTATGGCAAGCCAATCGTCGAAGGGCGACATCGTCTCGAAATTCAAGATGTTACTCCGAACAATAGGTGATTCCTGCGTTATTAACAAACAAATGCGTCTAATCGGGTGGAGGTGAGAGGATTGCGGCCTTCACCCCTCCCACACCATCCGGCATCCGGTTCCGCACCGGGCGGTTCCAATCAGACCAACGGATAGGCTTTGCAGTTTCTCCGGAGTGCAGCTTGATCCAGATACTTCTCAGTTCGGGCACTCCTTATTCCTTCAAAGGTAACCAACCATCTCGCAGGATGATGTTCTGCGTAGTGGTGCAGGTAACAAATCTCGTCTTCCGTGAGGGGCACGTTGGGTGAGCTTCATGCAAATGAGCAAGGTTTCAGGGAGGCAGGTCACAATCAGGAGTGAGTCTGACGATCCCTGCTGGGTGCGAGTGATCTTTCGGTAGGGCTTAAACCACGAGACTTTTGGGCCAGTCGATTTCGGTTTCACCGTGCGATGCTCAAGAATGCGAAGACCGGTGATCTCTCGGCAGCGTCCAGCATGATTCCATTCCGGAAGGGGTCGATCAAGAAGCTATGATCGGCCGGAGCGGAGACATGTTGGGATATTCATCGATGGCGTTTACCCCCTCATTGGAGCAGAAATTGTCATCGGGTTTGCTTTCCCCGCAAATGGGCCGCTAAAGCAACATTCTTTTCGGAGATAAAGCTGCTGACAAAGCAACAAACCTGTCGATAAGTCAGCTGTTCGCCAAGAAATGGCAACTTACAGTATGGTTTTTCCATTTACAATGTCGCGAGACTTAGAAGAGAAGTCACTTGAAGGCATGTCGATCATCGTTTGTGTGCGGTGGATGCTATTTGCTCCGTTGACCTTGGGATTTGTTGCGTTGTTTGCTGTCGCCCTTTCCGCTGAGTCTGCCAGAGACACTTTCTATGAGCATTATTTTCTGCCATTGGTTGTCGCGATCTATCTTTCGTTGATTGTGAGAGATGTTTGGTTAGTCAGGAGAGTTGCCATCTCATGGGAAGAGAGTCGCATTCGATCCCTCAATATCATGAAGCGCTTACCGACCTTGTTGCTGATTCTTGTTCCAGTCTTCATTTTCGTTAAGTCCCCTCGGTCCACTGGTCCAATTATAGAATGGATTTCCGGTATGCTTTGGGTGTTTTCTATCTTATCAGTCCTTTTCTATCTCGTTTACTTTACACTGCTCATTTCGCTTCTCAGGCTTCCGCAACCGGCAGCAATCCTGGGATTTCTCCTCGCACTTTCCTCGTCAATTAGCGGTGCCAATGAGCAGATAAAGAAGGCTAACAAGACGTCACTCCTAACGCTTGAACCGCCTCAAGTTCAAGCCGTGATGAAGACTACAACCTCAACTCTGTGTTCCATCCTCGCCCCCGGCCAGGCGTAGGAGGACTCAACGTTCGCCTAACCAACGGAGCCTCATCCACCATGAAGTTGCCAAAACACACCTGGAAGGTCGCCGAATGGTTTGTGGTCTCCATCGTCGCGGTAGTGATGTCCAGAGTTGGCTACTTCCTTCTGGATTCCTTCACTGACCAGAAGTGGTCAGAGTGGCGTGATCCTGCTTGGGTATTGTGGTCGTGTGGCGTCTCCGTGGTGACATGGACGGTTATTTGGCGTGCCACCCGAGCATACTCGTTAGGTGTGTGGATGTTGATGGGTGGATTGAGCCCACTTTTTGGCTGCCTCTTCTTTTTTCCAGCCACAGCTTGGGCGTTCTCCGCTCTAACGAGTTATTGGTATGTCATTATTCCGATCGGCATCTTTAGCGGTTTGATCTTCCATACCGTCTTATTGATTGTTGACCGCTTTAGGGGCCGATCCATCGAAGATCGTCCAGTCTCATGAGCAGCCATCACACAAGAACCAAGGTGAACTCAACGAATGTAGGCAACGGCTCATATGGTGCCGGCGTGCGCTCGTCAAGGATGTGCTGGCCTGCAAGCAGCGCGAGAAAGAAGCGCGTATCAAGGTGCTGGACAAACCTGCTGCCGAGGGGCAACGCGTCAACGTGGAGTATTAATGTCATCCAAGTCCTGCGCTCACCGTTGCCACACTTTGGATGGACAAGAACCGCGCCACTTGCCTTGACATCGCGGTTGCAGGGAGTATTACTACGGTATGAGCGCCGCCAAGATCGCCATCTCCATCGAGCCATCGCTGCTCAGGCGTGTTGACGCCCTTGTGAGTCAGAATCTTTTTCGCAGCCGCAGCGAGGTTTTTCAGATTGCCGTGACCGAGCAGATAGGCCGGCTCGACGACGATGCCTTTGCGCGTGAATGCGCCAAGCTGGATCCTTCTGAGGAGCAGAGCTTTGCCGACATTGGACTTTCCACCGATCTTACCGAATGGCCGGCATACTGAGAGGTGACATCTACTGGGCTGATCTTGATCCCACAGTTGGGCACGAGCAGGCTGGGCGGAGGCCCGTTCTTATTCTGAGTCGCCCTGCCTTCAACGACCGTTCAGGCACAGTGATTGCTGTTGCGTTGACGAGTGCAGAGCCTCGAGCTGGGTTTCCTCTGACCTTGGAGCTGACCAAGACATCGCTGCCGAAGCGCACTTGGGTAAAGATTTCACAGATTAGGACGATCTCGACTCAGCGTCTCGCTGGCAGGCTGGCTGCCTGCCATGCTTCTGAGTTGCAGAAGGTCGTCGAGGGTCTGAACGAACTTATAGGGAAGCCATGATGAGCTTAAAAAGTGAGGCCATGCAGGCTGCACGGCTGCGAGGATGAGCCAGCCAAGGCCCTCTGGTCGAACAAAACGGATGCACGGCCTGATGCTTTTTGAAACACAAGCGATCCTGACGATCCCTTACGGGTGCGAGTGACCTTTGAGCAGGCTCAAATCCCCAGGCCTTCGGGCCAGTCGATCTCGGTTTCGCCGTGCATGACGTCGGCGAGGACGGGGACGTCGAGGAAGTTTTCGAGGACGCGGCGGTTGGAGATGCTGGCGGCGTCGCGTTCGTCCTGGGCGTGGTTGAGGATGATGCCGGCGCACTTCAATCCGCGCTGCTGGATGCTGCGGACGGTGAGCAGGGTGTGGTTGAGGCAGCCGAGCCTGTTGTTGACCACGACGATCACCGGCAGGCCGAGCTCGACGGCGAAGTCGGCCAGGGTGTCTTTGCCGGCGAGCGGCACCTCCCAGCCGCCGGCTCCTTCAACGAGAACATGGGCGTGCTTCGCCACGAGGGCGTAGAAGCCGCTGCGGCCGGCCTCGACATCGACGCTGCGGTTTTCCAGCAGGGCGGCGGCGTAGGGGGAGGCGGGCACCTTCAGGAACACCGGGTTGATCTCCTCGACCGCGAGGACGCCGCCGCTGGCCTGCTGGAGGGCGAGGGGATCGCGTCGGTCCCCGCAGGCGAAGGGCTTGTAGCCAACGGCGTCATGGCCGGCCCGGCGCAGCGCCTCGATGAGCAGGCAGGTGATGTAGGTCTTGCCTGCATCGGTGTCGGTGCCGGTGATGAAGTAGTGCATGAAAAAGGGGCCGTGGTGAACCACGACGTGTCCGGGCGGTCAAGTGGAAGCGGGCCGGATCAGGCCCGGGCTCCCGCTTCAAGGTGAGAAAGGGGGATTCCCCAGAGGGTCAGGATGAACAGGTCTGAAAAATCCTGTTTGTCCTGCGAATCCTGTCGATCCTGTGACTGAAGCCATGACTGACCACCCTTGGCTCAATGGATGCGTCAGCCCTGGATCAGGCCCAGCCCATCCACTGCTTGAGCACCGCAAAGTCACGGACATGCGCTTCGCGGAACTGCTTGAGCACGGCGGGATCCCTGGCGTCGCCCTTCAGGTATTCGACATGCAGGGAGATGGGGCCGGTGTAGCCGCGCTTGAGGAGCAGCTTGGCAAAGTCGGGGCTGACCTGGCCCTGGCCGAGCGGGCAGCCTTCGGCCTTGCGGCCGATCCACTGGAAATCCTTGAAGTAGATCGCGCCCCAGTGGTCGGCGGTGAGGGCGGCGCTGAGGGGCCACTGCATGCCACCTTCGACGGTGGCGTGGTAGATGTCGTAGCAGAAGGAGAACTGCTCCGCCGGATACTCCTGCATGAGGCTGTAGATGTCCCAGACAGGGGCGCCGAAGTAATCCTTGCCGCTGTGGTTCTGGAAGAGGGGCTGGATGCCGATTTCCTGGCAGAGCTGGATGAGGTCCTTGAGGCGGGGTTTGACCTCCTGAAGCTGGGCCCAGATGGGTTTGTCGAGGTCATACTTGTAATACAGCATGCGGAAGCGCTTCACGCCGAGCTTCGCGGCGGTGCGCAGGACGGCCTCGGTGCGCTGTTCCTGGCTGACCTCGTTGATGCCGGAGGTGAGGAGGGTCATCTCCAGGTTCTGCTTCTTGAGCGCCTCGATGTAGCGGGGCAGCTCGTCCTCGACCTTCTCGGGCTCGATGTGGCCCTTGGGGCGGATGGGGGATTCGACACCGTCCACGCCCATCTCGGCGGCGAGGCCGGCGATGTCATCGAAGCCGAGGCCCTGGAGGTGCTTGGTGAAGAAGCAGAGTTTGTTGGGCCGTGCGTTCGCGGCCGGGGCGGCGGCCGCAGTCGTGAGTCCGGAGGCGGCGAGGGAGCCGGCGAGAAGGGAGGCGTTGTGAAGGAAGCTGCGGCGCGTGGTCATGGGGTCTGCTTTTGGATCGAACGGATGCGGTCGGTGTAGAACGTCATCTGCATGCTGAGGTTTTCCTTGCCACCGACGGGAACGGCCACCAGGGGCAGGGGCACCTTGAACTTGAACTCCGGGTGCGGCATGAATTCGCGGTCGAGGGCGAGCATGGGGCCGCGGAAGATGAGGTCGGGCCACTCGCGGTAGGGGCCGTCGAAGGCTTCGTGGAGGTGGTTGACCCTGGCGCTGAGGGGAGTGACGACGATGCCGGCGACTCGGCCGCCCCTGGCTTCCACCTGGGTGGTCATGGCGGTGAAGTCGCTGCGTTTGACCGGCAGCCAGATCGTGGGGACGTCGGCATACCAGGCGACAAACCAGGGGGCGTCGGAGAAGACGACCTCGTCCGGGTCGATGAGGCGGCGGACGAACGTGACGCGGTCGGGCACATAGGGCGGCCACTGGGGATGGATGCGGCCGCGGAGCACGAGGCCCATCTTGACGGTGGAGGGCAGCTCGGCGGCCATGGGCAGGGCCGAGCTGGCGACGGCGAGGACCGCGAAGCCGAGGCGTGCCCAGAAGCTGGTGTCCATGCTGCCGCGAAACCGGGACCAGAGGACGGCGAGCATGCCGCAGCCGATGACGGTCATGGCAGGAGCGAGCACGATGTAGAGAGCGTTGTCATCCTCGGTCTTCTCGGGCAGGCCGAGCATGCCGAGGCCGATGGCGAGCATGCCGAAGATCACGGCGAGGGCCTGGGCGGAGCGGGTGATCTCCTGGCGCCGGAAGCGGTGCATGAGCGCGATGAAGAAGACGGTGGCGGGCACCAGGCAGGCCAGATGAGCGAAGCCCTGGGAGAGCTGGTTGCGCCAGTTGACCACCATCTTGCGCAGCAGGTCGTCGAAGTACACCGGCTGGGTGATGAGGGAAAATTCGCGGTCGATCAGCGAGGGCTGGGTGGTGAGCAGATGCGCCTGGAACAGCGGTTTGGCACCGCCGAGGGGATCGCCGCAGGCCTGGGTGAGCCAGAGCCCCCAGGCGGCCAGGGCCGCGAGAGGCAGCAAGGCGATGAGGATCAGCGCCGGTTTGCCGCCTTTCAGCGTCAGGGCGCAGGCGAGGATGAGCCCGGCCACCAGCCAGAGGGCCATCCAGTGGGTGAGCAGCATCAGGGCGGCGAGCAGGCCGATGCCGGCGGCCTGGAGCATCACGCCCTGGCCTTCCTGGACGCGGACCTGGGCCGAGGCGAGCAGGCGGAAGCCCAGGGCGAAGAGCAGGGTCAGCAGCGCCAGGGGGCTGCCGCTGACGGCGAGCTGCCAGAGAGGTTCGCAGACCATCAGGCAGAGCAGCGCCACAGCGGCCACGGTTTCATCAAACAGGCAGCGCGCCGCCCCGTGGGTCCACCACAGGGTCAGCAGGAAGCCGAGCACGCCCAGGCAGGCCACAGCGCGGTCGAGCAGGTAGATCGAGCCGCCTTTGACGGGATCAAAGGGCTGGTGGCGTTCCAGCAGCTTGAAGACGGGCGCCCAGACCAGGGCCTGCAGAGGCGGCTGGGTGATCTCCGGCATGGCGGCCGGGGAGGCCTGCTGGTGATGACTTTCCAGGCGCGCCCAGGCGTGGGGCCGGATGACCTTGGTCTGATAGCCACGGCCCCGGGCGATTTCGCGGGCGAGCTGCGCCTGCTCCATGCCGGCCTCGCTGCTGAGGCCGCGAAAGGTGACGAACACATGCAGCAGGGCCAGCACGACGGCCGCCCCGTAGACCACCACGCGTAGCATCGGGTGGCTGGAGCTGCTGGCGGCGGACGATAGGGACATGCGGCGCGCCATTGTGCCGTGTTTTCATGGCTTGAAAAGCACGGCGTCAAATCTCTGCGCCGCGCTTCAATAATCCCTGGCCAGGAGGTAGTCGGCGAGCTCGTGCAGGCGGCCGCCTGCCGAACCAAAAAGGCTCAGCACATCATGGGCGTGCTGGGTCAGGCGCTGGGCCTCGGCCCGGGAGGCGTCGAGGCCGATGAGGGCCGGGTAGGTGCTCTTTTCGGAGGCGAGGTCCTTGCCGGCGCTCTTGCCCAGCTTTTCGCTCGTCTGTGTCACGTCGAGGATGTCGTCGATGATCTGAAAGGCGAGGCCGGTGGCCATGCCAAACTCGCGCAGGGCCTGCATCTGTTCCGCCGTGGCGTCGGCGCTCATGCCGCCGAGCCGGAGGCTGGTGGTGAGCAGGGCGGCGGTCTTGTTTTCGTGAATGAAGCGCAGGGCCTCCAGGGGCAGCTTCCGGCCTTCGCCTTCCAGGTCCGCCACCTGGCCGCCGACGAGGTGCAGGCTGCCGGCGGTGACGGCCAGCTCGCGGACGAGGTCGCCGGCGGTGTAGCGGCTGACGGCGGGGGTCTTGACCACCAGCTCAAAGGCCAGGGCCTGCAGCGCGTCCCCGGCCAGCACCGCGATGCCGTCGCCATAGACCTTGTGGCAGGTGGGGACGCCGCGGCGGAAGTCATCGTTGTCCATGCTGGGCAGGTCGTCGTGGATCAGGGAGTAGGTGTGCAGGCATTCGACGGCGCAGGCGGCGGGTCCGGCGCCTTCCTGGGAGCCTCCGCAGGCCTCGGCGGCGGCCAGGCAGAGGATCGGGCGCAGGCGTTTCCCCCCGGCGAACACGCTGTGGCGCATCGCCTTGTGGATGGTCGCGGGCGCGGTTTCCACGGAGGGGATCCACTGGTCGAGCAGAGAATCGGTGTAGGCGCAGCGCTCGGTGAGGTAGGACTTGAGGTCGGACATGGGAGAAAAGGCAGCCGTCATGAAGGGCAGTTCCGCCCCCTTGGCAAGGGCTTCATCCGCCCCGGGACGGCGCTTGCCAAGCGCCGGGCCGCAGGGGCTGAAAAAATCACGAGCGCCCTGCACGCTCTGTGCTACTCCTCACGCCCCTTGCGCCCTAAGGCGCTGCTTTTCATCCTCCCACGACCATGCCCAAAAAGACCATCCGCGACATCGACCTGAGCAACAAGCGCGTCCTCGTGCGCGTCGATTTCAACGTTCCCTTGGAAGAAAAGGACGGCCAGATGGTCATCACGGACGCCACCCGCATCCAGGAAACCCTGCCGACGATCAAGGCCCTGCTCGAAAAGGGTGCCAAGGTCATCCTTTGCTCCCACCTCGGTCGTCCGAAGGGCCAGCGCGATCCCAAGCAGTCCCTCGCCCCCGTGGCCCCGGCCCTCAGCGCCCTGATCGGTGTGCCGGTGGCGTTTTCCGAGGAGACCACCGGCCCGGTCGCCAAGGCCAAGGCCGAAGCCCTGCCTGCCGGCGGCGTGCTGCTGCTGGAAAACACCCGCTTCCATGCCGGTGAGGAGAAAAACGACGCTGAACTCGCCAAGGGCCTGGCCGAGCTGGCCGAGGTCTTCGTGAACGACGCCTTTGGCTCCGCCCACCGCGCCCACAGCTCCACCGCCGGCGTTGCCGACCATCTGCCCGCCGTCTCCGGTTTGCTGATGGAGAAGGAGCTGGCCTACCTGCACGACGAGCTGGAAAACCCCGACCGTCCGTTCGTGGTGATCCTTGGCGGCGCCAAGGTCAGCGACAAGATCGGCGTCATCAACCGCCTGCTGGAAAAGGCCGACACCATCATCATCGGCGGCGGCATGGCCTACACCTTCCGCAAGATCGTGCAGGGCATCTCCATTGGCAAAAGCCTCTACAAGCCCGAGTGGGAGCCCATCGCCCAGGCCGCTCTCGACAAGGCCAAGGAGCGCGGCGTGAAGCTGCTCATCCCCGTCGATGCCATGATCACCGACGCCTTTGACTTCGATGCCAAGAAGCTCGGCACGACGAAGTACACCGGCGTGAACGAAAGCATTCCGGACGGCTGGGAGGGTGTCGACATCGGCCCTGAAACCGTGAAGCTTTTCAGCGAGGAGATCGCCAAGGCCAAGACGGTCATCTGGAACGGCCCCATGGGGGTGTTTGAAATCAAGGAAGCCTCCAAGGGCACCTTTGAAATTGCCGAGGCCATGGCCCGGAACACCGGCGCCAAGAACATCATCGGCGGCGGCGACAGCGTGAAGGCCGTGAAGAAGGCCAAGCTGGGCGACAAGATGACCTTCATCTCCACCGGCGGCGGTGCGTCCCTGGAACTCCTCGAAGGCAAGGTGCTGCCCGGCGTCGCCTGTCTGCAGGAGAAGTAAGCCAGGCCGTTTACAGGGGTTTGCGGTTGTTGACCGTGGTTGACGATTGTTTGCCCAGCCCGTCCAAGCCTTCCCGAAATCCACTGTAAACCACCGTCAACCATCGCCAACCACCGCCAACGTTCCCTCACCCTCTCCCATGACCCACATCCGCAAGCCTATCGTCGCCGCCAACTGGAAGATGCACATGACTCCCCAGGAGTCCGATGACTTTCTTCGCTCCTTCGCCCGCCTCGTGCCGGACAAGTGCCCCATCCAGATTGTCGTCGCCCCGCCTTCCGTCAGCCTGGAGCGCGCCAACAACGCCCTCGTCAACGCCCGTGAGCAGAGCGTCGAGCTGGCCGCCCAGAACATGAGCCAGCATGCCGGCGGCGCCTTCACCGGCGAGATCAACGCCCGCATGGTCAAGGAATGCGGCTGCAAGCACGTCATCCTCGGCCACAGCGAGCGCCGCAGCCTCTACGGAGAAAGCAACGCCATCGTGAATGCCAAGGTGCTCGCCGCGCTGGAAGCCCGTCTGCACCCGATCCTCTGCATCGGTGAAACCCTGGAGGAGCGCGACGGCGGCCTCATTGAGAAGGTGCTGGAAAGCCAGCTTCGCGAATCCCTCGCCGAAGTCGGCGCCCGCCGTGTGCTCGACTGCGTCATCGCCTACGAGCCCGTCTGGGCCATCGGCACCGGCCGCACCGCCAGCCCCGAGCAGGCGCAGGAGGCCCACGCCTTTGTCCGCAAGGTGCTCACCGACATGTTCGGCGAGGACACCGCCCAGAAGATCCGCATCCAGTACGGCGGCAGCGTGAAGCCCGGCAACATGGCCGAGCTGATCAGCCAGAAGGACGTCGACGGCGCTCTCGTCGGTGGCGCCAGCCTGGAGCATGGAAGCTTCTGGGAAATCTGCCGCGCCGCCATCGACTGGGTGAACGCGCAGTAAGCGTAAAATTTCCTCGACACAAAGAGCAAACCTGACCAGGATCAGAAATGCGTTCAATTGAACTATTCTCTGGTGCTGGAGGTTTGGCCTTGGGACTCGAAGCCGCCGGGTTTGATTCAGTCGCCCTGGTTGAGCGGAACAAGGATGCCTGTAGGACTTTGCGGCTGAACCGCCCAAAGTGGAATGTCATCGAGTCGGACATTCGTGAAATTCGTTTCAGGGAGTTTGGTGCGGTGGATCTTGTGGCGGGCGGCCCTCCTTGCCAGCCCTTTTCCATTGGTGGCAAGGCCAGGGGCTACGATGACCTCAGGGACATGTTTCCTCAGGCTGTGCGTGCGGTGAGCGAGCTAAGGCCGAAAGCCTTCATGTTTGAAAACGTCAGGGGCCTGCTTCGTCCGGCTTTTCAGAACTACGTGGAATATGTGCGGCTTCAGCTGACCTACCCTGATTTTCCTGTTTCACAGAACATCGCCTGGGATAAAAATCTCCAGCGTCTGCAGAAGCATCACAATTCTGGCGTCTGCAGGGATGAGTTGACCTATCGCGTCACCATCCACCTGGCTAATGCAGCAGATTATGGTGTCCCGCAGCAAAGACACAGGGTCTTCTTTGTGGGCTTCCGCTCCGACATCGAGTCGAATTGGTTTTTCCCATCCGTCACACACAGCCAGGACGAGTTGCTGAAGGCCAAGTATGTGACCGGAGATTATTGGTTGGAACACGGCCTGCGCAAACCAGGGCTGCCATTGGAGCTCCGGTCCCGGGTGGAGGCTCTTTCCCATGGCATGCTTTTCCAGACTTTGGAGCGCTGGCGCACTGTGCGTGACGGACTCAAAGGACTTCCTGATCCAAGGAAGGGAGCTCATGGCAATAATCATCAGTTTCAACCTGGCGCCAAAGCCTACCCAGGCCATACAGGCAGTCCGATGGATCTCCCGGCAAAGGCGTTGAAAGCCGGGGATCATGGTGTTCCAGGCGGAGAAAACATGCTGGCCTACTTAAACGGCGATGTCCGCTATTTCACGGTGCGCGAGTCCGCGAGGATACAAACTTTTCCTGACGATTATGTCTTCAGTGGTTCGTGGACTGAAAGCATGAGACAACTTGGCAACGCCGTGCCTGTTCGTCTTGCCCAGACAGTCGCGGCATCCATCTACCAACACCTCAAGCCAGCGAATGGACGAACCAAGACCATCAAGCCCGTTCAACCCGCTCGATAAGCCAAATTTGGGCAGGAGCATCGTGGATGCATTGTTGTCGACGGCATCGCGCCCGATGAATGAAATTGAGAGGATCAGGGGTGCCGGGGTCTATGCGATTTATTATTCGGGCGCCTTTGCGCCTTATGGGCCCTTGTCTGCCGTCAATCAAGATTCCGCCATCCATCCCATCTATGTTGGCAAAGCCATTCCAAAAGGCGGCAGGAAAGGCGGCAGCCTGGACGCGTCCCTGGACTCAAACGGCCTGGTAAGCAGGTTACAGGAGCATGCGGAAACTTTGAAAGCCGTCGATTCATTGAGAATCGAAGATTTCGTCTACCGGATGCTGCCTGTGGATGACATCTGGATTTCACTCGGTGAGACGCTTCTGATCCAAAGGTTTCAGCCGCTTTGGAACCAGGTTGTGGAAGGCTTCGGCAATCATGATCCAGGAAAAGGCAGATACAACGGCATGAGGCCTCTTTGGGATGAATTGCACCCGGGTCGGACCTGGGCAGCTAAGTGTCAGCCTCCCAAAAAGACCCACCATCAAATCATCGCTGAGGTGGAAGCGTATATGCAAAAAACCTTTTCATGACCTCACTTCCGTGAATGCAGGCCGATCAGGTTGCCTTCGCTGTCGAAGACCAGGGCGATGAAGCCGTAGGGGCCGATGGAAAACTTGGGTTTGAAGACCCGGCCGCCGGCGCTGACCGCGCGGGCCTCCTCCACGGCGCAGTCCTCGCAGGAGAAGTAGATGAGCGTGCCGCCGGGGCCGGAGGGGCAGCCCTCGATCTTGATCAGGGCGCCGGGCGATCCGCAGCGTTCTACCGCCATGGGAAAGCTCCACATTTCATGCTGCGTGCCGGGCAGCGCCTCCAGGGTGACCTGGAACACCTGCTCGTAAAAGCCACGGGCTCGAGGCATGTCCTGCACATAGATTTCAAACCAGCCGACCGGGTTGTTGTTCATGATCAACCATGCTGACAGGGCGCCCGGGATCCTGTCAATCCGGCCCTTCGGAGTTCAGGCTCGACTCGGCATTGTCCTGCTTTTAGTTTGGCCGGATGAATCCCCATTCCTCCCTTTCACGTCGTCAGTTTGGCCGGCTTGCAAGCGTCAGCGCCGTCGCCGCATTGCTGCAAGCCCAGGTGGAGGCCGCCGAGAAGGCCGCAGGTGCCGCCGGGCAGGGCAAGGTGCGGCATTCGGTCTGCAAATGGTGCTACAAGAGCATCCCGCTGGAGACGATGTGCCTGGCGGCCAGGGAGATCGGCCTGGAGTCCATCGAGCTGCTCGATCCGCCGGACTTTGCGACGCTGAAAAAGCATGGCCTGCACTGCGCCATGGTGAGCTATCCGACAATTGAAGGACCGGGCGGCGTGAAGATCGGCCCGATCCCGAAGGGCTGGAACCGTGTGGAGCATCATGACCTGCTCCTCCAGGCCTACGAGCCGCTTCTGAAAGTCAGTGCCGAGGCCGGTTTCAAGCAGGTGATCTGCTTCAGCGGCAACCGCGACGGCATGAGCGATGAGCAGGGCCTGGAAAATTGCGCCATCGGCCTGAAGCGCCTGATGCCCACGGCGGAAAAGCTCGGCGTGAAGCTGGTCATGGAGCTGCTGAACAGCAAGGTGAACCACCCCGATTACATGTGCGACCACAGCGCCTGGGGCGTGGCGTTGTGCGAGAAGCTGGGCTCGGCGCACTTCGGCCTGCTCTATGACATCTACCACATGCAGATCATGGAGGGCGACGTCATCGCGACGATCCAGAAGCATCACGCGCACTTCTTCCATTACCACACCGGCGGCGTGCCGGGCCGTGCCGAGATTGATGACACGCAGGAGTTGAACTACCCCGCCATCATCGCGGCGATCCAGGCCACCGGTTACACGGGTTATCTCGGCCAGGAGTTTATTCCGAAGCGTCCCGACAAGCTCGCCTCGCTGAAGCAGGCCGTCGGCATCTGCTCGGTGGGCTGAGACGTGCTGTGTGAATCTCTCACGTACCTCGCATTCCTCCGCTCACACCCAACCTTTTGTTTGATCCTCATGCTCCGCTCCCTGCTGTTCAGCCTTCTTGCCGTCACCGCCTCCCTGTCCGCCGCCGAGGACGGTTTTGTCAGCATCTTCAACGGCCAGGATTTCACCGGCTGGATGGGGCCGGTGGAGAACTATGAAGTGAAGGATGGCGCGATCGCCTGCAAGGCTGGCAAAGGCGGGACCATCTACACGGCGGAGGAGTATGCCGACTTTGTCGTGCGTCTGGAGATCCTGATCCCCGCTGGTTCGAACAACGGGCTGGCGATTCGTTATCCCGGCTCGGGCGACACGGCCTATGTCGGCATGTGCGAGCTGCAGGTGCTCGACAACGACGCCCCGAAGTATGCCAAGCTGGACGCGCGCCAGTATCATGGCTCCGCCTACGGCATGGTGGCCGCCAAGCGTGGTCACCTGAAGCCGGCGGGCGAATGGAACGTGCAGGAAGTCACCGTCAAAGGCTCTACGATCAAGGTCGTGCTCAACGGCGTGACCATCCTCGACACCGACCTGAGCCAGGTGAACCTGGAGGAGGTCATGGGCAAGAAGCCTCACCCCGGCAAAGACCGCACCAGCGGTCACTTCGGTTTCGCCGGTCACAACGATCTTGTCTTGTTCCGCAACATCCGGATCAAGAAGCTGTAAGCCTCAGGACAAGCCTGGATCTGACACATGGACTGCGGCAGCCTGCTGCCGATGGGGTCTTTGGGTGAACGAGGCATGAAGGCTGGCGCAGGTGCGGGGTTCTTTGGGATGACCTTCTGGACATGGACTGCGGCAGCCTGCTGCCGCTTTAGGAAAGGCAGCCCTGCTGCCGATGGAGTCTCTGGATGAGCGAAGCATGAAGGCTGGCGCAGGTTTGGGGGACTTTGGGATGACCTTCTCTGGGGTTCTTCGACGGCCAGCAGGGCTGGCCTGGAAAAAGCGGCAGCAGGCTGCCGCAGTCCATGTGATCCCGATGAAGTCTCTGGATGAGCGAGGCATGAAAGCTGGCGCAGAGGCGGGGTTCTTTGGGAGGACCTTCTCTGGGGTTCCTCGACGGCCAGCAGGGCTGGCCTGGTAAAAGCGGCAGCAGGGCTGCCGCAGTCCATGTGATCCATGTCGATCCATGTCACTCGCCATCTTCGGCGGCGATTTCATCGAAGGGAAAACTGGCGATGGTTTTCACCCAGGCGGGTGTGGCTTCACGTTTGAAGGCAGCGGCACTGCACCACTTCCATTGCGATGCCTGCGGCACCAGGCCGTGATGACGCGGGTTTTGATGGACGTAGTTGAGCCTGGCGAAGTAGCTCTGCGCATAGGTGAGATGCGTCTCGCGATAGTTCTGCCACAGCCGTGTGCGCCCAGGTGTTTGATCCTCCACATTCAATCGTTTGGTGGCCAGGCTGTGAATCTTCTGAACCACTTCCCGGAGAGTCTCGGCTCCTCCCCGAGGGCTGTGCGCGACGACATGGTAATGGTTCGATAGCACCGCCCAGGCTTCGAGCTTCCAGCCGGGCTCTGTGAATGCGTCGAAAATCAGCTGCTCAAACCAATCGCGTCGGTCGGGTGTGTTGAACAGGTGCCTTTGTTCGCGGGCACGCGCTGTGACGAAGTAGACGCCGCTTTCGGAAAGCCGATGGGGCGGTGCATGCGGCCAGTTCCGTGTGCCGCGAAGGCATTCATCTTCGGATGGAACTTCGGGCCTCATGATGTCGTGGCATGAATGGAGCGCCGCGCACGGGTCAACCCTGGAATGTCACGAATCACAGCCGCGAGAGTTTCTTTGCTAACGAAGAAACCCCGGGCTGGAGTTCTTGGGGATGGCCTTCTGGACATGGACTGCGGCAGCCTGCTCTGAGCTTTACCCACAAGAGGGAGGGTGACGGAGTCTGCGCCAGACCTCGGTGATGATGTCGAGCTTGGCGAGGCCCTGCCAGAGCACTTGGGCCCCTGGATGACC
>JBIJBP010000103.1:0-18824 GCA_044345155.1 Prosthecobacter sp. | reverse complement strand
ATCTTGAAGCACTGGAAGAAGCGCCGCCGCCACCTTCCCGCCAGCCAGATGGGCAAAGCCATCCAATACACGCTCACCGTGTGGGACGGGCTGCGCGTGTTCCTTGAGGACGGGCGCGTCGAGATTGGTAGAGTCGGGAACAGGCGCGGTGACTGTCGGCGAAAGAAGTTGCTGTTGCTTCGGCCTCACCAAAGTTGGAGTGTCGGTGCTTCAGGTTCCGCCATAGTTCCGTTTCCTGTTCCCGCTCCTCGAACCGGACGTGCAGATTTCCCGCATCCGGCTCTCATCCCCGACTTTCCGGCCTTCGCGTTCGACAGGTCTTCGCGGCTGTCCGGCAGTCTGACGAGTCCAAGCTTCTCATAGAGATGCTTGTCCGGGTACTGGCGATACCCGGTGCCCCGCTTCTGCCTTCGCCGCATCAACCATCTGCGCAACCGCCTCTCAGTGTACTGTTGGATGGTTCGGTAAGCCTTCAGCACGGGTCCCTGGTCGAAGTAATTCGCCCAGCCCCGCAGCTTCTGGTTGATCACCGCTGTCCTTGCCTCGGGTGTCGAGGCGTTCCACTGACTGGTGGTTTCGTCGTGTATGGCTCCAAGCATTCGGAGCAGCGCCTTCCTCGAGGGCTGTGTTCCAATGTAGGGCTTGCCGGCTTTCCCATAAAACCGGCCGATGGTGTAACCCAGGAGGTCAAAACTATCCGTGGGAACACGCACCAGACGGGTCTTCTGATCATTCACTTTCAGCCCGAGCTTCTTCATGATGCACCGCATGTCGGCAAGAGCTTGCGGCCCTTTGCCTGCTTTGCAGCAAATCACGAAGTCATCGGCATAGTTGATGATCTTCGACCCGGTGCGCTCTTCGCAACCGAACTTCTTCCACGCCAGGATGAAGCGCCTGAAGTACACATTGGCAAGCAGGGGTGAGATGACTCCTCCCTGTGGCGTGCCCCGGCTGCTGTCCTTGGCTTCCGTTGTCCGGCTGCCCGGCCTTCCAGGCTTGCGCCTTTCCATGACGGGGGCCTTGAGCCATGCCCGGATCATCGAGAGTACCTTCCCGTCGGCTATCCTGCGGCTCAGGCTTCTCATGAGCGCACCGTGCGGTATGGTGTTGAAGTAGTCGCTCAGATCCGCGTCCACGACTTCCTGACGGCCCTTTTGTCCCACCTGGTAATAGGCGAGACGAACGGCAGTCTTGGCATCGCGACCGGGACGAAAGCCCATCTGCTCCTCGCAGAGGTCGGCTTCGAAGACCGGAGCTATCACCAGCACCATCGCCATTTGCACCACTCGATCCTTCACCGTGGGGATGCCCAGCGGTCTTTCTCCTCCCGATGCCTTGGGTATCCATACACGCAGGAGAGGCTGCGCTTGGTATCGTCCCTCGCGCAGCTCCTCCTTCAGTTTCCCCAGCCATTGATCCACGCCTTGATTCTCGATGTGCTCGAAGCTCACTGCATCCACTCCTGGCGCTCCCGCCTTGCGGCGGCAGCGCTCAAAGGCTTCACGCAAGATGTCTTCCCGCCACACCTTGTCCCACAGGCTGTGAAAACGCAGGCCGGGTTCTGTCTTGGCTTTTGCCATCAGCGTCCTCTGGAGCTTCCGAACCGTGCCGGATTTCGCCGGACGAAGTTCATAGATGTTGCCATCAATCTTCGCAGTTCTTGCTCCTTCGGTGCGCTTGTCGGCGGACCAGAGGGCCTTGGCTCCACCCGCGTTACCGGGCTTCGTCGCTACTACGCCCTCATCCGCCATCTGCACGGAAGCGGCCATCTTCCTTCTGGAAATGGACGTTGCCCTGCCAGATGCCACTCTGGCAGACCCCTTCCCACAGACTTCCCTCGTTCCGTTGGGTTCCTCTTTCATGCGTGCTGCCACGACTACCCCGGCGGGACCTCCAGCAGCAGTTCGCTCTGACCTGCTGGAGACAGCGGCCTTCCCCGTTATTATGGCGGGTCGGCTCCCACGACGACATTTCGAGGCCTGCTCCGTGTTCACATCACATTGCAGCCCGCATGATCGCTGGCCCCCTTTGCAGGGGCCTTTTCTGGAAGTACTTCGGCTCATTTGTCACCTCTTGAACCGCTCCCAGTGCTTCTGGCGGGAGCGAAATAGCCAGCCGGGGTTTGAACCCGGAGAACCCCAACGACCTGTCGAGGCATACACAACAACCTTGTCGAGAACGCCATCCGCCCGACCGCCGTGGGGAAGAAAAACTGGCTGTTCATCGGCGATGCGGAAGCGGGTGAACGCAGCGCCATCGTGTTCACGGTGATCGAAGCCTGCCGCCGTCGCGGCATCGATCCCTTTGAGTATCTGCGCGACGTGTTCACCCGGATGCCCACAATGGCCGCTCAGGACTACGCAAGCCTCGCGCCCGAGGAATGGGCCAAGGCACGCACTCCGGCCAAACCCGCCAGCAAAGCACCAACCGCCGCCGACGCGATCAATCAGCAAAGGCGCTGTGCGTGACGCTTACGCTCCACCACCTCCACCAAGCTGATCCCCGCCTGCCGCCCTCCCTCTCGCGCCAAACCCCGTCACCTCGACCACTTCAAACTCCTCTGCCATGCCGAGGCCTTCGTCGATGCAGTCAGACGGGGGATCAAATCAGGGATAATTTGAGAGCGAGTCTTTTGTTAGCATGTTGGAGCCTGACCCGTTTCCCGATGCTAGGCGATAAAGGTGTTTGTTACGAGGGTGCTGCACAAGCATGCCATTTTCGACCATGGCGATAAGCTGGCGCTCAATTGCCCTCTCCTTTGTTGCATCCACAGCCATGTCATCGAAAAGCAGCTGGGTCACACCAATTGATTCTACATATTCAACTAGTCTTGCAGCATCAATGAAATCGGGATCGCTCGGCATATAAATATGGATGTCCACGACTGGCCCTCTTGGCATCTCCTCAAAGCGAAACCCTTTCCCATGTTTGGTGAACTCCCAATATGCATCTGAAGTTGTCACACTTCCGAAGCGTGGAGCATCTGTGAGGTGCTCATGATCTTCAAATAGATACCGTCTTCCCATAGCCGCATACAATGACTGCTGAAGCAGCACCAGTGAAGCTACGGCCTCATACCCTGGAAGTAAGGTCTTGTTCATCTTGATTAGCGACTACGGGATGCCCTTTCGGAAGCTGCGTCGGCAGCCTGTTGGCTGAGCTTCTCAGCCCTTTTAGGGGTGACTTCTACTTTCTTCACCGGCACCTCAGGTATGCCTGCTTTTTTCGCAGCTTCAGTTCGATGATGCCCATCAATGATGATCCTTTTCCCATTTACTTCCGCAGCTTCAATAGGATGCTCTGGATTAAACCCATTCTCTTTCATGTCCTTGGTCAGGCGTTTGACCTTGTTGCCAGTCATCTCTGACGGTCCCTGCCGCGAAACTAAGTTTCTCGGGTCAACTTTTTCAACAATTTGCTCCGACTGCTTGGCAATGTCTTGTGCAGTCTTTTCCATTCCTTCCTTGGCGAGCTTCTTGCCGCCTTCTTTGACGAGCTTTTGGCCCAAGTCCGTGATGCTCGTCGGAGGTGCCGGGACTCCCGTCAATGCTTCAAATCCTTGATCAAAGGCTTCGTCCCCCACTTCCTTGAGGACAGCCGCCGCCCCAGCTTCGGGCAGCAGCACTATCGCAGCAGGTGCAAACAAGATCGGAATGATGTAAACACCAGAACCATCACGGTCCGAGGTCTTTTGCATCTGCACCGCTTGATTGCCGACGAGCATTTCCTCAGGGCTCAAGCCGCGCGGGTCCCACTTGGACCAAGGATTCTGCTTCACATAGGCATAGAGGTTGGGGCCGTCGCGCACATCTGGCGCGAGGTCGTAGCTCGATCCGGGCGGCTCCCAGGCGTGGTTTCTCGGCTGCACGTCCATCACCGCCGATGCGGGCGCGGCTGCAAGGAGCAGCAGCAACCACAGCAAAAACATGGACACCAGGCGGGACATCGACCCCTTTCTAGCAGTCTCAGGCGGCTCAAGGAAGGAGCTTTTTCGTGGCATTCACGGCGGCGAGAGAAGGCCCCCCCTTCAGTGGCAACCCGCCGAATGGCGCGAACACGAAGGCAAGCAAGTCTTCATCCAGCCAGGCTTCGCCCACTCCACCACCTCCACCCAACTCATCCCCGCCTGCCGCCCACCCTCACGCGCCAAACCCAGACACCTCGACCGCTTCAAACTCCTCTGCCATGCCGAGGCCTTCGTTGATGCAGTCAGACGGGGGATAAAGAGAGGGGGATTTTGTCATCCAGTTGCAGCAGGGGAGCGTTTTCCAAGCTCAGCCACGCTGGGATGAAGGCGGCGAATCGGGAGTTGGGGGCGTTGCCTGCGACCAGTGCTTGCCATGAAGCTCGATTTCGAGCGAACGGCCATCGTCCTCATCGCTAAAATCGAGAACCATTCGATCACAGCCGTCCTTCGTAGCAATCACCAAAATGCCCTCGGGATTCACATCGAAAGGAAAAGCGAAATTGATGTGCTTTAGCGAGGGAACCAGAAGCAGGCCACAGTCGTTTGCCTTCGGAGGCCACAACACCACGGGCGAAGGATTCAATACTCGGAGATGCTCAATCATCGCGGTGAATGCCTCGCTAGTTCGCCCTTCAAATGGGATCGCAGCACGGACCACTTGCCCTTTGGGGATGCCCTTGATCTCATCGCGAAGAAGCGACGTATCCTGTTCCGGCAGCAATTCTTCCGCAGATACTTCACGCCCTGTGAGAACCGCAAGTTCTGTAAGGTAAGTCGGAAGGGCGGCCAGCCTCCTGATGTCATTTGGGCGGCTAGTCATCGTAATCAACTTTTGACTTGTCGTTCTGGAGTTTGGGGCGCCCGTAGTTGTTCATTCTGATTTCCCCGGTCACTGGATCGGTTTTGACCGTTCCAGCCTCCCAGTGGCCCTGTCCGGGGTGGCTATTGTCCATAGTCTGCTGCTGGACTGATTTGGTCTGGCTGCCTCCACCTGGCTTGGGCGTCTCATACTGGTATTCGCGCCCAGAAGCATTCTTTGACTGTGAGACGGGCTGTTGGCTGGTCGGTATCCCTTTCTGCCTCATTGCCTCGCGCCGCGCCGCTTTTGATGTCGTTCCTCCACTCTTTGCAGCACCATCGCCACCCTTGCGGATGGCATCCACGATCTCATCGGCTTTCTTGCTGATCTCTTGGGCGCTTGAGCTCAATGCATCCACTCCTGCTTTGCCAAGCCTGCCAACGAACTTCCCAGCTGGAACAAAGCCCGCCAGGACGGCCAGCCTTTCGCCAGCACTCAAAGGATCTCCCATCGCGTTTACACCTGTGAATGCCTCGTTAGCCGCTCCTATAGGAGTATTCGAGACAAATTCATTCATGCCACCTGCCATCGCTGAGGCCGCTGCTTGCCCCCTTTCAAACTTGGCTCGCTGGGCGTTAGCCCCATCTTGCCTTCCAGCATTCTCATAGGTTTGAGCCACTAACGCACTTCGCTCCTTGATCGCCTTAACCACTACCGACTCCTCGGCTAGTCCGAGCGGATCAAAGCCCGTCCACGGGTTCTGTTTCACATAGGCATAGAGGTTGGGGCCGTCCACGAACCCGGCGGGGTCGCGGCTCAGCCACACGCCTGTCTCCAGGTCACGGTACCGGAACCCTTCGTTCAGCAGTCCTGTCGGGTCTTCGTCTTTGCTGTTCGCCCTCTGCTTGTCCGCGTTCGCCCCCGTCTCCTTCGTCCGCTTCCCATACGCCTCGTAGCTCGCCGTCCAGGTCACCTCCCCGGCCGCGTTGCTCTGCGCCACCACGTCCCCCCGCCCGTTGCTCAGGTTGTATTTCAGCGTCGATCCCCTCAGGCTGTAGAGCAGCCCCCCAACGCCGCCCCCCATGTCAGGGCCCCGGTGGTACTCCACGATGGGGGATGTGGGATCAGCGATCGTGGATGGGGGCTCCGTGCTGGCTGTGCTTTCCCATTCCGCCAGGCTCAGCCCGCCGCTGAACACCACCGTCGTGCCTTGGTCAGCCTGCCCGCCTCCGGCCCTCGTGATCCCGATCCGCCTCGTCCGGTAGTCGTACTCGTAGCCGTGCACTCCCCCGTCAGGCATCACCACCGCGCTCAACCGGTCCTGCGCGTCCCACGCATAGCTCGTCACCGCTGCCAATGACGTCGTCAAATCAGTCACCGTCTGCTCGCTCCGGTTGCCGTTGGCATCGTAGCTCAACGCCGCCTCCTTGAGCAGAACCGCGCCCGTTCCGTCCCGTTTTCGCCAGCTGGTCAGCTGGTTGGCAGCATTGTAGGCATAGTCCCAGATGCCGGGTTCCGCGCCCCCCTGCACCGCCTTGCCCACCCGGTTGTTCGCCGCATCGTAGGCATAACTGGTGACCGCCGTGCCCTGCTCGGGGTCCGCCACCGTTTCCGTTTCAAGACGACCGGCGTTGTCATAGGTCATGGTCGTGACCCGGACTCCGGTGCTGCGCTGCGCCACCCCCGGCCACACCTCATGCTGCGCCACCACATTGCCGGCCGCGTCATGCGCCCAGCCGAACTCCGCCATGACATCGTTCTCCGTCCTCCTCTGCAGGCTGCGGAACATCACGCGGTTGACCAGCCTTCCGGCGGCGTCATAGGCGTTTTCCGTCACCTGGCCGTTTCCTGCGATCAGCATCACCGCACGCCCGGCCAGATCATAGCCGTAGCGTGTCAGCCGCCCGCCCTGGCTGATCGTTTCAGGACGGTTCAGCGCATCGTAGCTGGTTTCCACCACCTGGCCGGTGCCAAGCTCCGCACGCACCCGGTTGCCACATAGATCATAAAAATACTCATGGGTGAGGCCGCGGCTGCTCTCTGTCCCCAGCCTTCCCAGACAATCATAGGTGTAGGACACCGCAGCCTGGGGACGCCCCGCTTCCGTGACCTGCAGCAGACGGCCGCAAAGATCATAAACATGAGTTCTAACGATGCCGGGGGCGCTGCTGGTGAGCAGCCGGTCGCGGGCATCGTAAGAGTAGAGGGTGGTGACGCCCTTGGGGCTGGTCTGGCTGACCTTGTGCAGGCTGTCATAGTCATGGGACCATGTGTCGCCGTTGGCGAAGACCTGGCTTGTGAGACGGTTCAGGAGGTCGTAGGCAAAGACCGTCTGCTGGCCCAGGCCGTCAACGACCCTGGTGCGGTTTCCTACAGCGTCGTATTCAAAGACGTTGACGATGCCTGCTTCATCGGTCGTGGACAACAGGAGGTTGTGGGCGCTGTAGGTGTTGGTGGTCTTGCGGCCGAGCGGGTCGGTGGTGGTCAGCACGTTGCCGTTGGCATCAAGGGTGCGAACAGTCACATGACCGAGGGGATCCGTGGTTTTCCAGAGCCTCCCGGCGGCATCATACACGTTTTGAACGGTCGCGCCGGTATGGTCCGTGACGGACAGCACACGACCTGAGGCATCATAAGTCGTCAGGGTTTCTGGCCAGACAAAGGCCCCTCCGACGCTGTCCCAGACACGTGCGGCATGGACGCTGACCGGACGGTTGCGGTTGTCATAGGTGGTGTAGGCGGCCCTGCCGAGAGGGTCCGTGACCTTCACCACATTGCCCGCCGGGTCATACTCCGTGTAGGTCACGGGTTGCTGCATGCCCTCGGGAACATTCACCGTCTTGATGATCGGCCTGCCCGCCGCGTCCTGAGAAAGCAGGGTCGTTGTTCCAGCCTCGTCAATCGACTTCCAGACCTTGCCGTGATGATCATGGAATTGTTGAACGGACGCATTGTCAGGAAAGGTCGTCTTTGTGCACCTGCCCTGGCAGTCATACTGCCTGGTCGTGACACGACCCAGGCAATCGGTGACGGAGATGAGGTTGTTGGCGGCATCAAAGGCCTGGGTCGTGGTGCCGCCCAGGGGAGTGCTGCTGGTGATCTGCCGGTAAAGGGAGTCGTAGGTGAATGTGGTGACCAGCCCCCGGGGGTCGGTGATTCTGACGGGTTTGAAGCTGCTGGTGTCAAACACGCTGCCACCGCTGTTGGCGCCATATTCATAGGCGGTCAAATGGCCGCCATCATCCGTGCTGACGAGCCGGCCATGCGAATCGTAGGAATGGGTGGTGACCTTGCCGCGTGGATCAGCTTGTGACAGAACCTGCCCTCTTGCATTGTAAGTGGTGGTGGTGACGATGTCGCCGTTGTAAACGGGCATGCCCGTGGCGGGATCCGCCACCTGATCCGCATAGCCCGGGTCCATCGCAGCATTCTGGTTCAGGTCCACCACGCTTTTCACCCGCCGGTGGAAGATGTCGTATTCATGGAAGGTGGTCAGGCCGGATTCATCCGTCTCACGGACCAGGTTCCCATGCGGGTCATACTGCAAGGACTTCTGGCTGCCGTCCGGGTGGACAACCTGGGTCAGCCTGCCAGAGGTGTCATAGTCAAATGAGGTCACATTGCCATTGGGGTCGATGATCTGTCGCTTTCTGCCTGCAAAATCCTCGATGGTGGTTGTGCTGGTGATGAGCCTGGTCAGCACGCCCTGCAATGTGCCCTCGCCAATGGCCTCCGTCTTTTCCCTCCAGTATCCTGGGTTCTGGGGAGCCCCGCCGACCATTTCTGGCTCACCCTGATCATACACCGTCACCGTCGGGGGTGAAGGAAGGAATCCTGTCGTCAAACTGCGTTCAACCTTGGAGGTCATCCGTCCCGGGAACTTCACATCATTGAAGAAGTAATCGGTCCGTCTCCCCCCTCCACCGGGACCATCAAGGGTTTCCGAGACGCGGCGTCCCTTGAAATCCACTTCATAAACAGTGCTGTTGCCACGGCCATCGGTCGTCGAGGTGAGAATGCGGGTGGCGGGATCATAGGTGAAGCTGCGAGTTCGAGCCTGGGGAGTTCCAAAGGCCTCCGTTTCTGAAGTCGGGTCATCGTAGAACTGGCTTCCCAATCGTCTGACGAACAAGGAGCCTTCGGACACGGGGGCAGGATCCTCATAAGCAAACTTGGTAACGTTGCCGGACAGGTCCCTGGCGGTGTCCACAGCCATGCAGGCGTTGGGATTGAAGGTGAGCTCGGCGACCAGTTCGGAGCCGGCGCCACCGTCAATCAATGCCTGCAAGTCCGCGCCAATGCCAAATCCCGTGTTCAAAGCCGCGGCCGCCCAGGGGGGCACCCCCTGGTAGATGGAAGATTTGAGATACTGCACCACAGCGGCCAGGTTCGTCACGTCATCATCCGCACCCTGCTCCAGCCTCATGGCCGGGCAGTCGACCATGGGTGATGAAAAGGCGAAGGTGTAGGCGCCTTCGCCGCCGACAAAAACATTGATGACATCCGGCGTGACAAACTGATAGCCGCCCTGGCTGGAAAGCAACGGGCCGGAACCGCTGGCATGACGGCTGCCAATCACCCGAACCACGCTCAGGTCAGGACGAGTCACGCCACACAGCATCATCGGCTGGGAATCAACGCCGGTGTCCGACAGCAAGGCAGGCGAAATGTCGTGCCTGAGGCTGTAGTCCGGCGTCCAGCTGAACTGATGAACGTTGCCGAGCTCATCCTCAATGCGGTTCAAGGCAAGGTGCCTGGTGAAGAGCTGTGCTCCGTCCTCGCGAGGCGGCCAGTTATGATTTTCGATCTCCTGCACATCATACTGGTAATGAACCGAACTTCCTCCTCTGACGACACTTCCCAAAACCATGAAGCTGTCCTGCCTGCGGTCCGGGTGAGGGTTGCCGGTCAACAACAACTCTTCTGTACCCACGGTCATGTTGTTGTAGCCGTAGGAAATGACGCTGCCATCCGGCGAGGTCACGGACATGACCCTGCCGTTAGCCTGGGTGATTTGAATCGCATGACCGGGCCTTGCGGGGTCATGGATCCTTGAAGGAATGAGGGTGTCATACTTTTCGTCGTCCGGAGTTGACGCCGGCATGGACGGATATTCATACAGCAGCTGGTTCCCCCAGCGGTCCGTGACCCTGGTCAGGCGGTAGAAATAAATGCTGTCGGGCTGCGGCCCCTGCCTGTTGATGCGGTCCGGGTAGATGCCTATGGGCAGCATGCTCACCATTTGATAATAACAGGTGCTGCCGAACTTCTTACGCAGAACCAGGGAGGTCATCGGAGAGGAGGCCTCGAGCCTGTCACACCAGTTTTTAGGATCACGCACATCATCCATGCCACGAATCCATTCACCCCGGCTGGAATAAAACACCTGAGACTGGCCCTGCTCATCCACAAGGGTGATCCTGCCATCGGTGGTGCTGTTCTCCGACTTGATCTGGTCGAACCTGGCATAGCTGCAGAGATTCGAAGTCCATCCGGGGCCGAAGGGCTGGTCCGGCCGCTCCTGGGGACGCAGGCCATGACGTCTTGACCAGGTTTCCTGGCAAAGGTCACGGCGCACGTTCAAGGTCAGCAACGAGCCTTCGGCCGGCACATAAACATCCGTCACCGAGTGCCTGAGCTGAAGGCTGAAGGCATCTATGTAGGTTTCCTCCGGAGCTTCGCCGCTTTCATCCTGGTCCTGCGGCTTCGAATCCGGCATCGGCACACCGTTCAAGCCCACCTTGCGGTGCTTCTGGCCCGTGACACTGCCGATGGCGGTCGTCATCGAGGAAGATACAACCGTGGAATCATCGCCACCACTCCCGGAGCCACCACCTCCTGTCCCGGAGCCACCACCTCCGTTTGCAGTGCAATGCGTGCCAGTGCCAAAGCAAGTGCAGCCAGTAACTCCACAGGCACAGGTCGTATCTTTCCCGGAACCGGCGCAACGGTTGCAGTTTATCTTGAAATCAGCATCACAGACGCTGCATGTCTTGGGCTTTTTACCGCTGCCGGCGCAAGCCCCGCAAGGGCTCCCTGTCATTAGTCCGGAACAGCTTGAGCACAATCCGGTTCCGGAACAGGTCTGGCAGGCACCATTGCCAGGTTGAACGCCATCCCCTCCACACACGCTGCAATTGGCGCAGGCCTCACACGGCCCGTTAAAATACCTCTGATTGGAGCAGGCTGAGCAGTCTGTCGTGCTATCCCCACCGCAAGTGGCACATGCATAACCCACGATTCTTGATCCTCCACATGATTGACAAGATTGCCCGCAGGAGGTGCAAGCAACCTCCGTGGAAATGCCCGTGCCATTGCAGCTGTAACACTGGCCATTGAAACAGCCACACCGTGTCAACCCATTCAAACAGTCAGGGCAATTGGGCATTTGCCCCCCGCATTCGGGACATGCCACCCTCCCATTACCGTTGCAATCGGGACAGTTGGTCGTGTTTTTTCCACATGAACCAGGTTTGGGATTTCCTCCACTGCCGCCGCCTCCAGTGCTTCCGCCCCCGTTCGAGTTTGGTTCTTCCCACAACCGGAAGTCTTTGATCAAGCCCTTCGGGGACTCAGCTGCAATCGTGGCCCTGTAGCGGTTGAGCAGCCCCCCTGTTGCCTGCGTGCCGGGGCGCTCATGAAATCGTTGATGATCATCCTCACCCGGCAGGGTCTGCCTGACCAGGGGATTGGAGTCAAAACGGAATTCATTCAGGCTGGAAAGATGATCATGGTCCGGGTCTCCTCCTGCATCATTCGGGTTGCGCAGGCTGAGGCCGTTTTGCAGATACAGATGCCGGCCGTAGCGGTGCTCCCAGACATCGGACATGCCGTCACCATCCAGGTCGCCGGCGGAGGCGCGCACAAAACGGCACGGCCCCGCAGAAGTTGCTCCAGACTCCCTCATTCCATCCGCCCAGTCCGGAATGCCGTTTTCATCCTCGTCCTGGCCGGACGGGGTCTCTCCACCCGGATACGCCACACTGAGCATCAGCTGCAGCAGGTCTCCCAGCGGACCGCCGGATCCTGCTGTGTCTGGGTTTCTTGGGTCAAGCACGAGCGCCTGCTCCTCATGATTGGTCACCCCGTCCTGATCCGGATCCTCCACGGCATCATTGAAGTCATGCTTGTTGAGCTGGTGATGATCTTCAAAGACGTCGGTCATTCCGTCACCATCCGCATCATAACGCTGCATGTCCGCATCCAGGGCGATGCCCATCTGGTACTGCGTCAGGTTGCTCAGTCCGTTGTGGTCAATGTCACGCAATGCGTCCAGCGGATCGGTTTCGCTCAGGCCGTAGTTGGAATAATGCTGCTCCACCCTGTCAGGGATGGTGTCACCATCCGTGTCCGTCTGGTCCACCAGCTGCCAGTCGGTGTAGAGCGACCCCCTCCCGCTTGCCTGGCTCAGGGAAAATTTGTTTGTCGGGCTTGAGCCATGCACCTGCACCTCCTCATAATCGGTCAGGCCGTCGTCGTCGGAGTCTGGATCATCATCACGCGTTCCCCAGTAGGCCTCGTCGTCTGCGTTCAACCCGTCTCCATCCGAGTCAGGCGGCGGCGGTGCGCCATAGGGATCCGGGTCGTAAAAGTTGGCCTGGCCGTCGCCGTCCGCATCACCGAGGGCGTCACTGCCCCAGCCAACCCCGTTGATGGGACTGTAATTGCCGGCGTCATTTGGCGCAGGATCAACAGAATCGGAAAAGCCGTCGACATCCGCATCCACCCAGCCATGTGGGAGCGCATCACTGAAGTTCACCGTTCCATCGCTGTCAGCATCCGATAGTGCGTCGGAATACCAGGCGGTGTCATTGATGCTGCTGTAGTTGGTGGAATCATGGACGGCTGGATCGATGTCATCCGTCAGACCGTCGCTGTCGGAATCCTGCCCTGATCCATGGGGATGGACGTCAAAGAAGTTGAGCGTGCCGTCGCTGTCAGCATCACCCAGCACATCACCCGCCCAGTTTATGCCGTTGTGAGGACTGTAATTGGTGGAGTCATTGGGAGCCGGGTCCACATCATCCGAAAGGCCGTCGGCATCCGTGTCATTCGCAGCCCCCCCTCCACTGCTGCCGTCACCATTCGGGCTGCTGTCATAGAAGTTCAGGATGCCGTCCGCATCAATATCCCCGATGGCATCCGAATACCAGCCCACCCCATTGTTCGCACCGTAGTTTACATTGTCTCCCGGAACCGGGTCAATGGCATCATCAATGCCATCCTGGTCGGCGTCATTGTTGTATGGGTCTCCCGGATGCGGGTCGAACGGGTTCTTGATGCCGTCGCCGTCGTAGTCTGAATAGCTGGCATTGGCAAATTCAGGCAGGACACCGCCTGCATACACCATTCCAGTGAACCCCGGCACGGCACTGGTTGAGCTGATGTGAAAATCGTCGAAGTCACTGATGAAGTCACCATCGCTGTCCCAGGCATTCAACGAGTAGCTTTTTGCCTGGCCTTCTATCGCCAGATGGATTTCATCCCCGTCCGAAAGCCCGTCGCCATCTGTGTCGAAGACGAAGGGGTCGGAGCCATGGTCCCGCTCCTCCTCATTGGTTGCATTGTCGCCATCAATGTCAGAGCTCTGGACATCCAGGTCGACGAGGGAGGTTGTCGCGCTGGTTGAAGGATCCTGCCAGGCGTCCCAGGTGCTGTCGAAATCCGTGTCCACCCAGCTGGATTGAAGGGCCAGCGGCTGGAACACCATTCCGGCAAGCGCAAGCAGCTGCAAAACATTACCGCAGCGGCTTCGAAAGCGCGGCAGGATAGGGCGATAGTCTGGCTGCATGTGAAAATCCGGCATAGGCAGCAGCAGACCCGAAGGCATGTGCCACTTAACTAGGCTGGGCTTCCTGGCCGTCCGGAGTCCTGTAACGGAATCAGGCTCTCCTTTCGGCAGGGATATGATTTTCACGGTGCAATTGGCTGATTACCGCAAGGCCATCGTTTTCGTCGAGAAAATAATAGGCGCTGGCACAAAAATTCACCCGACACATGTTCTCCCCGCCTCCCTCGTCAATGCAAGGGGCAGTCAGGTGAAGCGATCAACCTTCCCGCCAGGGGGTTATTGCCACGCCATTTTGGGAATGCTGCGAAATAGGTTCGTTTTGCTACCACCCATCGCCCCAACAGCCCTGTTTCAGGGTTGAATCCATGGCCGTGGATGTGCCACACGCCCAAGTGGCCTGACGCCCGGCGCCTCCGGCCCGTCCAGCCCCAGGTCATCCTCCATCGCCCCGGCCAGGGCGGTCAGGCGGGTCGCCTCCTCAGGATGTGCTGGAAAGAGGTTCTTCGACTCCCCCGGATCCTCATCCAGGTTGTACAATTCCTGGTTCGCCAGATGCAGCTTCCATCTTCCGGAACGCACCGCCTGCAGCTTGAAGCCGGCGTAATAATAAAAGACATCACGCCCCTTGAATGAGCCAGCATCGCCCAGCAACAAAGGTGACAAGTCGATGCCGTCGATCTTCCTGTCCTGCGGCGGCGAGCCGCCCGCCAGCGCAGCAAAGGTGGGCAGCCAGTCCATGTGGCTGGTGATGGACGGCGTGCTGCTTCCGGCCGCCACCCTTCCAGGCCACCAGGCAAGGGTGCAGACCCGAATGCCGCCCTCCAGCGTGCTGCCCTTGGAACCTCTGAAGGGACGGTTATCAGCCCCTTGGTTGAGCGGTCCACCGTTGTCGCTGGTAAACACCACCAGAGTGTCTGCCTCCAGCTTCAGTTCACGCAAGGTGCCGAGGATCCGCCCCACGGACCCGTCCACCTCCATCACCCAGTCCTTCTGAAGGCTGATGCCCGACTTTCCCAGGTAGTCCTGGTGAGGATACAGCGGGAAATGGACGGCGTTGTGCGGCAGGTAGAGAAAAAACGGCTTCTCCCGCTGTTCGCGGATGAACTGGACGGCACGGTCGGTGTAACGACGGGTCATGGCATGCTGACCTGCAGCATCCACACGACCGGCCACCTTGCCTCCTTCAATCATGGGCAGAGGCGGCTGGTTGTCCCCTTTCAGGCCGGTTTCATCCTCGGCCTGAGACTTGGCGGCAGCCCCTTTTCCGCCCTTGGCCTTGCCTTTGGCCGTCGGCTGGCCGGGATTGCTCTTCGCACCGTCGCTGCGCGGCCCCATGTCGTTCGAATACGGAATGCCGAGGTAGGTGTCGAAACCCTGCGCGGTCGGCATGAACTCCGGCTGGTCACCCAGGTGCCATTTGCCGACACAGGCGGTGGCATAACCGCGAGACTTGAGCACCTCGGCCACCGTCATCTCATCGGGATTGAGTCCGACCGCGGCAGCCGGAAACAGCACATGCGGGATGGGAAGGACGCGCTTGGGATAACAGCCGGTCATCATCGCCGCACGAGAGGGTGAGCAGACCGGCGCCGCATAATGACTCGTCAGCTTCATGCCCTCCCGGGCCATCCGGTCGAGGTGCGGGGTGGGCGCCTTGCCGCCAAAAGGCCCGATGTCAGCATAACCGAGGTCATCGATGTTGATGAGGATGATGTTCGGCTTTCGGTCCTTCGCCGAGGCTTCGGAGGACAGGGCCGCGAAGAGCGAGGTCGAGAGGAGAAGGAGGAGCAGGAAGTGCATGCCCCAGCTGAACGCCGGACCTGGAGGCACCTTGCGCCAAGATGCTTATCCAGCCTTGCCAGCCTTCTTTGACTTTGCCTTTTTGCCAGCACCTGCCGTCTGCTTTTTCCAGATGTCCACCGGCACCGCGTTCGCACGGTTTGCACCCGGCGTGCTGCGTCCGGCCGCCACAAGGGCTTCCAACTTCTTGGTCAGGCGCTGCACGATCTCCGGGTTCTCAGCCTGAAGGTTCTTGGTTTCGCCCAGGTCGCTGTCGAGGTTAAAAAGCTGCACGGCAGGGGAGCCGGCGGGCTCCTTGCCGGGCCGTGGCTCGCTCCAGCCTCCGCTGCCCGGGCAGAGGCAGAGTTTCCAGGGGCCTTCACGGATGGCAAAAAAGCCACCGATGCTGTGACTGACCAGGGATTCACGGACAGGCCCCCTGGCCGGCTCACCCGTCAGGACCGGGAGGAAGCTGAAACTGTCCTCCGCTGCGGACTCGGCCAGGGCGACTCCGTTGATCTCGGCGGCTGTTGCCATGAAGTCCGTCAGGCAGGTCAGCTGGGAACTCGTGCGACCACCTTTCACTTTGGCGGGCCAGCGCACCAGGAAGGGCACGCGATGACCGCCTTCATAGACGTCGGCCTTGTGACCGCGATAGCTGCCGCTGGGATTATGTCCCTTCGCAAGCAACTCGGGATAGTTGGCGCTCGGCGAACAGCCGTTGTCACTGGTGAAGACCACCAGCGTGTTTTCAGCAAGCCCGCGCTCATCCAGGGCCTTCAGGAGCCTGCCGACCTCCGCATCCGTCTCCATGACAAAGTCACCGTACGGATTCAGCCCGCTTTTGCCGCGCCATTTGGGATTGGGCAGGATGGGCGTGTGAGGCGAGGCCAGGGGCAGATAGAGGAAGAAGGGCTTGCCTGCCTTCGCATCGGCCGTCCTGCCATCGATCCACGAGATGGCCTGGTCAATGAAGGTGCCGAGCACTTCGTAGCCGGTGAAGCCGGGCGCCGCCGGCCCTTTGCGGGTGAACTTGTCCGTCTTGCCATGCACCATTGCGAGCTCACGGTCCTCCGTCGGCTGCACGGTCACGCGGTCGCCCTTGATGAAAACATAAGGCACCATGTCCAACGAGGCGGCGATACCGAAATAATGGTCGAAGCCGACGCTCAACGGGCCGCCCGTGTGTGGCTGCGTGAAGTCGACGCTCCAGGCCTGCTCACGCGACTCGATGTTCAGTTCCGCCACGGTCTGGCCGGGTTTCACCACCCAGTCCATGCCCAGGTGCCACTTGCCGACCGCGGCGGTGTGGTAGCCCGCCTGCTTCAGCATGGCAGCCACCGTCAGCCGGTCCTTTTCAATCAAACGCGGGCTGAGGCCGCCAAGCACGCCGTTCTGCAGCTTCGTCCGCCAGTTGTAACGTCCCGTCAGCGTCCCGTAGCGGGTCGGCGTGCAGACGCTGGAAGGCGTGTGGGCGTCGGTGAAGACGACCCCCTCCCTGCCGATGCGGTCCATGTTCGGCGTCGGGATCTTCCCTTCAGGGTTCAACAGGCGGACATCCCCGGTGCCCAGGTCGTCACAGAGAATGAACAGGATGTTAGGCTTGTCGGCGGCCGGCAGGGCGGCGGACAGGGCCAGCATGACAAGAAGCAGTCTGCAAAGCACTTTCATGGTGTTCAGGGCTTCGGTTTATTCAGCCTTCTTTTTCGCCTTGCCCCTGCCCTTTTTCGGCTGGGCGCCTTCCGCAGGCGTCGGCTCCCCTTCCCAGGTTTTGTTGCCATGCGTGAACCGCGGAGGCGGAAGAGTTTCCTTGACCTCGGCCTGCAGGCGCAGCAGCTCCGTCTTGAGTTCCTTCACGGTCTCAGCGAAGGCCGGGTCCTCGTAGAAGCTCCTGGTTTCCAGCGGATCCTTTTCACGATCCAGCAGCTCCCAGCCATCGACATCTGGCTTGTAGTAATGGACGAGCTTGTAGCGGTCGGTGATCACTCCGTAGTGCGGCCTCACCCGGTGCGGCACAGGGTACTCATAATAGTGGTAGTAGAAGGACTTGCGCCAGTCGGCCGGGGCCTCGCCCCTGAAGAGCGGCACCAGGCTGCGCCCCTGCATGTCCGCAGGCTGCGGCTGACCGGCGATGTCCAGGAAGGTCTGCGCGAGGTCCAGGAGTGAAACGATGTGCTTGTCGGTGGTTCCAGGCTTGGAAACTCCAGGCCAGCGAACGAGGAAGGGAGTGCTCAGCGACTCTTCAAAGATCCAGCGCTTGTCGAACCATCCATGCTCCCCGAGGTAGAAGCCCTGGTCGCTGCTGAGCATGACCACGGTGTTCTCCGCAAGGCCTTGTTCGTCGAGATAGGCCAGCACCCGCTGCACGCTTTCATCGACGGCCTTCACGCAGGCGGTGTAGTCGTGCATGTAGCGCTGATAACGCCAGCGCACGAGCTCCTTTCCGCTGAGGTTCGCCTCGCGGAACTTCACATTCCTGGGTTCATAATAATCATTCCAGTACTTGAGCTGGTCCGGTGTGAGGTTGGCGGGCGGCACCAGCTTGGCATCGCGTTCGGTGAAGGTGCGGTCGAGCCCCATGTCATGATCGCTGAGCGCCTTGCTGCGTCCTTCAAAACTGTCGAAGAGCGTCTCCGGCTCAGGATACACCCGGTCGTTGTCATGTCCCAGATGGCGGATCGGCGGCTCCCATTCACGATGCGGGGCCTTGTGCTGGAGCATGAGCATGAAGGGCTTTGTCTTGTCACGCTTGTTCAGCCAGTCGATGCCCAGGTCGGTGATGATGTCCGTGACATAGCCGCTGTGCCGGACCTGTTTGCCATTGTCGATCATCGGCGGGTTGTAATAGGCTCCCTGCCCGGGCAGGACGTGCCAGTAGTCATAGCCGACAGGGTCGGTCATGAGGTGCCATTTGCCGATGACGGCGTTCGTGTAGCCCGCCTTCTGGAGGAGCTTGGGGAAAGTCTGCTGGCTGCTGTCAAAACGACTGTTGCTGTTGTTGTAAAAGCCGTTGAGGTGGGAGTATTTGCCCGTCTGGATGACGGCGCGCATGGGGCCGCAGATCGAATTGGTGACCAGGCACCGGTTAAAGCGGATGCCCTCCTTGGCGATCCGGTCCAGGCCCGGCGTCTGCAGAAGCTGACGCTTCTCACCGTAGGCGCTGATCGCCTGGCTGGCGAGGTCGTCGCAGAAAATGAAAAGAATGTTCGGCGGCCCCTTCGGAGCAGCGGCCAGCGTGGAGGCAAAAAGGATCGATGACAGGATGCGGCTTAACATGACGGCTGTGTGAACGTTCGCTCACGACACGGCTTGCTTTAAAACTCCGCCATCGCGAAAAAAGAAGGCCGGTGCGCACGTTGCGCACCGGCCTCTGGATTTTTCGTTCGGCGGACCGGGCACTGCCCGGCGCTTCATCAGTGCTCGTAACCGGACTCGCCGTGCTCGGCAAGGTCCAGGCCGCTCACCTCCACCTCCGTGCTCGGACGCAG
>JBIJBP010000102.1:0-18939 GCA_044345155.1 Prosthecobacter sp. | reverse complement strand
GCCGTCCTTGAACATCATCGCGTTCAGCGCGAGGCCGGTGAAGCCCATGCCGGTGTCGAGCAGGAACTGGCGGCGGGTGCCGCTGCAGCCGGGGCGTTTTGTGTTCATGATTCAGCGCAGGGTGATGAAGTCGTTGTGGTTGAAGAGGGCGCCGAGGAAGTGCTGGCGCAGACGCGTGGCGTCGCGCCCCTCCTTTTGCAGGAAGCCGGCGCTCAGGCGCAGTTCGTCGTCATTGGCAGGACGGTTCAGGATGTGCCGGAAGGCGGCGTTGATGAAGGCGGTGTCATTTGCACCGGCTTCGCCGCGGAGGCGTTTCTCCAGCGCCACCGAGGCGTCCAGTGTCACCTGGCTGTTGGCCAGCGCCAGGGCCTGATGCGGCTTGATGCTGCGTTCGCGCTGGTAGCACTCGTTAGGCCGGGCGCCGTCAAAGATCTGCACCATCTCCGCCTGCGTCTCCTGGGCATGGCGGTGATACACGCTGCGGCGGCGGCTCGTCTCGGCGGTGTCGCTGTCGATGTCCGGTCCGCCAAGGGTGCCGTCGAGCAGGCCGGCCACATGCAGCAGGTTGTCGCGCACGGCCTCGCCCTCCATGCGCCGCAGCGGGGCGCGCCAGTACCAGAGGTTGTCGGGATCCACAGCATCGTTCGCCGTGGCGGGCCCGCTGGCGCTGGCGCGGCGGTACACCGCGCTGCTGATGATGAGGCGGTGCAGGTGCTTCAGATCGTGGCCGCTGCGGATGAACTCGGCCGCCAGCCAGTCGAGCAGAGCGGGATGCGTGGGTTTTTTACCATTCGCGCCGAAATCATCCGGCGTGGCGACGATGCCCACGCCAAAGTGACGAATCCAGAGGTGGTTCACCGCCACGCGGGCAAACAGCGTGTTTTGTGGCGAGGTCAGCCAGCGTGCAAAGGCCAGGCGTCGGCCGCTGCTGGTCGCCGGATAGGTGGTGACGGTGCGCGGCTTGTAGTCCACTGCTTTCGCAGGCGCCTTCATGGCAGTCTCGGCGGCGGCGAGCTTCTTGGCGGCTGCGGCGGCATTCGCCTTTGCCGTGGCGAGGGTCTTTTTCACGGAGGTGGTCTGCGGTTTCGTGGCGGCAGCCTTCTGCAGCGCCGCATCCGCCTTTTCCTTCTCCTCGCGCGCCTCGAGGAGAGCCGTCTGCCGCTGCAGGCGGGCCACCTGCAGGGCCATGGCCTTCCAGGCATCGGACTTTTTGTCCATGCCCTTGTCCTCCAGCGCCTCCAGCTCGAGCTGCTGCTCCAGCGTTTTGCGCTTCATCTCGCGCAGCTCCTGGTCGGCCAGCGATTCCACGGCGGCGAGCATCGCGGCCTTGTAATGATCGCTCTTCTCCGGCTGCTGCGCCACCAGCGGCAGGCTCACGGGCTTCACATCCAGCCTGTTGTTGAAAATCGCTGGAACTCCTGGAGCGACGGGCTTGTCCTTGATGGGATAGCGTTCGTCGCCGCGTTGGAACAGGTAGGTCACGGCGTTGAGCGTTTTGTCATAGGCCCGGGGCAGGCCGTCCCTGGAGACGTCGATCTGGCCCGGCACCGGGTCAGTGCGCACCTGGTAGGGTTCAAAGATGGCGCGTATGGCGTAGTAGTCGGCCTGCGGGATGGGGTCGTACTTGTGGTCGTGGCACTTCACGCAGTTCATCGTCAGGCCCATGAAGGCCTTGCTGGTGTGCTCCACGATGTTGTCCATCCATTGCAGCCGGTCGCTCTGAAAGTTGCGCGCAAGATAGCCGGTGGCCCGCAGGGCGTTTTCATCCGTCGGCGCCAGTTCATCGCCTGCGATCATCTCCTGTACCATGCGGTCGTAGGGCTTGCCGGCGTTCAGCGAGCCGATGATCCAGTCGCGCCAGCGCCAGATGTGCGGCTGGCTCAGGCGTACCGCGCCCTTGTAGCCCTCCCAGTCCGAGTAGCGCCAGATGTCCATGAAATGCCGGCCCCAGCGCTCGCCATGGCGTGGGTCTTCCATCAGGCGGTCGGTGAGCCGTCGGATCGCCAGGTCAGGCTGCACCGCGTGCGCCTTTTCAAACTCCCCCACCTGCTGCGGAGTCGGCAGCAGGCCGATGAGATCCATGTAAATGCGTCGTGCGAGCTGTGCCGCCGAAGCCTCGCCCAGAGGCTTCAGGCTGTGTGCGGCGAGCTGCTCGTTGATGAAGGCGTCGATTGGATTCGGCACCGCAGGCAGCGGCAAGGGAGGGCGTTTGACCGGTTTGAACGGCTCCCACGGATAGCGCTTCAGGAAGGCCGTCAGCGCCTTCTCCTTTTCCGGCAGCCCGGTCAGGGAAGCTGGCTTTACCTTGGCATCGCCCGGATGCCCGCCGAGCAGGATCTCCGCCAGATTCGGCACGCCATCCGCATCGCTGTCCTTTTTGGCCGCCTGCTGCAGCCTCTCCGGGAGGGATGTTTTCCTGCCGAGCGCGGCGAGTTCTCTGCCAAAGGCGTTGTGAGGAAACTCATCCAGGCTTTCGGGGGCATGGTTGGAGGAGGGTTGATGACAAAGCGAACACTCGACCAGCTTCGCCGGCAGGAAATGCTCAAAGTGGTTCGCCGCCGCCTTTTTGTTCGCCGGAGTCGCCCATGTCACGCCATGCTGAATCATCAGCGCCAGGGCGATGCCAGGAAGGTGAAGAATGGGGCGGATCAGGGGTCTTTGCACAAGGACCCACTACGTGGATGAGCCGTCCTTTATAGCCAGGCCTGGCAAAGAAACCGGAGCCGGTCATTCTGCCTTGCCGGGAGTGAGCATGCCCAGCGCCTTCCGGTAGAAGGTCCAGTTATCCTCGCCGAGGGCGTCGAGGAGCAGGTTCGGGTTGTGCGGAACGCCCGGGATCTGGCGGTAGGTGTGCGGGACCTTCAGGGAATCGAGATGCTGGTGAAAGTCACGGTTGAAGCGCAGCGTCTCGTCGCGGTCGCCGATGACCTGGCGGATGAGCGGGCCGGAGCGGAGTTTTTCGGCGCTTTGCCCGGCGATCTGCCATGGGCTTTGTTCGCGGTAAAAGTCCATGTCACCGCCATACACGGTACCGAGCACCTGATCACGCCCGCGAGGTCCGGCGCGAGGCGCCTCATTGAAGTCGGGCTGCAGCGGCCCGGCGCCGAGCAGTGACACGGCGGCGAAAAGCTGCGGATGTGTGAAGCCCAGCCTGGCCGCACCATAACCGCCCATGCTGAAGCCTTCAATGATGCGGCCCTCGCGTTTCGCCTGGGTGCGGAAGCTGCGGTCGATGTGCGGGATGAGCTCCTGGATCATCATTGTCTCGAGCTTCACCGAGCCGTCCTTCCAATCACACCACATGCCCATCGGCAGGCCGTTCGGGAAGACCATGAGCATCGGGGGGATTTTGCCGGCCCGCATGGCCTCACCATAGCGCTGGGCCACTTGCGCTGCAGAGCCAGGCGAACTGCCGCCACTGCCATGCAGCCAGAAGAGCACGGGAAACCGACGCTCCTTCTCCGTGTCATAGGCGTCGGGAGTAAGGACATAGCAGCTCACCGGCTGGCCTGCCGATTGGCTTTCAAAAAGCACGCGCCGCAGGCCGGGTGCATTCACCTCCGGCAGCACCCAGACGTGCTGTTGCTGGGCTAAGGCGGCGGATGTCAAAAACAAGGCGAGGAGCAGGACTTTGTTCATGCACAGGCTGGAACCTCGGACGCCGCAAATGGTAGCGTCCTACTTTCCTGGCCCAGAGCCGTCGGTTTGACTGTAGCGATAGTTGAACCGCGTGTTGGGCGCTGTGTCGCCCTGGTCAAGGAAGTCGGCGGCGCCGGCGTTCGCGGGGATGTTGTCGGTCCATTTGAAGTCAAAGCTCAAGGGTTTGTCGGCACCAAGGCCGACGACGGCACGTTCGACGGCAAGGTGGAATTCTTGCGCTCCGGCTTGCAGCTTGGCCGTGCCGGTGGGTTCCCAGGCTTTGCCATTCCAACGCTCCACGTCTGCCTTGTCTGGAGCGCTGTGGGTTTGGTTGATGCGGATGTCGTGGCCGTTGCGCCCGGTGCTGGAGTTTTGATCGGTGTCGAGCAGCAGCACCATCCAGTCCGCATCCTTGGCGGGGGTGAGGGGTTCGCGGGTGGTGATGTGAAAATAGAGATGCGTGGTGTCGTGGGTGACCCGCGCGTTGTCGAGGTCATTGCGGCCGGTTTTGTTCGTGTAGCGGCCTGCGCCGGATACGCCGTCGTGATCACGATGCGTGGTGTCGTGCAGGTCGTCGAGATAGACGGGATTCACGTCGGCCCACTGCGCAAAGGCGCCGGGTATGGCGATGGTCTTCGCCGGCGACATGGCAGGCGGCGGACGTGCGCCTTTGTAGCGGCGGATGTTGGCGACCGTTTGCCAGTAGTAGTTGTCGCCGAAACCTCCACGCATCGGCTCAATGTCGCGGCTGAACTCCGGGTCGTAGAGATCGACAAAGAAGGTTTCGCCCGCAGGCAGCACACGGCCCTGGAAGGTCATGGAGCCATCGGAAAGAAAGCGCTGGGCAATCCACTCGTTCCAGCCGGTGATGAAGATGAACTCCGGGCTTTGCGGCAGTGCGTGCCGCCACTGCTCGTCAAAGTAAAGGCCGTCGCCTGGCCGGCACTCAGCCGGTGCGGGCTGGCGGCTGCCGTGAAAGCTGCGGCCGATGTTGTTGGTGATATGCTGACTCACTCCGACCGGAACGCACTCGGCCTTGTCAGGCGCGGTATGCCAGCCAGGCACCTGCGGTGCAAAGTCCAGCCACGGCCACTTGTCCCTGCCATCGCCAAACCAGGCATGGCCGCGTGTCCAGGCCCAGGAGGTGCGCAGGCTGAAAAACGATTTCACTTCCTGGCTCAAGCCTTCCGTTGGAGTCAGCAGCAGTGGCTTGCCCTTCCAGAGAAACCACAAGTCGCGATGCTTGCCGGGCTTGTAAAACGTCTGCCACAGATGCTGCACGACTGGGAGGTGGTTCGCATAGGCAAAAAGCGTGATTTTTGGCACACGATGACCTTCAGTCCGCATCTGTTCCAGCACCTGGCACAGTGCCTCGCGTTCTGCATCATACGTGAAGCCGTTGGTGGCATCGAGAATGAGCACGTCCACGCCTGCGTCAGCAAGCATCTGGACGTGCCTGCGGATCACCCACGGATCATCCGGGCGGTAGTAGCCGAAACGTGGCTCGCTCCAGTAATGCGGAGCCTGCACCGGCCCCCATACAGGAGAGTCGGGGCCTGCCTTGAGGATCTTGGCGATGTCGTGGACCTGCGGGTTTCCAAACGAGGCGTGCCAGTTGAAGTAGAAGATGCCGACAGTGCGGTCCGCCTTGGGTGAGCCCACCTCGGCGTTCATGGGCAGCGTGCGACCTAGGGCGTCCGTGGCGGCCCAGGTGTCCGACATGGTGTCACGCGGCTCCAAGGCCTGCAGTGATGCCATGATGCAGGCGAACGGGATGATAAGCTGGATTGAACGGCGCATGAAGCAGGAGTGTGGGCAGGTTCACAACGCCCGGCGACACCCATCTTCAGCCTTCCGCAAAACACCGGCGTCTGCCTGAAAGGCACATGACGAGCGTCACCTGGCCACCTTCTCCTTTTCGTCACCGTGGGCGTCGGCGCTCTTGCTGGAGGCGGTGCTATGATCGCGGGTGCGGAGATAAGCGACGAGGTCGCGAAGCATCGGCGGCGGCAGGGCCATGGCCATCGGCGGCATGGCGGACATGGGCGGGGTGACGCTCTTGACCTGGCTGCGAGGGTAGGTGCTCGCCTTGCCGTCCAGGCCGATGAGGGTGAGCTTTTCCTTCGTGTCCTCGGTGACGCGCCCCGCCACTTGCGCGCCATCTGCGAGCGTGACCGAGGACATGCCGTAGCCGGCGGCGATCTCGGCATTCGGATTGAGGAGTGACTCGACGATCTTCTCGGGCTTCAAGCGCTCGGCCACAAGATCAAGCGCAGGGCCCTGGATGCCGCCATCCTTGCCGACCTTATGGCACTGGAGGCAGGCGCCCTGGTTGCGAAAGACGACCTCCCCGGCCTTCGGGTCACCGCCGGTGATGCTGAGCATGGGCACGGCGTCCATGGCGCTGGCGGCAAAGGCGGCGGCGGCCTGCTGGGCGGCGGTGTCCTTGGAGGTTTGCAGCGCGAGGAAGAGGTCGAGCCACAACTCGCGGCGCAGGCCGTTGGAGGCGCGCTTCGTCCAGCGATCCAGCGCCTCGGCGGGCTGCAGTGTGGCAATGATCTCCAGGCCGGCGCGCGCAGCGGGCAGCGGGGCCCTGTCGACGGCCTTGCGGGCGACTTCGGCGAGGCCGTCGATCTTCAAGGCGAGACCATGGCGCAGTGCGGCGGCGGCAAGCTCGGCGTTCTTGTCCGTCAGATGGGCGGCGACAAGCCTGCGGGCCTCGTCGGGCGATGACTTCATCAGGCTGTCGAGCGCGGCGGTGCGGACGGCGGCCTGCTGCTTCACATCCCCGACCAGGGCGGCGAGCGTGGCTGTCTCAAGCAGGGTGCCGGTGTCGTCGGCGAGCTTCAGGGCGAGTGCGGCTAGCTTCTGCGGAGGCTGGCTGGCGAGGAACTGTTTCAGCGCGTCACCGATGAGGCCGCCGAGGTCCCTGAGGCTGCGTGCCTCACCGGGAATCGGACGGTAGCCGCCCAGCACGGGATCGGTGGTGATGCGCTTTTCCCAAAGACGCAGTCCATGCAGTGCGGCCTCGCGCACGCTGAGATCGAGCGCGGTGTTCGCTGCGTGCTGGAGGAGTCTGCCAGCATTCTCGGCGCCGCCTTTGCGATAGCTGGCGCAGACGATGCGGCGCTGCACGAGAAGAGGCATTTCGGAGGTGGGCTTCAATTTCGCCAACGCCTCGCCAGCCGCCGTGTCGAGCGCGGCGGTGTCGTAGATGGCGCGGACGGCCTCGTCGCGGATGACGGCGTCGCGATCGGCGAGGAATCGGGCCAGTTCAGGGCTTTCCTGATGACGAAGCTGAAGCACGGCGAGCAGGCGCAGCTCCGCGCTGGCATCGCCGGCGAGCGCGATGGCGCTTTCGACGGTGCCCAGGCGTTTCATGGCGGTGGCGCAGGCATGACGAAGCACGAGGTCGGCGCCAGCGCCGGCTTTGGCCGCCGCATGAATGGCAGCAAGGGCGGCTGCATCCCCAGGTTTGGCGACACGGCTCAGGGCGATGAGGGCGAGGGAGCGAACGCGCGGCGACGCATCGGTTGTCATTTCGAGCAGGCGAGCCTGCACGCCTTCGCCACCTGCATCGCCAAGCATGCGGGCGGCATTGGCGCGGATCTCAGGCTCGGTGTCCTTGGAGAGCTCGATGAGCGCGGCGGCCGCACCCGCTTTGTTTTGCCGGGCGAACTGCCCCAGGCCCCAGATGCCGTTCAAACGGCTGGTCACCGGGAGCCCGTTGTTTCCGGCGGTGGCGAGCAGCACGGCCTGTCCGGCCTCGCCGCGTTTCACGAGTTCAAACTGCGCCATCTGGCGCAGTCGGCGGTCGGGCGACTCCAGTGTGGCGGCGAGCTGTTCTAGCGAATTTTTCGTTAGGCCGCTCTTGAACACCGTGGCGAGCTCCGCAGCCGTTTTTTGCAAGGCCGCATCCTTGGGCGTGAGCTTGTGGACGGCCCCGTTGGAGTTCACGGACCAGCCGCCGCCGAAGTCGCAGATGTAAATGCCGCCGTCAAAGCCCTGTTCGACATCGCTGGCGCCCACGCCTTCCACCACGACCTCTTCGCTGGCGACCGTGAAGCCTGCGCCGCTGCCCTTCAGGCCATAGGCGGTGATCCTGCAGCTCTGCGTAGCGCCGCCATAGTCCGCGAGCAGCAGCTTCCCTCGCAGGTCCTCAGGCACGGCCTGTCCCGTGATCCAGGCAAGGCCGGAGGGGCCCCGGCTCACGTTCGCAGCCGGTGGATAGGCCCACTGCGGGCGGTTATCCCCTTGAGTGGCAAACATCTTCTCCGCCACCCACACGCTGACCTTGGGATGAAACTCCCCCCAGTCCATGTGATCCACATACTGATGCGCGCACTGGTGGCTCATGTCCCAGCCGGAGTCCGTGCCCTCGAGCGCATAGACCATGCGCGCCTTGTCACCGATGTCGCCGGTGTTGTCGAAGGTGAAAAGATTGCCGTGTTCGTCGAAGGCGAGTTCGGTGGGGTTGCGCAGGCCGTGGCAGAAGACCTCGAAGCCCGAGCCGTCCGACTCACAGCGGAAGATCGCGCCCCTGCCGCCCTCAGCGAGCACCTTGCCCTCCTTCGTGGTCACATGGTAGCCGCGATCACCCACGCTGAAATACAGGCGTCCGTCCGGCCCGCGCAGGATGCCGTGCAGGTCGTGGCCGATGAAGGAGACGCGCACGCCGAAGCCGGAGACCAGCGGGTCATTCGTGTCCGCAATGCCGTCGTCATTGGCGTCGGTGAGCCTGCGCAGGCTGGGGATGCAGGTGAAGTACACGGCGTCATCCTCCGGCAGCACGGAGAAGCCGAGGCCGTCGAGCTGCTCGTAAAAGCTGTCCGCGAAGACGCTTCGCCTGTCCGCGGCGCCGTTGCCATCGGCGTCCTCCAGGCGGATAAGCCGGTCGGCGGTGTTCGTCCAGAAGCCCTCCGGCACACGGCCCGGGATGGAGTTTTGCAGCTTCACGCGATCCTCCAGGGTTCTGGACTGAAAGTCACCCTGGATGAACTCGTTGATGCCGCGCAGGTCCGCCACGCCCTGCCAGAAGCGGTTCACCTCCGCCACGAAGATGCGGCCTTTGCGGTCGATGCCGAAGCTGCCGGGGTTCTGCACGAAGGGAAAACGCACCCAGGTGCCGGCGCTGAGTCCGGGATGTTTCACCAGGCCGGAAAAGGGCTCCGGTTGGTTTTTCAGCGCCGGCATCTCGGTCACAATCTCCTGCCGGCGCTGCTGCATCTCCTGAGGAGTGAGCGCATGGGAGGAGACTGCGGCGAGCAGAAAAGGCAGGATGACAGGAAGGGACGGTGTTTTCATGCGGGGCGTGCGTAACCAACAACTACGAAAGCCTAGCACAGGACGTCGCCGTCCCTTGCGAAAATCTGCCGCCGCTGGCGTATGAATCCGACTCCATGAAACCCCTTCTCCATTCTGCCACCCTGCTGGTCCTGCTGCTTTCCACCTGCCTGGCCGGCGCCGAGGACAAGGTGTTCAAGGCAGGGGCGGCGACCAGCAACATCACGCCGCCGCTGGGCATGGAGATCGTCGGGAATTTTGCGCCGAGGCCCGTTGCGGAGCATGTGCACGACGAACTGCACGCGCGCTGCCTCGTCCTCGACGACGGTAAGACCAAGCTGGCCTTCGTCGTGGCGGACACGCTTTCGCTCGGGCGCGAGGTCTGGGACGAGGCGAAGCAGAAGGTCGAGGCCGCCACGGGCATCCCGGCCTCGAACCTGATGTTTTCCGGCACGCACACGCACTCCAGCGTCTCGGCTCTGCCCAGCAAGGATCCATCGATGGACTACCGGCGGCTCATCATTTCGCGGGTGGTGGACGGCGTGCGCCGCGCCGTGAACAACCTGGAGCCCGCCCGCATCGGCTGGGGCGCGGGCCGGCTGCCGCAGCATGTCTTCAATCGTCGCTGGCTGCTCAAGGAGGGCATGACCAATGCGAATCCCTTCGGCGGCCAGGACCGGGCCGTGATGAACCCGGGAAGCCTTCTCCGGCCCCGCCTTGCCGGGCCAGCCGGGCCGACCAACCCCGAGGTCTACTGCCTGTCGGTGCAGGCGGCGGACGGACGTCAGATCGCCATGCTGACCAACTACTGGCTGCATTATGTCGGCGGAGTGCCGAGAGAGCATCTGTCGGCGGATTACTTTGGGGAATTCTGCCGGGCCATCGAGGCGAAGCTCAGCACGGGCGGATTGAACCCGCCCTGTGTCGGCCTGCTTGCCAACGGTCCCTGCGGTGATGTGAACAACAATGATTACAGCGGCAAAACGCCCGCCGTGAAACGCGAGGCCTATGAGAAGATCCGGATCGTCGCCGGTGACCTGGCGGCGGAGGTGCTGCGGGTCCGTGAAGGCGTGAAGCATCAGGACTGGGTGCCGCTGAAGGCGGTCGTGGAGGACCTGCAGCTGCAGGTGCGCCGGCCGACGCCGGAGATGATCCAGTGGGCCGAGGGCGTGCTGGCCAAACCCAAGGGCGGCGAGCCTGTCCACCGCCTTGAGCAGCCCTATGCCGAGCGCACCCTGGCGGCCCGCGATGCGAAGCCGGACCAGGTGAGCTGCGTCATGCAGAGCTTCCGGATCGGTGAACTCGGCGTCGCCGCGATCCCTTTCGAGGTCTTCACGGAGATCGGGCTCGAGATCAAGGCACGCAGCCCTTTCAAGGACACCTTCACCATTGAGCTGGCCAACGGCAGCAACGGCTACCTGCCGACCCCGGCGCAGCATGAGCTGGGCGGTTATGAGACGTGGCTGGGCACCAACCGGGTCGAGCGCGAGGCCTCGGTGAAGATCACGGCGAAGATCCTGGAATTGTTAGGCCGGCTGCGCTGAGGCTGGGCGGGGCGGGCCTACTCGAGCGGCTTGATCTTCAGGTTGCGGTACCAGACCGGCGCCTGCGCCTTGCCGTGCAGGCCCTGAAGGCCGACGGGGCCGCTGCGGGCGAAGTCCTTGAGCGCCTTCTTGAACTTGTTAGGCGTGACGTCCGGGTTCCTGCCGACCTCGGGCCAGTTGTCGAGGCTGGCGTCGATCACGGTTTCGCCGTTGAACACGACGGTCACCTTCGGCCCCCTGCAGGTGATGGTGTAGCGGTTCCATTCGCCCACGGGCCTGGCCATGCTTTTTGAGGGAGGCATCGCGTCGTAGATCGCGGCGACCATGCCGTACTTGCTGCCGTCGGCGCTGTCGTGGACTTGGATCTCGAGGGCGGAGAGGACATCCTTGATGTTGCCGGAGCGGAGGAAGACGCCGCTGTTGGACTCCTTGGCGACCTTGAACTCGAGGTCGAGGATGAAGTCACCATAGGATTCCTTCGTCCAGAGGGTGTCGTGATCATGGGCAACAAGCTCGCCGTTGCTGAAGGCCCAGCCGGCCGGAGCCACCGTGTTGGAGAGGTCAGGCGCAAAGAGATCCTTCCATCCGGAGGTGTCAGGGTGTTCGGCGGCAAGGCAGGCGGTGGAGAGAAGGACGAGGAGGCAGGCGGGGAGTTTCATGGCGGAGGCCGGTCTAAACGGGGCCAGGCACCCTCGTCGTTGCATAAAAAATGAAGCTGCGGCCCGCCCGGACCCGGGAGGATTTGCATTGTCGCGAAGGGTCCGGCCTGCTTGCTTCGTTGACCTCCCGATGATGAAACTGAAAACGCTCACCGTCTGCAGCCTCCTCCTTGCCACCATGTCCGCCCATGCCGTCGAAATCATCGCCCACCGAGGGTATTCCCAACGTGCGCCTGAGAACACGCTTGGCGCCTTCAACCTGGCCTGGAAGAGCGGCACGGACGCCTGCGAGCTGGACGTCTATCTCACTGCCGACGGCGGGACGGCGGTCATTCATGACAAGGACACGCTGCGTACGACCGGCAAGAAGCTGGACGTGGCGAAGTCCATGCAGGCCGAGCTCACCGCTCTCGGCGCCGGGGCCTGGAAGGGCGCGGAATGGGCTGGCGAGAAGATCCCGACGCTTGAGCAGGCTCTTGCCACCCTGCCAGTCGGCAGCCAACGATTCTTCATCGAGGTGAAATGCGGCGCGGAGATCGTGCCGGAGCTGAAGCGGATCCTGGAGCCGATGAAGGACCGCGCGGCTCAGCTCGCCATCATCGCCTTCAAGCGCGACGCGGCGGCGGAGTCGAAAAAGGCCATGCCATGGATCAAGGTGTACCGGCTGGCCTCCGGTAAGACCAAGGACAAGAAGCCGACGGATCTGGCCGCCCTCATTGCTGACACCAAGGCCGACAAGCTGGACGGCCTGGACCTTGGCGTGGCGGACTTCCCGTGGGATGAGGCGATGGTGAAGCAGGTGCGCGATGCCGGCTTTGGTCTCTATGTCTGGACGGTGAACAAGCCGGAGGATGTGAAGCGTTTCGCCAGGCTGGGCGTGGATGGCATCACCACGGACGACCCGGTCATGGTGCGCGAGGCCCTTCGCTGAGCCGGGCCTTTGTGCGCGCGGCCGGAGGATTCCAGTGGAGAGCCGTGGATTCGTCGCCAAAGGAAGCGGCCGCCCCTTCCACCGCCCATGTCGTCCCCCACCACCCAAGCCGTCATCTCCGCCAAGGACCTCCGCCTGCAGTTTGGCCTGCAGCAGGTCTTCAACGACGCGACGATGAGCGTGCATGAGGGCGAGAAGCTCGGCCTGGTCGGCCGCAACGGCAGTGGCAAGACGAGCCTGATGCGCATCATCGCCGGCGTGGAGAACCCGGACAGCGGCACGGTTTCCCGCCGCAACGGCATGGTCATCGGCTACCTCGCGCAGGAGTTCACGCTGGACGAGGAGGCCACGGTCCTGGAAAACGTCCGCTCGGGCGCGAAGGCGCTGCTGGACCTGGTGGCGCGTTATGAATCCGGCGACTACAAGCCGGAACAGGAAGGGGAGCTGCTGCACCAGATTCAGCTTCACGACGGCTGGGGTGTCGAGACACGCATCGCCACGGCGATGAACGAGCTGGGCGTGCCTGCGGGGGACCGTCCGGTGAAGGGCCTGTCCGGCGGTGAAAAGCGGCGCGTGGCCCTGGCCCGCACCCTGGTGGCCCAGCCGGACCTGCTCCTGCTCGACGAGCCGACGAACCATCTTGACGCTGAATCCATCGAGTGGCTGGAGAAGTTCCTGCGCGATTTTTCAGGGGCGGTGCTGTTCGTCACGCATGACCGCTACTTCCTCGACCGCATCGCCACGCGCATCATCGAGATCGACGACGCGCGCATCTACAGCCACCCGGGCAACTACAGCGACTACCTGGAGAACAAGGCGCAGCGCGAGGCCTTCGAAGCCGGCACCGAGAGGCGGCGCCAGGCCTACCTGCGGCACGAGCTGGAGTTTGTCCGTGCGGGCGTGAAGGCGCAGCGCAGCAAGGCGCGCACGAGGTTGGATGAGTTCGACCGCGTGGCCGCGCTCGATGCGCCCGAGGAGGACCTCGTGATGGATCTGATCATCCCGCCGCCACCGCCTCTGGCCAACGTCGTGGTGGACGCCACGGACATCGGCGCGCTGGCCGGCGAGCGCTGGCTGTTCAGCCACCTGGACCTGAGTTTTGAAGCCGGCACCTGCACGGGCATCGTCGGCCGCAACGGCCTGGGCAAGACCACCCTGCTGCGGGTGCTGATGGGCGAGCAGAAGCCCGCCGAGGGCGCCGTTAGCATCGGGAAGAAGACCGTCTTCAACTACGTGGACCAGCAGCGCCTTCTGCTTGACCCTGAAAACACCGTCATGGCGGAGGTGGCCGGGCCGAACAGCGACTTTGTCCAGTTTGGCGACGAGAAGCTGCATGTGCGCACCTATTTGCGACGCTTTTTGTTCACGGACGAGCGTGTGACGATGCGCGTGAAGGAGCTGAGCGGCGGTGAGCAGAGCCGCGTGCTGCTGGCGAAGATCCTGCGGCGCGGCGGCAACTTTCTCATTCTCGACGAACCGACAAACGACCTGGACCTGGCGACGATGCGCGTGCTGGAGGAGGCGGTGCTGGCCTTTCGGGGCTGCGTGCTGGTCGTCAGCCACGACCGCTACTTCCTGGACCGGGTGTGCGACCGGATCATCGCGTTTGAGGGGCATGGCCGCGTCCACCAGTGCGCCGGGAACTACAGCTACTACCAGGAGAAACGCGCCAAGCAGGCGGCCGCCGAGGTGGCTTATGTGAATGCGGCGCCGAAGAAGGAGAAGCCTGCACCCAGCAGCAAGCCGCGCAAGATGACCAACCGCGAGCAGCGTGAGCTGGCCGAGGTCGAGGGGCGGATTGCGGCGCTGGAGACGGAGATTGCCAGGATGGAGGCGGATCTGAACGACCCGGAGTTTTACGCCAGGGCAGGTGCGTCAACGCAGGAGCACCTGGCCGGGCTGGAGTCCCGCAAGGCGGAGCTTGAGGCCAGCTTCACCCGCTGGGCCGAGCTGGAGGAGATCAAGGCCCAGTGCCAGCCCCAGGGCTGACCTCGGCCCGGTCGCGCTCAAAGAGCTGGGTGAGCTGGATGCGTCGTTCGCGGGCGATGCTGGCAAAGACGGCGGCATCATCCTGGTGAGGCATCAGCAGGTCGAAGGTCTCCTCGTCATGCGACTTCCACCTGCGCACGGCGTCCTCCATGCAGTCGCGGGACCTCCCGAGCACGCACAGCGCCTTCATGCCGAGTTCGAGCGCGCTGTGCATCTGTTCATGGACGATGTCCTCGATGTTCAGGCCCAGGCCCCGGAGCTCGTGGCGCTGGTCGTAATCATAGGCGCGTGCGAGGATCCGCAGGCGGGGGAATTTTTCACGCACCTCCGAGACAAGCCGGGCAACCTTCGGCTTGTCGGCGAGAGTGATGATGAGCATGTGCGCCTCGGAGATGCCGGCGGCATGAAGCAGGTCGACCCGCGTGGCGTCGCCATAGAAGACCTTGAAGCCAAAGCTGCGCAGCATGTCCACATGGTCGGGATCGCTTTCAAGAACGGTGACCTTCACGCCCTGGGACATGAGGAAACGACCGACGAAATTTCCGAAGCGCCCGAAGCCGGCCATGATGACCGGGGCCTGTTCGTCGATGGTGTCTGGGGCGCGGCCGTTTTCCTCCACGGTTGTGTAGCGTGGTGCGATGACCCGTTCGTAAAGCACGAACAGCAGCGGTGTGAAGGCCATGGAAAGGGCGACCACGGCGACCAGGAGCTTCGAGGTTTCATCGTTCAAGATCTGCTGCTGGACCGCCATGGAGAGCAGGGCGAAGGCGAATTCACCGCCCTGGGCGACGCTGAGGCAGAGCAGCCAGCGGCGGGCGCCTCGTATCTTCAGCAGGGCGGCGGCGGCAAAGAGCACGCCTGCTTTCAGCACGATCAGCCCAACAACAAGCGCGGCAATGAGCGCGGGCCTGGCCCGGACCACGTCAAAGTCGAGCGACGCACCGACTGCGAGAAAGAACAGCCCGAGCAGGAGGCCCTTGAAGGGCTCGAGGTTGCTTTCGAGCTCATGGCGGTAGTGGCTGCCGGCGAGCACCACGCCGGCGACGAAGGCGCCCAGCGCCTGGGAAAGCCCGACCTGCGTCATCAGCACGGCCACGCCGACGATGAGCAGCAGGGCTGCGGCGGTGAGGAGCTCGCGAAGGCCGGTCCTGGCGAGCACGGCAAAGCCGCGCGGGACCAGGAACTGTCCTGCGAACACGATCGACGCCACGGCGCCGAGCGTGACCATGGGCCGGGCCCAGTGGGGCAGGGAATGGATCCAGCCCTGGCTGTCACCTCCGGAGGGATCGCCCGAGGCCAGCAGGGGGAAGACGGCCAGCATGGGAATGACCGCGATGTCCTGGAAGAGCAGAACGGAGAAGGCGTCGCCTCCCGCATCCGTCTGCATCAGCGACTTTTCCTGAAGGGTCTGGATGACGATGGCCGTCGAGGAAAGCGACAGGATCATGCCGATGGCGAGGGCTGCCTTGGGAGGGATTCCGAGGCCTGCGGACACCCCCATGCCGGCCAGCGAGGTCAGCACAACCTGCAGGCCGCCCAAACCAAAGATGGGACCACGCATGCGCCAGAGGCGAGAGGGCTCGAGCTCCAGGCCGATCATGAAGAGCATGATGACGACGCCGAACTCGGCGAAGTGCATGGCCTCCTCGCCCTGAGCGCCGCCCACCCATCCCAGGGCGAAGGGGCCGATCAAGGCGCCGCCGATGAGGTAGCCGAGCACGGAGCCCAGGCCGAGGCGGTACGCCACGGGCACCATCAGCACGGCGGTGGCGAGGTAGAGGAATGCCGAGAGGAAGAAGTTCGTGTCGTGCATGGAGGCGGAGGCCCGCACCCTGGCGGGCGCGGGCCTCACTTCATCCTTCCTCAAAGGCATCCGGCAAGCGGATTCCGGCCTACAGGGCGGGGACGTCCAGCCAGCGGCGCTCGGCCCAGCTCTTCAGGCCAAGCTCGGCCAGCTGCACGCCCTTGGCGCCTTCGCGAAGCGTCCAGCGGAACGGTGTGCCGAGGGCGACATGGCGGATGAACATCTCCCACTGCACCTTGAAGGCATTGTCGTGTTCGGCGGTGTCGGGCACCTCCTGCCAGTGTGCGTAATGGTTGATCGGCGAGTCGATGTCGGGATTCCACACCGGCTTGGGCGTGCCGGCCATGGACTGGAACCAGCATTTGCGCAGGCCGACGAGGGCGGAGCCGTGGGTGCCGTCCACCTGCATGGTGAAGAGATCATCGCGGCGCACGCGCACGCACCAGGAGCTGTTGAACTGGCAGACGACTCCCTGGCTGGTCTCAAAGGTGGCGTAGCAGGAGTCGTCGGTGTCGCAGGCGTAGGTCTGGCCCTGCTCGTCCACGCGCTGCGGGATGTGGGTGGCGCCGAGGCAGCTCACACCGGTGACCTCGCCGAACAAATTGTCGATCACATATCGCCAGTGGCAGAGCATGTCGACGATGATGCCGCCGCCGTCCGCCTTGCGGTAGTTCCACGACGGGCGCTGGGCCGGCTGGCCCTCGTGCTCGCCGGTGAAGACCCAGTAGCCGAACTCCCCGCGCACGCTCAGGATGCGGCCGAAGAATCCCTGCGACTGCAGCAGGGCCAGCTTGCGGATGCCGGGCAGCCAGAGCTTGTCCTGGACGACGCCGTTCTTGACGCCTGCCTTCTCGCAGAGCTCGGCAAGACGAAGGGCCTCCGTCGTCTCCACGGCGGTCGGCTTTTCGCAATAGACGGCCTTGCCGGCGGCGGCCGCCATCTCGACAAAACGGGCGCGGTGCAGCGTGCCGGAGGCGTCAAAGAAGATCGGGTAGGCCGGGTCGGCCAGCACGGCGGCCAGGTCGGTGCTGGTCTTCAGCGGGCCTGTTTTTTCGCAGCCATGCCTCGTAGCCAGCGCCTGCAGCTTGTTCGCGCTGCGGCCCGTCAGGATGGGGTCGGGCATCAGCGTCAGGTCGTCGGAGACCCTGATGCCGCCCTGCCGGATGATGGCGAGGATGGAACGGACGAGATGCTGGTTGGTGCCCATGCGTCCGGTGACGCCGTTGAGGATGATGCCGATGTGTTGAATGGCCATGTGGGTGCGGGTTGGGGTGAGGATGGTGCGGAGTTTGTCTGTCATACATCATATATGATTGACCGCAAGCCGGATTCCGGCATTTTTCGGGACCGCATGTCCGCCCGCGCCAACGCCTCCCGTTCAAAAGCCAGCGTCATCCCCACCAAGCAGATGGCGGTCTATGAGGCGCTGCGCGGCGAGATCCTCGGCGGTGTGCTGAAGCCAGGCGCCACCATTGTGATTGATGCGCTCGCGAAGCGCTTCCAGGTGAGCATCATCCCTGTGCGCGAGGCTTTGCGGCAGCTGCAGTCGGAAAGGCTGGTGGAGATCCGTCCGCATACCGGAGTCCGGGTGACGGAGGTGGACGTGTCGTCGTTGGGTGAGATCTTCTCCATGCTGGGGGCGCTTGAGGGTGTCTCCGCCGTGCATGCGCTGGAACGGTTTGACGAGGAGTCGCTGGGTGAACTGGAAAGCTTGCTGGCCAGGCTTGAAGCAGCGGCGCAGAAGGGTGACCGGGCCGCGTTTGAGGCGGCGAACCGCGAGTTTCACCTGCTGCCCTGCCGGGTGGCGGGCTTCAGCCGGGTGGAGGAAAGCCTGCGCGGCGTGCTGACGGAATGGGAGAGGCTGCATCGCAGCGCGTTTCACAAGTCCCAGCCGCCTGACATGACGGCTGCGAACAAGGAGCACCGAGCCATCGTGCGAGCGATCCGCCAGAAGGATGCCGCACGGCTGACAAGCCTGCTGGCCTCTCACAACCAGACGGCGGCGGAGCATTACCTGAAGCTGGCCAGGGCAAGGGGCTGAGGAGGTGCGAAATCCAGGCTTGTCGCCTCGCTGATCCCTGCCTAACGGAGAATCATCCATCATGGCTGAAACTCCTTCCACACGTCTGCTGCCCCTGGGCTCCCGCGCTCCCGAGTTCGAACTGCCGGACGCACAGGGACGGTCCTTCACCCTGGATGACGTTCGCGGCGCCCGGGGGCTGATGGTGATGTTTGTCTGCAACCACTGCCCCTTTGTCGTGCATCTGGCGGACGCCCTGGCGGTCTTCGCGCGTGAGGCCGAGTCGCTTGGGGTCGGCGTGGTGGCGATCAATGCCAATGATGTGGAGAATTATCCCGCTGACGCGCCGGACAAGATGCCCGCGTTTGCCGCGCAGCACGGCTGGAGCTTTCCCTACCTTTGGGATGCAGATCAGTCCGTGGCGAAGGCCTATGAGGCGGCCTGCACGCCGGACTTCTACCTTTTCGACGGCGAGTTGAAGCTGACCTACTGCGGGCAGTTTGACGCATCGCGTCCGAGGAACAGCGAGACTGTCACCGGAGCGGACCTGCGTGAGGCGATGCGGCGCATGCTCGCCGGTGAGCCAGCGCTTGAAAGCCAGCGCCCGAGCACTGGCTGCAGCATCAAGTGGAAGCCAGGAAACGAGCCCTGACCCGCAGGGGTCGCCTGGCCTTACAGCTTGTTGGGAACCACCTTCGTCCACGAACTCCAGGCCCCCAGCGCATGCTGCTGGATCCTGCGCTTCCAGATCCTGTTCATGCAGAACGCATACAGCGTGTCCTTGTCCCTGCCGCCAAGGGCGACGGCGGTGACGCGGCCTTTGCCGGGAACGGTGAGGATGACCTGGGTGGGGCCGTCGTCGGCGCTGATCTGGATGCCGCTTTTCGTCGCGATGAACTGGCGGCCCTCCTGGGAGTAGCAGAGGCATTCCGCGCCGGCGTCATCGTCCCAATCCTGGACGTGAAGGTGGAAGAAGCGCTCTTTGTGGATGAGCGCGCCGTCATCCGCGATCTGGTAGCTGTAGGCCCACTTCGAGTGGCCTTCGCCGACGGAAAGCAGCCATTGGTCGG
>JBIJBP010000101.1:0-18966 GCA_044345155.1 Prosthecobacter sp. | reverse complement strand
GGAGACGAGCCGTTTTTCTCGATGAGCTTGACGATGGCGCTGCCGACGACAACGCCGTCGGCCATGCCAGCGACCGTGGCGGCCTGTTCAGGATTGGACACGCCAAATCCGACGCAGACGGGCACTTTGGTGGCGTTCTTGATCACAGCGACCTGCTCGGCGATGCCCTCGGCGATCTCGACCTGGGCACCGGTGACGCCGAGGCGGCTGACGTAATACACGAAACCTTCCGCACTCCTGGCGATGCTGGCGATGCGCTCCGGCGGGCTGGTGGGGGCGATGAGCTGGATGTGGCGGAGTTCGGGGGCGGGCTTCAGCTCGTCGTTCTGGGCGGCCTCATCCGGGGGCAGATCGAGCACCAGGACGCCATCGGCACCTGCGGCGGCTGCATCGTGGTGGAAGCGGTCATAACCATAAGTGTAGACCGGGTTGAGGTAGGTGAAGAGCACGAGGGGGATCTGGCTTTTCGTGCGCAGCCGACGGATCATCTCCAGCACCTTGGGAGTGGTGGCACCGGCCTTGAGGGCGCGGTCGGCTGCCATTTGATTCACCACGCCGTCAGCGAGGGGATCGGAGAAGGGAACACCCAGCTCGACGATGTCCACGCCCGCCTTTTCCAGGCCGATCACGATGTCGATGGTCGCGTCCAGCGTGGGGTCGCCGGCGCAGATGTAGGCCACGAAGGCGCGCTTTCCGGAGGCGCGAAGCTGGGCAAAACGGGCGTCGATGCGGTTGGCAGAGGCAGACATGGGGGCGGGTATCTACGCGGCGCAGGCTGGGATGCAACTGTGCGTCTTTTTTCACCCGCAAACCGCCAGGGCTGTGGTCGTGTCAGCGGCGGATCCAGTCGCTCATTTCATAGAGCCGCGGGTCGCGCTGAGGCTGGCGGGCGTTGCGCAGGATCCTCTTCATCTGGGCAAAGAGCGGGTCGCCGTCGGCGGCGGCTTCGTCGAGTCCGCCAAACTGTTCCTCCAGCTTTTCGGGATCTTCACCGGATTCGAGGCGTCGCACGACCTCGCGGAGTTCGGGTGGTGTTTTATCCCCCATGACGTCGGTAAGACGGCGCATGAACCGGCCAAGCTGGCGCGGATCGGGGTTGTCGCTGTCGAGGGCTTCGATTTCACCTTCCATCTCGTTCATGAGGCCCTCCATGCGGGCGTCGTCGAGGCCGGCGAACGGATCGTTTTCATCCGACTCCCGGGCCTTGCCAATGACGGCGAAGCTGGAGACGCGTTTCTCCAGGGTGAACTCCGGATTGTCCGGACAGAGGGGCACTGCGTCGCGCAAGGACAGGCTTCGGGCCAGGAACTGGTAGAGCTTGTTGTTCTGCGGGCAGTAGAACTCGTAGATCGGCATGAGCTTGAAATGCGCATGTCCGTGCGCCTTGCAACCACAGGCTTATCCCTGGGGAAGAAAAGGCGGCCGCCTGGGCGGTTTGAACGAAAAGATTGTTAATCCGGCGCTGCTCTGGTAAAAGCTTGCGGCATGGGCTTGAAAAGCACCTTTTTAGCCATCGCGGCCGGACTTCTTGCCCTGCCTTTTCTAACGCCCTGCACCATGGGGGTCGGGATCATGGGGTCGAAGCTGGTCAGCAAGGTGTCCGGCGGCCTGGATGATTCAACGGACGCCAGCATGCTGGGTGACAGGCGTTTGCAGGAGTGGTCCCGCCTGCCCGGGCCAGCCTATCAGGTTGAGCAGGGCGTGGCGGTTTCCAGGGCGGCGCTGGTTTCAGACCTTGAACTGAAAGACGCAGGGCAGGTGCGCGAAGGATTCAGCTTCAGCCGCGGGGTCAAATCCGTCGTTGACGGCGTCAGTCTTGCGCTTCTGGCCACCGACGCCACCACGGTTTCCATGCTTGCCTCCAAGTCAGGCTCGTTCGTCTCGACGCCGGATCCCGGCAAACGTGTGCGCCCCCAGATCATTCTCTCGGAGAATCCCTGGCTGGTGCTCAGCGGATACGATCTTCGTTATGTGTCGGATCCAGCGAACGGGCGCATCTTGCTGGCTCGTTCGGCAGGCGCGGCGCGGATCAGCATCATCACCCCTCAGGGGGCGTCCTATGCGCTGGCGTCACGGATTCATTATGACGCCCGGCATCCCGGGGTGTTGCTTGAGGGCAGTCCTTCGTTTCATTCGGGTGAACAATGGATCAGGTCGGGAAAAAACAACGCCTGGATGACTTTGCACCCCGGCTCAAAAACATTGAGGCTTTCGGTGCAGGCGGAGGAGGACTGAGCCAGGGCAGTTCAGTCCACGTAAAGAAACTCGTTTGAGCTCAGCAACGCATGGCAGAGGGCGGCGAGGCCGAGGAGTTCCGGGGCGGCGTCGGCCTTCTCCGGAGGACCGCTGACTTTTTCAAGCTTCGCAGGAACCGCTTTGTAATGGGCGGTCTGCGCCTTGACGAACTCCAGGGCCTCCTGCTCGTCGGCCATGCTGGGACGGCGGCTGAGTGCGAGCTCCCAGACGCGAACCACTTGTTTGTTCAAATCTTCACCCGACTCACGCTGGACGCGCATGGCCAGGTCCTGGGCGTGTTCGCGCATGTAGAGGTTGTTCATCAGCAGAAGGCTCTGCGGGCTGACGGTGGTGTTCGGGCGCATGGCGCAGTTGGCCTCCGTCATGGCCGGGGCGTCGAAGGCGGCGAACATTTCCAGCGGCGTGCTGCGGCGCGCCTGGATGTAGATGCTGCGGCGGTAGTCCTCTCCTTCGAGCGTGACGAACTTGCCGGTCTGACGTCCGGCGGTGTCCCGGGTGTCGATGCCGATGATGACCTGGCCCTCCTCGTTGAAGGTGACGGGCACGGGTTTGCCTCCGACTTTGGGGTTGAGCTTTCCTGAGACGGCCAGGAAGGCGTCACGCAGGGTCTCGGCCTCGAGGCGGCGGACGTTCATGCGGCTGAGCAGGCGGTTGTCCGGGTCAATGCGGTCACGCTTGGCGTCACGCCTGGATGACTGGCGGTAGGTCCGGCTGGTCATGATCAGCTTGTGCAGGCGTTTCAGGCTCCAGCCATGCTCCATGAAGTCGGAGGCGAGCCAGTCGAGCAGCTCCGGATGACTGGGCTTTTCACCCAGCTGGCCGAAGTCATTGGGGGAGTTGACCAGGCCCTTGCCGAAGTGGCGTAGCCAGACCTGGTTGACGATGACGCGGGCGAGCAGCGGGTGTTTGCCGTCTGTAAGAGCTTGGGCGAAGGCCAGGCGGCGGCCGGTGGTGGGCAGTGCCTTGTTCTTTTCCGGGATCTCAATCGGGCGTTGCCCGGCAAGGACGGTGAGGTCGCCGGGCTTGACGGTGTGCTTCGGCTGGTCGGGCTCGCCCCGATGAAAGAGGAAGGTGGCGGGGACGACCTTTTCATCCATGGGGGCTTCATCAAAGGCATGGAGGAACTCCTCCCGGGGTTTCTTCGCGCGGACGGCGGCCGCCTCCTCGGTCATCTTCTTGAGGGTGTCGGCGTACTTGGTCTTGTAGGTGGTGTCGTAGAGGTAGAGCGAGCCGGCGCTGAGCTGGTTGATGCGCGGCCAGGCCTTGAGCAGGGCGACCTGCTGCGGGGTGCGTTTTTTGACCTCGGTACGATAGGCCGTTCGCAGGGCCTCGCGGTCCTTTTCCGGCGCCTTTTCCAGCTCCTTGCCGAGCACGTCGGTGATGAACTCCTCCTGCTTCAGAAGACGGGCGGCGTCGATCTTCTTCGCCTCCTCCTCGACCTTGGCGCCAGCCGCTTTTTCCTCATCCGTGAGCAGGGAGACAAGCCTGCCTGCGGGCGTCTTCCAGCTCTTGGTGTTGAACCCGGGTTCAAAGATGGCGCGCAGGCGGTAATAGTCAGCCTGGGTGATGGGGTCGTAGCGGTGGTCGTGGCACTGGGCGCAGCCGATCGTCATGCCGTAGAAGGCGGTGCTGACAATCTTGAGGGTGTCGGCGATGCTGGCGTTCTGCGCGGCCTTGTCATTCATGGCTCCGGTGCCATCGGGAGCCATGCGCAGGAAGCCGGTGGCGGCGATTTTTTCAATCGCGTCCGGACTCAGATTCCGGTGGGGCTGGGGGACCATCTCGTCGCCGGCGAGCTGCTCGCGCACGAATTCGTCGAAGGGCTTGTCCTTGTTGAGCGCACTGATGACGTAGTCCCGATACTTCCAGGCCCAGGGGCGTTCGAGGTCCTTGTCGGTGTAGCCGTCGGAGTCGGCATAACCCGCGATGTCCAGCCAGTGGCGGCCCCAGCGTTCGCCGTACTGCTGGGAGGCGAGCAGACGGTCCACAGTGGAATCAAAGGAGGTGCGGTCGGCGGCTTCTGACTCCTCCGGGGCGGGCGGCAGGCCAGTCAGGTCAAAGGAGGCGCGGCGCAGAAGCATTCTTGGTTCGGCCTCCGGGGAGAAGGAGAGGCCGTTTTGCGCGAGCTTTTCGGCGATGAAGGCGTCGATGGGGTTGCCTGAGGCGGCTGGTTTGGGGAGGGCTGGCCTGCGAATGGGCTGGAAGGCCCACCAGGAGCGCTCCTCGTCGGTGAAGGCATGTTCGGGCCCGAGCTTTTCCGGTTCGGGACGTGCTGTCTTCGCGCCCTGGCTGATCCATTGTTCGAGGGTGGCGATCTCCTGCGGTTTGAGCCTGGCCTTGCCCTTCGGCATCTCGCCCTTCTTCACGAGTTCGAGGAGGTGGCTGCCGGCGGCGTTGCCGGGCAGGATGGCTGGTCCGGATTCGCCGCCCTTCTGGATGAAGCGGGCCAGCCTGACGTCGAGACCGCCCTTGGTTTCGCCATCCTCGCCGTGGCAGTGAAAACACTGTGCCTTCAGGATGGGGCGCACATGCTTTTCAAACGTGAGCGGCTCGTCCGCCCAGGACGGGGCGGCGATGACGAGGGCGATGAGGGGGAGGCGGGTCACGTCCGGGCATACGGACCTGCGGAGGGGGCTCTTGCGCGAAGGAGGCGATGCGGGGTGCAATTTCCCCTGGTGCAGAAGCCGTGCCGGACTATCGGGAGGCGGACAGGACAGCAGATCATGACGACCGATGCCGAACAAGTTTTGACGGTAAGCCAGCTCACGCGGGAAATTCGCGAGGTGCTGGAGTCCAGGCTCGGATCGGTCTGGGTGGAGGGGGAGGTGAGCAACCACCGCCTGCAGTCGAGCGGTCACCAGTATTTCACGCTCAAGGACGCCGGGGCACAGCTTTCCTGCGTCATGTTCCGGGGGGCGGCAAGCCGGGGCGGGGTCAAGATTGCGGATGGCGTGCAGGTGCAGGTATTTGGCGAGATCAGCGTCTATGAACCGAGGGGGGCCTACCAGCTCGTGGTGCGCCAGGTTCAGCTCAAGGGCGTGGGCTCCCTTCAGGCCAGGTTTGAAGCGTTGAAGCGCCGTCTTTATGAGGAGGGCCTCTTTGACGAGGAGCACAAGCGCCCGATTCCCAAGCTGCCGCGGGTCGTGGCGCTGGTGACGTCACCGACCGGTGCGGCGATCCAGGACATGCTGAACATCCTGACCCGGCGAGCCCCCTGGCTGCATGTGCTGGTTTATCCGGTGCGGGTGCAGGGGACGGGTGTGGAGCGGGAGACCATCGAGGCCCTGCGTGTGCTGAATGAAGCGGAGGCTCATGGACTGCCAAGGCCGGACACGATTGTCATCGGTCGAGGCGGCGGCAGCATCGAGGACCTGTGGGCCTACAATGAAGAGTCGCTGGCCAGGGCCGTTTTCGCCTCGGAAATCCCGGTCGTATCGGCGGTTGGACATGAGATTGACTTTACCATCGCCGATTTTGTGGCGGACCTGCGTGCTCCGACTCCGAGTGCGGCGGCGGAGCTTCTGGCACCGGATGCGGCCGAACTGCGCCGTCATCTGGACGCCACGCGGATGCGGCTGCAGTCGAGGGTTGAGATGGTGCTGGGGCATCATGGGCAGGTGCTTGAACTGATGGCGAAGGGGCCGCTTCAACATGAGCCCAGGAGGAGGCTGGAACAGGCGGGGCAGGATGTGGATGAGATGGAGGCGCGGGTTCAGCAGCAGCTTCAGGACTGCCTGAGGCGGTTCGAGGATGAACTGCGGCAAAGGGAGCAGGTGCTGGTGGTGCAGCATCCAAGGGTGCTGATCAACGAGGCGGCGAACCGTCTGGAGTCTCAGAGCCAGAGGCTGAACCAGTCCCTGGAGCACCGGCTGGTTAGGCTGGAGGACAGGCTGGCGGCCCGGGTTGAGGTGATGAAGAACCTGGGGCCGGAGTCCGTGTTTGCCCGCGGCTTTTCCTACACCCAGTTTGCCGACGGCCGACCGCTACGCGATGCGTCGGAGGCCGGGCCGGGCGACCGGCTGATGACCCGGATGCAGGGGGGCGGGATACTGAGCATCGTGGAGACGGCCGGGCCGGGTCAGAGCTGATGCTGGACGAGCCTGCCGAGGAAGCCCTTGCAACGCCGGACGAAAGGCAGCCGGAGGTCGGCTTCGCCGACGGGGCGGGAACGGTGCCTGTCGGCCTGATGCATGTCGAGCTGCCGCCGGGCGAACGATGCGTCGAGGACGAGCACGTTGTTCTCGTCGTTGATGAAGAAGGAGCGCGGGTCGATGTTGCCTGAGCCAATGATGCTGAGGTGTTCGTCCACGACGACAAGCTTGCCATGCATCATGCAGGGCTCGAACTCGAAGATGCGCACGCCGACGGCCAGCAGCCTGCGCAGGGAGGGGTTGGCCACGCAGGGGCAGATGGGCATGTCCGTGTGTGCGCCGGGAACCAGGAGCTCGACATCCACGCCTCGGCTGCGCGCGTCCAGCAGGGCCTGGACGACCTGTTTGTCAGGAATGAAGTAGGCATGGGAGATGACGATGGAGCGGCGTGCGGCGCGCAGGGCGAGCAGGAAGGTGCTGCCGATGGTGTCCCGGCCGTCCTGGGGTGAGCCGGCGACGCTCTGGGCTGTGAGCGGGCCTTCCTGCCGGAGGCCGGGGAAATAATCCGGTCCCTCCAGGTGTTGTCCGGTGACTTCCTGCCAGTTGTCGTTAAAAACCTCCTGAAGTTGGGCGACCACGGGTCCGTGCAGTTCGTACATGGTGTCCCGCCAGCGGCTGGGATCCTCGGCATGGCCGTCCCAGGCATAGGCCAGGCCGGCGCCGCCGACAAAGCCGGTCCGGCCATCGACGACGAGGATGCGGCGGTGGGTGCGGTGGTTGTATCTCCAGGGCGAATGAAGCCTCCAGGGGCTGTAGAACCTCACCTGGACACCGGCTTTTTTCATGCGGCGGATGTGGTGCCAGCCATAGGTGCTGCAGCCGTAGTGATCGAGGATGACGTGGACCCGGACGCCATGCTGCGCGCGTTCGATGAATGCCTCTGTGAAGTCCGCCACCGGCTGGCTGTCCACGGCCACGAAGTTTTCCCAGGTGATGGTCTTTTGCGCGCTCCGGATCGCCTTGAGCATGGCCGGAATAAAGCTGCCGCCGTTGGGCAGAGTGTGGATGCGGCAGCCCTTTGTCCATGGCTGGCCGGTGACCTGGCTGACCTGGGAGGCGAATCCGGGGCTGGTGACGGGCTCAGGGCGTTCCGGAACGGGCTGCAGCCTGCCGGTGGTGCAGGACGCAAGAAGAAGCGCCGCTGCCAGCCAGGGCGCGTGAAAGCCGGGCAGCCTGTCTGCTGAGGTCACGGAAGGGGAAGCTTCATTCTGGCCCACCAGGCCTCCAGTTCATCGGCTCCGAAGTCGGCGAGGACGTGCCCGTCCACGTCGATGCATGGCGCCTTGGTCTGACGGGTGAGCTCGATCATCTCGGCGCGGGCGGCGCCATCGCGGATGACATCGAGCGTCACGAAAGTGATGCCATGAGAGGCGAGCCATTCGATGGCTTCGTCACACCAGGGGCAGCCAGGCTTGATGAAGAGGCGGATTTGCATGGGGGTGGGGTTTCTGAGCGTCCGGGATTCGGGTGCGAAGAGGGATTCAAAAAGTTCGTTAGGCTGAAAGGGTGTCAAGCTCACGGATCTGGACAACGACGTCCATGTGCCTCGTGCTCCTGCCGCGGTAGGTGCCGCTGACGGGGCGGATGTCGCCGTAGTCGCGGCCGATGGCGAGCTTGATGTAGCGCGGGTCGGCCTCGCGACGGTGGGTGGGATCCCAGGCCTTCCATCCGTAATGCGGCAGGAAGACTTCGACCCAGGCGTGCGAGGCCTCGTTTTCATCGCCGGTCTTGCCGTTGAAGAAGTAGCCGCTGACATAACGGGCGGGAATCCCCTGGCTGCGGCAGAAGGCGATCATGACATGGGCATAGTCCTGGCAGACGCCGCGGCGGTCCTTGAGCGCGGCGGCGGCATCCGTGTGGACATGGGTCCAGTCGGGGTCGTAGGAGAAGCCGTCATGGACGTGTTCGCCAAGCCTGAGGGCAGCCGCCCAGAGGTCGGTGACGGGCGCACCGAGGATGTCCACAGCCTCGCGCCATATGGAGACGTTCTGCGTGACGAACTTGGATTCGACGATGAAGTCGAAGTAGGGCTCCTTGATCGTGGGGTCGTTGAGTGAATCCAGGGCCAGGCCCACAGGGACGGGGCCGCGTTTGTCGGGACGTGTCTCGACTTCGGAGACGGCCTCGATTTCGAGGTGATCGTGAGGGGTGTGCAGCTCGAAGTGGTCAACCTGGTTCTGGTAGAAGTCGAAGTGCGTCTTGATCTCGGCCTCAGGGCTGGTGCGCAGCCTGTAGGAGGCACAGCGCTGGAGGGGGTCGGACACGGGACGGAGGCGTGCGTCGTTGTAGCTTTCCAGAGCCTCGCCTTCGTAGGTGAACCGAGTCAGGTGGCGCACACGCAGCAGCATGCCTGCGGAAGGCGGTGGGGAGGGGGCATCGGACATCGGGAGGATGTCCGCAGTAGGCGGAGGAGGGGGCGCGTCAAGCCGTCAGACGTTTTCAGGGTCTGCTGCTTGATGGGGCGTCATGCATGAATGCGCATGCCGAAGGGCTGCCGCGAGGGTTTTGATCCTGCGGCAGCCTGGATCAGCGTCAGTTCCTTTGATCGAGGCCGCGCCGGATCTTGTAGCGAAGGAAGCTGGCGTGTGCGGCGGCTGCTTTGAAGGCGGGCAGGTTGTCGAGCAGGCTTTGGATGGATTCAACCTCCGCATAGGCCACGGCCTGCGCTGCGGGCGGCCAGGCGGGATTGTTCACGATGCGCAGAAGACGCTCCAGGTAGTCGCTCTGCAGGTTCTGGCGCAGGCTGTCCGGGCCGGTCTCCTTGTCGCCGGCAAAAATGCCGGCGGTGATCTTGTGCATCACCTGGTCGAGCGGCACTTGGTTGCCATACAACCCGGAGTCGAGGATGCGGCGCTGGGTTTCGAGATGGAGGAGATGATCGAGCAGAGCCTTCTGCACCTGGCCGATGCGGTCGTGAACCTTGGGCGCTTCGTCCTCCTTGAAGAAGTCGAAGCCACGGCGCTGCTGCTGAAGATGGGCGATGAGGTCCGCCGAAGGCAGCAGGGCGCCCGGTGCGAAGGCGTGACGGTTGATGGCCTCAAGCGCGGCGAACTGCCTGGCTGCGGCAACGGGGGTGTAGGGTTTCTTGCCCGGCGCCTGGCCGACGAAGGCGCGCTCCACCTCGACGCCGCCGACATAACGTGACATGGCGACGAGGGCGTCGGCGCTTTCGCGAGAGAGCGTCAGGTAGGCCTGAAGCACGCCCTGCCAGCTCTCGCCCTTGACGGCGGCCTTCCTGACGAGTTCGGCCATCCTGGCGTTCACAAGTTCGCAACGCTGGCTGCCGTAGGCCACGGGGTCGCTGCTCATGTCATAGATCATCACCCTGGGGTCGATGCCCTTGCCGGCCTTGCGCATGTCGTCGGCGTCGTTGCCGAAGGCCAGGGCGGGTTCGTGGGATCTGGACGCGATCTTTTGCAGACGATTGGATTCGGCCTGGGGATCTTCCAGGGCCTCGCTGTAGCCAAACTCGATGGCCCAGTGATCATAAGGGCCCGGCTTGGTGATGTAAAATTCGCCCTGGGGCCTGTTGAGCGGGGCGATGTTGGCAGGCATGTAATCCATGACCGAGCCGGTCAGGCCCGTCTTGGAGGTGACGTCCTTTTGATGGATCTTGTCAGCATCGTAAAGGTGGCTGGCGCGGAAGTTGTGGTTTAGTCCCAGGGTGTGGCCGACCTCATGGAGGATGAGCTTGGACAATGCCTCACGGGTGAGGGCCTTCATGTCAGGCAGGGAGGCGTCGTTTAATTGAAGCGCGGTCTGGCCGAACATCAGGCCCTGCTGGGTGAAGCCGGCTTCAAGGCAGAAGCGGCGCGGATCCTGGAAGGGGGTTTCCACCTCCTGTCGTGGCGAGGCGAGGCCGAGTTCCATGAAGACCTTCTGACTGCGCAGGCGGTTGGTGAGGAAGCTGAACTCGAGCATGATGTCTGCGCCGAGGATCTGGCCGGTGCGTGGGTTGACAAAGCTAGGGCCGTAACCGCCAAAGGGAGGGTTGGGTGAGGAGGTCCAGCGCAGGACATTGTAGTTGATGTCGCCTGCGTCCCAGGTGGCGTTGTCGGGCTGCACCTTCACCACGATCGCGTCCTTGAAACCGGCGGTTTCGAAGGCCTCGTTCCAGCGCAGGGTGGCGCTGCGGATGAGGTCGCGCAGTTCGACGGGCGTGGTGTTTTCAATCCAGAAGGTGATGGGCGTCACGGGTTCGCTCAGCCGGGTGCCAGGCTTCTGTTTCACCAGGTGCCAGCGGTGAATGACATCGCGGTAGGGCGTTGCGGAGGTGTCGGTCATGTCGGTGACCTGCGTGCTGAAGTAGCCGATGCGCGGGTCGTCATGGCGGGGCTTGTAGTCATTGACCGGCATCTTGATCAGGCTGTGCTGGACCTTGATGCTGACGTAGCGTGCGTCCGTGACCTCATCGGCTCTGGACTTGCTGTCCTGGTTCCAGGTCGGGGAAGCGTTTTCGAAAACATATTCGACTGAAATGACCGTGTTGTCGGGGTAGCCGCGGAGGTTGATGAACTTGGTCTTGGTTTCACTGAGCTTGCCAAGCACGGCCTTGCCGCCATCGGAACCGGGGTGCCTGATCATGACGAGGCTCTCCTTGAGGAAGAGGTTCCCGGCGGCGATGAGGACGCCGTTGTCATCCCTGGCGACGATGGATTCACTGGCGAGGATCGCGTGGGAGATGTTGGCGTTGCCGGCCCTGGCCAGGGGGCTCTGGGGATCGAAGTGAAAGGCGGTGTTCTCGGCGATGAACTCGATCCGGTCATAGGCCTGGCTGATGCGGAAGATGACCTCGCTGCCATAGCCTCCGCGATTGTGGCCCGCCTGGACGACGCCGTCGATCGTGTGGGTGAAGTAGATAAACTCGGGGCCGATCTGCTCCTTTTTGACGTAGAGGTGCACGGTACCCTTTTCCCGGTCCAGGAAGAGGTTGAAAAGCCCGGGGATGCGCTGATGCCCGCCGACGACTTCAGCGACGGTCTTTTTCTTTTCCGTGTTTTTGGTTGGGCTGGCGGGGGGCGGACTCTTCTGCGCCGCCGTGGCGCTGGAGGCGGAGGGCGATGCTGATGGCGCCGGTGCCGAGGGCGAGGGGGACGGTGCCGGCGAGGGGGCCGGGGCAGGGACGGGTTTGGGCGGCTCCGGCTTCCTGTCTTCGGGCTTGGGGGTGGGCTCGGGCTTTTTCCCTGGGGGGGCGGGAGGCGGGGCCTGCCTGGCCGGAGGCTCCTGGGCCGGGATGGAACAGGTCAGCAGGGCGGCAATGAAGAGGTGATGGCGGCGCATGATCCGTGCTAAACGCGGAGGCTGCCGCCTGTCTTGGCCCTGTTTTCGACAAACCAGATGTGTGATCAAACCTTAAAATGTCAGCCGGGCTGCAGCTGATCGGCGCATTCCTCGGCTGGGTAGGTCCAGATTTCCGCAAGGGTGGGGTGGTAATGCGGGATGAGCATGAAGTCCTGCACCGTGGAGTGATGATGCATGGCGACGACGATCTCGTGGATGAGCTCGGTGGCGTGGGGGCCGACGCAGGTGGCGCCCAGGATCTCCCCGCTGTGGCGGTGGGCGAGGATCTTGACAAAGCCGTCCGTTTCCCCCATGCACATGCTCTTGCCATGGTCGTTGAACGGGTAGGAGCCGCTGACGTATGGCACGTTGCACCTGGACAACTCCGCCTCGCTGGAGCCGACGGCTGCGACCTGGGGATGGGAGAAAACGCCGAAGAGAAGAAGCCTGTAGCCGATCTCTTCGGACGCAGCTTCACCGCGAAGCAGGCGTGCCGCATTGCGGGCGCAGATCTCGCCCTGCTGGATGGCCACATGCACGACATCCAGGGGGCTACAGACGTCGCCTGCGGCAAAAATGTGCGGCTGGCTGGTCTGCTGGCTGGGCTGAACACAGATCTTCCTGCCGCTGAGGGTGACCCCTGCCGCATCCAGGCCGAGCCCACCGACGGCTGGCTGTCTGCCAAGGGCGGTGAGGATTTCAGCCACCACCAGCCGGTGCTCCTGTCCGCCGGAATGAAACTCCACCTGCCTGCCGCTTTCGGTCTCGCAGATGCGGTGAATCTGGGAGCCAAGATGGCAAACGATGCCACGCTTTTGGTACGCCTCCTGGATGACGCGGCTGCATTCCGGGTCGAGGCCGGTGAGAAACTGGCTGTTTCGCTGGATGAGCGTGACCTTTTTGCCCACGCCCTCCAGATAATGCGCCATTTCCAAGGCGATGGCTCCACCGCCGAGGATGGCGAAGCTTTCCGGAAGTTCGGCGGCATCGAGGATGTCATCGCTGGTCCAGTAGCCTGTTTCCATCAAGCCTGGTATTGGCGGAACATGGGCTTGCGAACCTGTGGCGATGCAGAAGGCCCGGGCGCTGAGTTGGAAAGGCACGCTGCCGTCGATGGGGCTGACTTCCAAAGTGTGGGCGTCCAGAAAGCGTGCGCGACCGCGATGCAGGGTGAACCTGCCGTCCTGAAGCTGCCCCTGCCGGTAGCCGGCGAAGTCGGCGATGAGGGTGCGCTTCCTGGCGCGGATGGCGGCGAGGTCCACCCCATGGGCCGTGGCGTGCAGCCCGAATTCGGAGGCGCGCCGGATGACCAGGTTGCGGTCGGCGGATTCGATCAGGGTCTTGCTGGGCATGCAGCCGCGCAGAATGCAGAGGCCGCCAAGCTCGGCGGCTCCGTCTACCACGGCCACTCGCAAGCCCTCGGAGTGAGCGGTGCGGGCTGCGGCATAACCGGCGCTGCCGCCGCCGATGACAAGGAAATCGAAGGTTGAGTTGTTCATGCGGTTCCGGAACCGTGCGCCAGGCTGGATGCAAGACCAAGTTCAGGGCTTGTATTCCAGGGGCTTTTGAATCGTGCCGCTCGGAACAAGCGAGGCTGGGTCAATGTCAGGGAGCCTGCTTTGCTGCACGGCTGCAGGCAGTTGGGTCGGGGAGCCCGCAGGCTTGAGCTGAAGGGGACTCTGCAGGGTGCCCGGGGCGCCCATCCCTGCGCTCTGGACGGCATCTGTGGCCGGGGGCCTGGGGGCCATGGCCTGCTGGATTCGAGCCTGCATCTGTTCCATCTGAGCGACGAAGGCAGGATTGGCCTGTGGCTCTGCCTTGACGGCCTCAAGGCTCTGCCGGACCATTTCGTCCGCCTGCCTGAGCTGACCCATCTGTCCCAGGCAGACGCCAAGGTGGTAGCGGGTTTCATCGACGCCCAGGTCACCTGGCTTGTGATTTTTCTGCCGGTAGGCGAGTACTTCACGCAGCATTTTTTCGCATGTTTCAAACCGGCCTTCGTTGAGGTGGATCAAGGCGGTCCGCTGAAGGAGGTCCAGGGTTCCCGGATTGTCCGGGCCGAGCTTGCGGCGGCAGATGGAGAGCACCTTTTCATATTCGACGAGGGCTTCGTCCGACCGGCCCATGCCGGCGAGATAGGCGGCGAGGCCCGCCTGGACGTTGAGCGTTTGAAGGTCTTCGGTGCCGTAGGTGCTGGCGGCGGTCCGGTAGTTGGCTCGGTGTTCATCAATCAGGATCTGCCTGCCTTCCTCGAGGCTGGAGAACTGGTTGGACAGATCGGCAATGGAGCGCATGCGCGGATCGCCGGCCGGCAGCAGCCGTTGATAAGCGTTGGCGGTGATGCGGATCTCGGCCAGGGCCTCCTTCAGCCTGCCCAGGTTCAGCAGGGCCTGTCCAAGCTGCAGGCGGGTTTCGAGGGTTGCCAGGTCATCCGCAGGCAGCACGCGTTTTCGTGCTTCCAGCGTCTTTGTCAGGGTGACGGCCGCCTCGTCGTGCCTTTTGAGGGTGTTCAGGCAGGTTCCGCGGGTGTGGATGACAAGAAGCGTCTGGGCGTGATCTGCGCCGAACAGCCGGCTGGAATCCTTCTGAAGCTGATCAAGCATCTGCAGCGCCTCCTCGTACCTGCCCTGCTCAAAGACAGACACGGCCAGATAAATGCGGGCGTTCATGGTCAGTGCCGTGTCGGGGCCGGCGGCAGACTGGGCGGATTCCATCAGGATCCTTGCCTCTGCCTCGCATTCGGCGTGGCTTTTCTGCGCGGCCAGGTTTTTGACAAGCGCTTCACGGGCTGCCAGGGCGGGTGCAGACTCTTTTCCTGAAGTCTTGAGCGCGGCCTCCAGCACCTGCTTTCGAAAGGGGGTGGCTTCGCTGTGACGTCCCTGGGCTTCGAGGACGCGCGCGAGGTTCTTGCGAACAATGGTCGCCTGGTCGGAATCCGGGCCATGCAGCCTCAGGGTGGCCTTCAGGACGGCTCGGGTTTCACGCTCCGACTCCAGGTCGTTGCCCTGCTGATAAAGCAGCCCGGCCAACTCGCTGTGCTGGCGGATGGTCTCGATATGGTTTTCCCCGAGGATGCGCTGATGCTCCGTGAGGATGTGCCGCTGGATGCGCTCCTCGTCCTTCTTCATGTCCAGTCCTCGATAGGCCCTGGCGGTGATTTTTTGCAGCTGGGTCCAGGTGGCAAGATCCTTGTCGGCGCTGGTTTCACCGAGGGCGACGGTGACAAACTTGACCGCCTCCTCGTGCCTGGATTGTTCAATCGCTGCAAGCGCGGCGAGCTGAAGGGCGGCGATGATCATCTCGGGGCGCCGGGGCGTGGCGCGATGCGCCTCATCTCCGGCCTCAAGGGCCTGAATCTGGCTGGTTTCGAAGACGCCAAGCACAAAGCTGGCCCGCGCCTGATCGATCCTGGCCGCCTGGGTGCTGCGGGAGATGCTTTCGGCCAGGGGGATGAGGAGCTTGACGATTTGCTCCGGCACCAGCTTCAATCGGCTGGAGAGGAGCTGTTCGGTGCGTGCGGTGCGCTGAATTCGTGTTTCGTTGGCGGAATCCCCGGTTTGAAGCGTGTAAAGCACTGGATACAGGTTCAGGCATTCCATTCCGGCATCGGCGGCCTGGGAGCCTGAAAACATCAGCAGGCAGGACGCGGCGATGAGCTGGAAGGAGCGGCTGAGGAGACACATGGCGGTTGAAAAGCATGACCGGAGGCGTGACCGGCGTCAAGACGGCTGCGGGAAAGGAAGCCGCCTCTCTCGGCATCTTCCCCTTGCGATGCGGTCATGAAGTGCTTTCTCCTGCGCCCCCCATGTCCACCCTGGCCAACACCCTTTCTGAAATCGCCGACGCCCTGCGCCCTGTGCAGCGCATCGCGATCGCCGCCCATGTCCGGCCTGATGGTGACGCCGTGGGCTCAGTCCTTGGCCTGGCCCTGAGCCTGAGTGCCGCCGGCAAGACTGTCTACGCACTGCTGGAGGACGGCGTGCCTTCGAACCTGGCCTTCCTGCCGGAAACGGCCACTGTCCTAAGCCCGCCTTATCCGGCTCTTGACATCGACTGCGCCATCGCCCTGGACACTGCGAACCATGACCGCGTGGGCGAGGCCACCAAGGCGGCGCTAGCCGCGGCTCCGCTGCTTCTGAACATCGACCATCACGGAACCAATCCTGGTTATGGCCACCTCAACCATGTGGACAGCGCCCAGCCTGCCGTGGGCCAGATCATCTACGAACTGCTGAAGACCGGGGGCTTCCCGATGACGGATGCCGTGCTGCAGCATCTTTTCACCGCCATCAGCACGGACACTGGATCCTTCCAGTTTTCCTGCACGACGGCGCGCAGTCATGAAATCGCCGCAGAAATGATGCGTGCAGGGCTGGACACGGCCCGGCTGGCCCGCCTGCTGTACCACACCTATCCGGCGCGCCGCCTGACGCTGCTGCGGTCGATGCTCAACGAAATGCAGTTCCGTGCCGACGGACGCATCGTGAGCTGGAACCTGACACGCAGCCTGATGGACGAGGTGAACATGGAGCCCGGGGACACCGAGGGCATCATCGACACCCTGCGCATGATCGACAGCGTGGTCAGCGCCGTGATCTTTGAGGAGCTGGCGGATGGCAAGATCCGTGTCTCCTCGCGTTCCAAGGATGAGCGGCTCGACGTGTCGGCGGTCTGCTCCCAGTTTGGCGGAGGCGGCCACCGCATGGCGGCGGGCGCCAGGATGAAGGGCCCCGTGGAGGCTGCCGCAGAAACCTTTTTGAATGCTCTCGAACATGAAGTCAGACGACTCGCTTAACGGCGTCCTCCTTGTGGACAAGGGGCCGGACATGACCTCGCATGATGTCGTGGCCGTGGCCCGGCGCTGCCTGAACACCAGGAAGATCGGCCACTGCGGCACGCTGGATCCCATGGCCACGGGCATGCTGATCCTGGTGGTCGGCACGGCGACCAAGCTTTCTGACCTGCTGATGAGCGAGGACAAGGAATACACCGGCACCCTGAAGCTGGGGCAGGTGACCAACACCCAGGACCGGGAGGGCACGGTCACCGAGGAAAAGCCGGTGCCTGCCTTTTCCGACGAGGAGATCAAGGCCGCCTTTGAAGCCTTTCAGGGCGACTTTTACCAGATGCCGCCGATGGTCAGCGCCATCAAGGTGAACGGCGTGCCGCTGCACAAGCTCGCACGCAAAGGCCAGGAGGTGGCGCGTGAGCCGCGTTTTGTGCGTGTTTATGGCCATGAAATCACCCGTGTGGAGCTGCCCGAGATCGACTTCCGGATCGTCTGTTCCAAGGGTTTTTATGTGAGGACCTATGCGCATGACATCGGCCAGAAGCTGGGATGTGGCGCCCATCTGACCGCCCTGCGCCGCACACGCAGCGGTCATTTCACGTTCAAGCCGGGCAATCACACCACCTTTGACGCTTTGAAACAAGGCCGCAGCGACGAGGTCAGGGCTGCCATGATGAGCCTTTACGACGTTTCCAAGCTGCGAGGCGCCTGAATGAAGTGAAGGCCTGAACCCGAATGCGAAACCGCCATGTCGCTCCCTCGCTTCCATCTTCCCGCCGAGGCATGGCAGCCGGAAAGCCTGGTGCTTGAGGGCGACGAGGCCCTGCATTGCTCGCGGGTTTTGAGAAAAGCTCCCGGAGAGAAGATCGAGATTTTCGATGGCAACGGACGTGTGGCGGCTGCGACGATCAGCCGGGTGTCCAAGAATTCGGTGTCGGCGCGGATTGACGAGGTGAAGGAGCATGTCCCGCGCAGCCGTGAGGTGCATCTGCTGGCCGCCATGATCAAGGCGGAGGCCTTTGAGTGGCTTCTGGAAAAGGCCACGGAGCTCGGGGCCGCCAGCGTCCGACCTGTTTTTACGACGCGCTCCGTCGTGCATCTCGACGGGGCCTTGCTGAACAAAAAGCTGTACAAGTGGCGGCGGCACATGGTTGAATCGGCGAAGCAGTGCCACACGCCCTGGGTCCCGGGGTTGGAGACGGCTAGCGGCCTGACCGAGGCGCTGGACGACCTGCCCGCCCCATCGATCCGGTTGATGCCCGCCTTGAGCGAACATTCACTAAGGCTTCATGAAGTGGATTTCGGCGCAAATGGGCCGGTCTTCTTGCTTGTCGGCCCCGAGGGTGACTTCACGGCGGAGGAGGAGGAAGCGGCGCGCCAGCGGGGCTTCCAGCCCGTCACCCTGGGTTCGCTGATCCTGCGTGCCGAGACGGCCTCCATCGCCGCCCTGGCCATTATTGGTGAAGAGTTGGTTCGGCAGGGCAGGCCTCAGCCCTGAGTGCGGAAGGCCTCGCTGAGGACGATGGTCTCGACGAGGACGTCCGCACGAAGGCCGTTGTCCTGCAATGTTTTCAGAAGCTGGCGGACCAGGCCTTCATCCTGCGGTTTCAAAGCGCGGCCGAGGGCAAAGGCCGTGAGGCGGCGGACGACATTGCGGATGAACTCGTCGGCATGATGCTGCTGAAGGGCCTGTCTGAGCTGGGCGGGGCCCTGGATCTTCAGGCCTCCGGGAAGCGTTCCGGAGGCGTCAACAGGACGGCCCGCCTCCTCGCCGCGATAACGGCCGATGGCATCAAAGTTCTCCAGGGCGAAGCCGAGCGGATCGATCTTGTCATGGCAGGACGCGCAGGTCTCGTTGCGGCGGTGAGCCGCGAGTTCCTCGCGCAGGGTCCTGCCGCGGTCACCCGCCTTGTCATCCAGCTGGCCTGCATCGGCCGGGGGCTCGGCCAGCCTGCGACCAAGCAGGTTTTCCAGGACCCACTTGCCACGGATGACAGGGCTGGTGCGGTTGGGCGTGGACGAGGCGGTGAGGATGGCGGCCATGCCGAGAAGGCCGGCGCGTTTTTCATCTGTAAAGCTGACGGGCTGCATGAATTCACCCCGGACTCCGGCGATGCCGTAATGGTCGGCCAGTTCGGCGTTGGCGAAGGTTTCACGGCTGTCGAGCAGCCGGAGGAGGCTGCCGCCTTCACGCAGCATCTTTTCAAAGACGAGCACCGGTTCGAGCTTCATGGCCTCGGCCAGGGCAGGGGTGAATGCACGATATTTCCTCGCGTCCGGCACATGCTCGGTGCCAAGGCCGGCGAAGCCCAGCCACTGTCCGAGGAAGTTGCTGGTGAAGGAGCGGGACCTGGGGGCGGCGCGCAGCCTGCGGACCTGGGAACGCAGGATGGCTTCTTCATGAAGCCTGCCGGAGTCGGCCAGGGCCCGCAGTTCATCATCCGGCATGCTCATCCAGAGGAAGTAGCTCAGACGGTTGGCGAGCTGATG
>JBIJBP010000218.1:0-5855 GCA_044345155.1 Prosthecobacter sp. | reverse complement strand
AGGGCGTCGAGCACGCGCCCGACTTCGTGGTCGGTTTCCATGACCAGATCGGCAAAGGCATTGTTCAGACCGCTCTTTCCCCGCCAGGGTTCGTTGACGGCCAGAGGCGTGTGGGGTGTGGTGAGCGCGATGTAGGCGAGAAAGGGTTTTTGCTGTTGAGCCTGGCGCTGGATGAACTCGATGGAGCGATCCACCAGGCGCGGCAGGTTGGGCTCGAGGGTCCAGCCGTACAGAGCGGGACCGCCAACTGAAGCCTGGTTTTTGACCCGTTTTTCCGGGGGCAAAAACTCCGTGGGAATGCCCACGGTGCGATCGCCCTCGATGAAGCAGAACGGTGGCCAGTTGGGGATGTCCACGCCGAAGTACTCATCGAAGCCACAGTCGAGCGGGCCACCTGGGATCTGTTGGGAAAACACACGCTGCCAGGATTGCCGGTGAGCGGGGGTAACCACAGGGGTGTCGATGCCCTTGCCGGGTCGGTAGTAGGCCAGCTCGTCCTCGGGAATGCCCCAGTTCCAACCCAGGTGCCATTTGCCAAAGCAACCGGTGCGGTAGCCATGCTGCTTGGCCAAGTCGGCGATCGTCAGGCGGTCGGGGGCAATGAGCGGCGCGCCGAAGGCCTCGACGATGCCAGATTGCAGGCGCGTGCGCCAGTGATAGCGACCCGTGAGCAGCGTGTAGCGAGAGGGCGTGCACACGCCGGAGGAGGAATGGCCGTCGGTGAAACGCATGCCCTGCGCGGCGAGCTTGTCGATGTGCGGCGTGGGGATCTTTCCGCGCTCGGGGTTGTAGCACTGCAAGTCGCCATAACCGAGGTCGTCAGCGTAGAGGACCACGACGTTGGGCCGCTGTGGCGAGGTGTCAGCGGCGGTCAACGAGGTGTGCGATGCTAGCAGCAGGGCGGTGAGGAGGGTGATGGTGGGTTTCATAGGCCTAGCGTTTCGGGTCGAAGCGGAAAGCACCGGGAGCATCGCTGCTGCCCTTCAGTTGGATGAGATCACGCGAGGATGTCCTTCACCACGTTCCCGGCGATGCCGGTGAGGCGCATGTCGAGGCCCTGGACGCGGTAGGTGAGCTTTTTGTGATCAAAGCCGAGCAGGTGCAGCAGCGTGGCATTGAGGTCGTTGACGTGGACGGGGGTGGTGGCGGGATTGAAGCCGAGCTCGTCGGTCTCGCCATGGACATGGCCGCGCTTCACGCCGCCGCCCGCGAGCCAGAAGGAGAAGCAACGATTGTGGTGATCGCGTCCGTCATTGCCACCCTGCACCATCGGCGTGCGTCCGAACTCACCGCCCCAGACAAGGAGGGTGTCGTCGAGCAGGCCGCGTTGCTTGAGGTCTTTGACAAGGGCGGCGCTAGCCTGGTCGGTGTCCTTGGCGTTGGCTTTGACGCCATTGGTCAGGTTGCCATGCTGGTCCCAGGCCTCGTGGAAGAGCTGGACGAAGCGCACGCCGCGCTCGATGAGGCGGCGCGCCAGCAGGCAGTTTCGCGCGTAGCCGGGCTGGTTGATGTCTTTGATGCCATACATGTCCAGGATGTGCTTGGGCTCGCTGGAGAGATCGATCAGTTCCGGGGCGCTGCTTTGCAGGCGATACGCCATCTCGTAACTCTGAATGCGTGCGGTGATGTCGGGATCGCCCTGAGAGGCGAAGGCGGAGTCATTCAGCGCGTGCAAGGTATCGAGCGACGCACGCTGCGTTTCATCGTCGTAGCCTTTCGGATTCGAGAGGTAGAGCAATGGATCGCCGGTGCTACGGAAGGGGACGCCGCCATACATGTTCGGCAGGAAGCCGGAGCCGTAGTTGCTCGCGCCGCCGCTGGTGCCTTTCGCGCTGGTGAGCACGACGTAGCCGGGCAGGTCTTCGCCTTCACTGCCGAGGCCGTAGAGCGTCCAAGCGCCGAAGCTGGGACGACCGAAATTCTGGTTGCCCGTGTTCATGAGGATCTGCGCAGGCGCGTGATTCACCGCGTCCGTTTGCATCGTGCGAATCAGACAAATGTCATCCGCGACGCTGCCGATGTGCGGGATCACATCGCTGAGTTCCATGCCGCACTTGCCACGCTTCGCGAACTTGAACTTCGGTCCGAGCAAGGCGGAGTTCGGCTTGATGAAGGCAGCGCGGTAGTTCTTCAGTAGCTCAGCCGGAGGCAGTTGTCCCGAGCGCTTCACCAGCTCGGGCTTGTAGTCGAACAACTCGAGATGACTCGGCGCTCCCGCCTGGAACATGTAGATCACGCGCTTGGCCTTCGCGGGATAATGCGGCTGACGCGGAGCTAGCGGATTCGAGGCGGCGCTTGCATCCTTTTGTATCAAGCCGTTCAGAGCGATGGCTCCGAGGCCGAGGGTGCAATCGCGAAGGAACCAACGGCGCGTGAGATGCCGGGCGTGTTCGTGCTGGAGTTGGGTGGCGACTTTCATGGTGTTAGTTCTTGGTGATCGTTTCATCGAGGTTCAGCAGCACACGCGAGACGATGGCCCAGGCGGCGATGTCGTTGGGTGTGGCGTCGCCGGGGATGTCGGTGGCTTTGGTGAGGGAGGAGAAGGCGATGTCGGCGGCTTTAAGCATGCCTTTCTTGAGATGCTCGCGGCGGGAGTTGAGGAGCTTTTGCAACTCGGCGCTTTCTTTGGGGGAAGGTGAGCGGCTGGTGCAGAGACGGAAGGCGTAGGCGATGCGGCTGGCATCGTCGGGGCCGCCTTCGCGCAACACGCGCAGCGCGAGGGCTTGCGAGGCCTCGACGAAGACGGGCTCGTTCAGCGCGGTGAGGGCGGCGAGGGGTGAGTTGGAGCGCGGGCGGCGGGTGCAGGCGGTGTCGCCGGTGGGGGCGTCGAAGGCGATGAGGGCGGGATCCGGCATGGAGCGTTTGCGGAAGACGTAAAGCGCGCGGCTGTAACGGGTGGCGTCCTCGGCGGGTTTCCAGTAGTCGGGCTTGAAGTAGTTGTACTCGAGCACGCTCGCGGGGATGGGCGGGAAGACGCTGGCGCCGCCGAACTTGTCGGAGAGCAGGCCGGAGACAGAGAGGGCGATGTCGCGAATGACTTCGGCTTCGGCGCGGAAACGCGGGCCGCGGGCGAGCAGGCGGTTTTTGGGGTCGCGCTCCAGGAGGGCAGGCGTGGCTTGCGAGCTCTGCTGGTAGGTCTGCGAGGTGACGAGGGTGCGTAGGAGGCGCTTTTGGCTCCAGCCGTGCTCCATGAAATCGACGGCGAGCCAGTCGAGCAGCTCAGGGTGGGAGGGTTCCGGGGAGCGGGTGCCGAAGTCTTCGGCGGTCTCGACGATGCCGGTGCCGAAGAGCGCCTGCCAGAGGCGGTTCACGGCCACGCGGGCGGCGAGGGGCGATTCCTGGGAGGCGAGCCAGCGGGCGAAGGCGAGGCGGTTGGGCGGGCCGTTTTGGGGCAAGGGATGCAGGGCGGCGAGGACATGCGGTTGGACTTCCTCTTTGCCCTGATTCCAGACGCCGCGGTCAAGCAGGCGGGTGGTGCGCGCGTCCTGCGGGCGGCGTTCGGTGAGGTGCATGACGGTGGTGAGCGGTTCGGGGTGCGCGGCCCACTGCTTGTTGATTGGGTCGGTGTAGGCCTTCAGCGTGGGGGTGGCCATGCGCCAGGCGTCAAAGAGCGCTTGCTTGTGCTCGGCGGTGCGTTGCGCGGGCGGCACCTGCATGGCGAGCAGGGCGGCGTAGGGCGTGCGGCTCACTTTGGGATCCGCCGCCTGGGTGAGGGCGATCCGGAAGCGTCCGATCTGGGAGACGCGGTAGTCGCTGCTGTCGCCGCCGTGATCGAGCTGGACGGCGACTTTGAGGCGGGTGCCAGCGGGCAGGGTGAGCGGCTGCTCAAACTGGGCCACGGCCACGGATTCCTGGTTGCGGCGGCCGGGGCCGCGATCGGCGCGCCAGGCGGTGAGCAGGTCGCCATCGGCCAGGAAGCTGGCGGGGCCGCGCAGGCGGTTTTCCGGCTGATGGGACTTGTGATGCCACTCTGGCTCCAGGCCCGCGATGGGTTCCTCGAAGTCGGCGGTGACGTTCTTGAGCTTCAGACGTTCCCACTGGTCGCTGCCGGGCTTTTTGGCTTCGATGATGAGTTCGGTGAGCGCCCAGGAGCCTTTGTAACTGCGGCCAGGGCCGTTCATGGGAAGGTCGCCGTGGGTCAGGACTTCGATACGGACGCCGGTGACGTTTTCGACCTTGGGTTCGGCGTAGAAATGGAGGTCGCCGCGCGAGGTGGGGTGGCCGAGGGTGAGCACGCTGTGATCGGGCAGGACGTCGGGGTGGTTCAGCTCGGAGGAGGAGTGGGTTTCGAGCGGTTGGACGATGGTCCAAGGCGTGGCCTGCCATTTCCGCAGCTCGTCGGCCTCCCAGGCGGCAAGCTGCTTCTCCCAGTCCGGCTGGTCTTTCTTCAAGCGATCCTCAATACGAGAGATCTCGGTCTTGAGCTTGGCGAGGGCGGCGTCGCGTTCCTTGCTGTAGATCCAGGACTTGGACTCGTAGGTGTTGTTGAGGAAGGCGAAGAGGCCGAAGTACTCGTGGTGGGTGATGGGATCAAATTTGTGGGTGTGGCACTGGGCGCACTTGAGGGAGAGGCCGAGGATGCCGGAGCCAACGGCGTCCATGCGGTCGAACATGGCTTCCATGCGCCATTCCTCGGGGATGATGGCGCCTTCCTCGTTGATCATGCCGTTGCGGAGAAAGCCGGTGGCGATGACCTGCTGGCGGGTGGCGTTGGGGAGCAGGTCGCCAGCGATTTGCTCGACGATGAACTGGTCGTAAGGGAGGTCGCGGTTGAGGGCGTCGATGACCCAGTCGCGCCAGGCCCACTGCTCGCGGGGCAGGTCTTTTTCGAAGCCGTTGCTGTCGGCGTAGCGGGCGACGTCGAGCCAGTGGCGGGCCCATTTTTCGCCGAAGCGGCGGTCCTTCATGAGGGCATCGGCCAGGGACTCGATGGCGGCTTGGCGGCCTTTGGCTTGGACGTCGGCGAGAAAGCTGTCCACTTGGGCAGGTGAGGGCGGCAGACCGATGAGGTCGAGGTAGAGGCGTCGCGCGAGGGTCTCGGGCGCGGCGGGTGGGGAAGGCTGCAGGCCTTCCGTGCGCAAGCGAGCTTGGATGAAGGTGTCGATGGGGGAGCCGCTGGTTGCGGTGGTCACGGGCTTGCGCGGTTTTTCAAAAGCCCAATGCCCTGCATACTCCGCGCCTTCGGCAATCCACTGCTTGAGCTTGGCGACGTCAGAGGACTTGAGGGGCTTTTTTTCGTCGGGAGGGGGCATCACCTCGTCTTCATCGTGGGAGAGGATGCGGGCGATGAGGGGGCTTTGGTCGGGCTGGCCGGGGAGGATGGCGGGGCCGTCGCTTTTGCCGCCTTGGAGGGCGGCATCGCGCACATCGAGCCGCAGCTTGCCTTTGCGGGAGTGCTCATCCTGGCCGTGGCAGTGGAAGCAGTGCTCCGCCAGGACGGGCTGAATGTCCTTGGAGTAATCGATCGCCGGTGTAGCCGACTTTACAGCATCAGCGCCGTGGATCATGGTCAGCGGCGCGAATAAGAGGGCTGTAAGGATTGATTTCATCAGAAGTTTTAGGAATACGTTAGTGTGCTTGTTGCTTAGCTCAGTTCCCGGCCGGTCGTTTCTTGGCGATGCCGCTGGCGTCGCGGGGGGCGTCGAGGAACGCGCGCACGTCACGGGCGAGCCGCTCCGCCACTTCCGGATGCCTTTCGATGAGGTTGGTGGTCTCGGCGAGGTCGGCTTCCAAGTCGAAAAGCTCCAGGGGCTGGGCATCGCGGCAAAGAAGCTTCCACTTTCCGTCCATCGCCGCCTCGGTGGCGTAGGGCTTGGGCTTGGGGTAGTGGCGCTGCAGCCTCGAATAAAGGTCGA
>JBIJBP010000100.1:0-19055 GCA_044345155.1 Prosthecobacter sp. | reverse complement strand
GATCATCAGCCGCTGCCAGCGGTTTGACCTGCGCCGTATCCCCTTGAACGTGATCGCCCGCCACCTCCTGCACATTGCCAAGCTGGAGGGGGTGGACCTGGACGAAAAGGCCGCCTTTGCCATTGGCAAGGGGGCGGACGGCGGCATGCGCGACGCGCAGTCGATGCTCGACCAGCTTGTCGCCTTCTGCGGCAGCAAGATCTGCGAGCAGGACGTGCTCGACATCTTTGGCTTCACCGCCATGCAGACGGTGGTGCAGCTGGCGCAGCAGATTCTGGAAAGTGACACCGTGGCGGCGTTGCAGGCCGTGCATGACACCAGCGAGTCCGGCAAGGACCTTGGCAAGCTGCTGGCCGACCTGATCCAGCATTTTCGTACGCTGCTCGTCAGCCAGGCCGATCCTGAGACCGGCGCCGAGGATCTGGAGCCGGAGATCGCCGAGCGCGTGGCGGCCCAGAGTCAGATGGCGACGACGGAGCAGCTTCTGCGGATTGTGGACGGACTGGCCGAGGTGGACGCCCGAATGCGCTGGGCGACGAACAAACGACTGCACCTGGAGCTGGGTGTCATCCAGGCCGTGCAGCACCTGAATGAAGTCAGCCTGAGTGATGTGATCGAAGCCCTGGACAGCGGCCCAGGAGGCCCGGTTCCGAAGGTGATGCCACGCCCTCCGCAGGTGACCACGGCGCGTGCCGCGGCTCCGGCAGTGGAACGTTTGCCAAGGAGTGCGGAGGCTGTTGTGGCCGCGCCCGCGCCCGAAGCACGACCTGCCCCTGAGCCTTTGGTTGCGGCAGCCCGTATCGTGGAGCATAAACCCGAGCCAGCTCCGGCCCCGATTCCCGTGCCTGTTCCTGCCCCTGAGGCGGCGCCCTCCGGCCGTGCCGCCGAGCCTGCGGCACCTCTCTCCGAGGTGAATCTTGAGCAGTTCTGGGCGGACTTCACCGCCGTGATCCAGGAACGGCGCGCCCTGATCGTCAGCTGGCTGAAAATCGGCACCGTGCTTTCGTTTGCCAGGAGCGTCATGAAGGTTGGCTTTCCCACCACTGAGGCTCATGCCAGGGACAGCTTGAACCGGGATAACCAAAAGAAATACCTGGAGTCGGTCGCAGAGGAGATCCTCGGGACGACGGTGAAGTTTGAATTCGTGCTCGACGCTTCGCTGGCGCCTCCGATGGCCAGTGAGATGAGCTTTGACCTTCTCGACGCCCCGTCGCCGAAGCCCGAGCCCAAGGCGGAGCCTGTCAGGGCCGACGAGCCCGCAGCCGCACCTTCGGCATCGGCCGTCGCAGCCACAGAAGCCGCTCCTGCAGCAGCTGCGGAGGATTTTCAAAACGACCCGCTGATCAAGGCTGCGGTCGAGAAGTTCCGTCTGAAGCTGGTGGCGCGTCAATGATGCGTCCACTGATCCGCCGCCGTTGAGCCTCCGTGAGCCCGCATCTGCTCGATCTGACCTTTGATGAACTGCGTTCACGCCTGACGGCGGACGGTTTGGCGGCGGTGCATTCCAAGGCCTTGTGGAACTCCCTGCACTTCCGTGCGGAAACCGATGCACTCGCTCGGAAGGACCTTTCTCCGCCGTTGCGGCGCTGGTTGCAGGCGAGGCTGGGCACGGAGGTTTTCATGGATGTCCTGCCGGTGGCGGCGGAGACTCCCAGCGGCGATGGCCTGACACAGAAGTTCCTCCTCCGGCTGGCGGACCGACAGGAGATTGAAACCGTGATCATGGGTTATGAAGGACGGCACACGGCCTGCCTCAGCACGCAGGCGGGCTGCGCCATGGGCTGTGTCTTCTGCGCCACCGGCCAGATGGGCTTTGTGCGACATCTCCGGCCGGGTGAAATCGTGGCCCAGGTGCATCATGCGCGGCGGATCCTGGCGGCGCGCGGCCTCAGGCTGAGAAACCTCGTCCTGATGGGCATGGGCGAGCCGCTGCACAATTACGACGCGGTGATGCGCGCCCTGGAGATCATCAGCGACACGCGTGGCGCCAACATCGGCCCGGCGAAAATCTCGGTCAGCACCGTCGGTGTCGTGCCCGCCATCCGGCGCATGGCCGAGGAGGGCAGGCCCTACAATCTGGCGGTGAGCCTGCATGGCAGCACGGATGAGGAGCGCGCAGCCCTCATCCCGGCCAACCAGCGCTGGCCTCTTGCCGAACTCATCTCTGCCTGCCGCTACTATGGTGAAGTTACGCAGCGGAAGATCTTCTTTGCTTGGACGCTGATCGCCGGGGTCAACGACACCGCTGCTCATGCTCACCGGCTTGCTGGTTTGCTGCGGGGGCTGAACGCGCATGTGAACCTGATTCCGCTCAACGAGACGGCGGGCTTTGCCGGGCGCGAGAGCGCGGCGACTTCGGCCTGGGAGTTCCACAGGCTCATTCAGGAAAGCGGCATTCCCTGCACGATCCGCCAGAGACGGGGCATCGATGTGGCGGCTGGATGCGGCCAGCTCAAGGCGGTGAGGTCGCGTGGGCTGGCGGCGCGAGAGGCAGCCGGGAGTGCGGCCTGATCCTGGGGCGCTCAATGATCACCTCCACCACGACGGCAGGCCGGGCAGGGTTTCCTTGAGGATGCTGCGGATGGCGAGCTTTTCCTGGATGGGAATGTGAGCGCCGATCGGGCTTGGGTTTTGTTCGCGCAGCCCTTCCGCCATCTTGTAGTAGACGCGGTCCCTGAGCATGGCGGGCAGCTTCTGCCAGGATTCGGTGTAGAGCATGTAGCTGGCACGGTGCTTGAACAGGCGGTTTTTGAGGTCGAGGTCCTTGAGGGCGATGCCGCTGCGTGCGGGCCTGCGGTTGCGGGCAAAGTCCTTCATGAAGGCCGGGTCGCCTTCGATGCCCGCCCTGGGAAGCGCAGCTTCGTCGGTGAAGAGGATGTAACGGGCCAGTTCGTCGGCGATTTTTTCAAACTCGGCCTTGGCGGAGAAGGGCAGGGTGCCGCGGCCGTCGGCCAGGAGCTGGCGCATGACATAAGCGGCGTGGAAGACCCTGTTTTCGAAGCCCAGCTGATGTTCGTGAAGCAGGTTGGGCAGGATGTCACTGGTAGGCAGGAGGTGGCGGTTGATGTCCCACATCTGCCCAGGCTCGGCGGGCACCTTGTCAAACTGGCCTGCGGCGGTGGTGACTCCCATCAGGTTGGCGTGCGTCGAGGTCAGGTGATGGCCGCCGGTGAGGTGCCAGCCGCCAAAGCGCTGATCGAGCGGGATGTGATGTCCCTGCTCGTCGCGGCGGTAGGTTTCCAGGCTGGCGCCGCTGGCCATGGGCAGGAGGGATTCGGCGATCAGGCCGGGGACACGGCGTGTGGCGTTGCCGGCGTGGCAGTTGAAACATTTGTCGGAACGCGCGATCGTGGGCAGTTCCCCACCTGGGCGGAGCCGGTCGAAGATGTAAAAGATGGCGGCATGGGTGGGATCCATGCTGATGACCTCGACCTTGCCGCCCGGGACGAAGCCGACATAGGTGTCCTCATTGAAGTAGAGGGCGCGCGGATTGCGCGGATTGATGATCTCGCTCTGCAGGGAGCTGGCGGAGAAGACGAGGATCTGGGAGCTGACGGGCACGTCGAGGGCCGAGAGCAGACTGGTCAGGAAGGCCTTGTCATCCGCAGTGTCGAGCCTGGTCTCGCCGGAGTTCAGCTTCTTGAGCAGTCCGGCAAAGCGGTCCTGGGCCTCATGGGTGAGGTAGTTGTGGGGCGGCTTGCGGAACTCAAACGCCGTCTCCTTCACCTCCGCTCCGGCACCTTGAAGGTGAAGGCTTCCGGCCAGGAAAAACATGAGGATGGCGGTGATCCGGGGATGGGGCATCGTCATGTCAGTACGATTCAGCCGCGCCTGCATTTGCGATTGTTTTGAACGGAGATCTGAAAGTAGGCTGATGCATGTTTGCACGAATCCTGATTTTCAGCCTCTTGTCAGCCTCGGCACAGGGACAATGGATGCGTCTGGAGCCTCTGCCGGACAAGGAGGGGTTTGCCGGGGCCTTTGCCGGCGTCAGTGCTGATGCACTGATCGTGGCCGGTGGGACGAATTTCCCGGACAAGATGCCCTGGGAGGGAGGCGTCAAGCGGTGGTATGACGACGTCCACGTGCTGCGTGATCCAGCCGGACGCTGGGAAAAGGCCGGACGGCTGCCGAGACCGAACGGTTATGGAGTGAGCCTGAGCACACGGGAAGGGCTGCTGTTGATCGGAGGCGGAGACGCCCAGGAACATTTTCGGTCGGTCTGGAGGCTGCGCCTGGAGGGTGGAGAGGCCCGTTTTGACAGGCTTGCTGACCTGCCCCGGCCCTGTGCCTTCATGGCCGGGGTGGAGTCTGGCGGCGTCGTTTATGTGGCCGGCGGCATCGAGCGGCCTGCGGATACGGCTGCCCTGGGGACCTTCTGGGCGCTCGACTTGTCTCAGGTGGAAACAGGCTGGAAGGAACTCAAACCTTGTCCTGGGCCAGCCCGCATCCTGGCTTCCATGGCAGCGGCGGAGGGCAGGGTTTACCTTTTCAGCGGGGCCTCGCTCAAGCCCGGCGCGGATGGCAAGGCGGAACGTGGGTGGCTGAAGGATGGTTGGTGCTTCAGTCCTGCGGAGGGATGGCGGCAGGTCGCCGGGCTGGCTCATGCGGCCGTGGCTGCGCCTGGACCGTTGCCTGGCCGCGATGGCAGGCTTTTCCTGATTGGCGGGGATGATGGGGCTCTCGTCAGCTTGGAGCCCAAGGACAAGCATCCCGGCTTCCCCAGAAGAATCCTGGCCTACGATCCTGCAAATGACCGGTGGAGTGCTGCTGGGGAGGTGCCGTTTTCGCGAGTTACCACGCCCGCTGTGGAGTGGCGGGGCAGGGTGGTCATCCCGGGTGGGGAGGCCAGGCCTGGAAAAAGGTCGCCTGAAGTGTGGCAGGGCTTGCTGAGGTTCTCAGAATAGTCCCCGCTTGCGATTTGCTTGAAAAGCCGCAGACTCGCCGCCCTTCGTTTTCCCCCTGCCCATGTCAGCCAAAAAAACCGCCGTTGTCACCGGAGCCGCCGGCTTCCTGGGATCCCACCTCACCGACCGCCTGCTTGCCGAGGGCTACAAGGTGATCGGGATGGACAACCTGATCACGGGGAATGTCCGGAACATCGAGCATCTGGCCGGCAACCCCGATTATGACTTCATCAAGCATGATGTGACGAAGTTCATCTTCCTGCCGGGCAAGGTGGACCTCATCTTCCATTTCGCTTCGCCGGCATCACCGATCGACTACCTCCAGATCCCCATTCAGACGTTGAAGGTCAGCTCGCTGGGAACGCACAACGCACTGGGCCTGGCCAAGGAAAAGGGGGCCACTTTTTTGATCGCCTCGACGAGTGAGTGTTATGGAGACCCCCTGGAACATCCGCAAAAGGAGACCTACTGGGGCAACGTCAACCCCATCGGCCCGCGTGGCTGCTATGACGAGGCCAAGCGCTTTGCGGAGGCGATGACCATGGCCTATCACCGGGCGCATGGGGTGGACACCAAGATCGTCCGCATCTTCAACACCTACGGGCCGCGCATGCGCCTGGAGGACGGCAGGGTGGTGCCTGCCTTCATCGGCCAGGCTCTCCAGGGCAGGCCGTTGACCGTGTTTGGCGACGGATCGCAGACCCGCAGCTTTTGCTATGTCTCCGACCTGATCGACGGCATCTACCGCCTGTCCCAGTCCGGTTATCATGAGCCGGTGAACATCGGCAACCCCCGTGAAATGACCGTGCTGGAGTTTGCCAAGGCCATCCTGAAGCACACCGGCGTTGACCTGCAAGTCATCCACAAGGAACTGCCGACCGACGATCCCAAGGTCCGCCAGCCTGACATCACGCTGGCCAGGAAGCTCCTTGACTGGGGGCCGAAGGTTGACTTCGAGGAGGGCATCACGCGCACGATCGCCTATTTTCGTGAGTTTCTTGCAATCAAGTCTTGATGACCGGAGCAGTTTGCGAATAAAAAAGAATTAATTCACGTGACCCCCCGCCCGTGTAACCGACCTACCGTGCGCAAGTCTGTGACCACCCCCCGATTCCACATGAAATCCTGTCATCTCGCATTTGCCGTCCTGGCACTGGCCGCCATGGGCTTGCAGGCCCAGACGACCCCTGCCGCCAAAGTGGACATCAAGCCGCTGAAGTTCGCCAACGTCCAGACACCCCAGTTCGAGGCATCCAACGTACCCTCCAGAAACTGGCGTCCGAAGGAATGGCTGGAAATTGACATGGAATTTGACATCAAGCTTCCAACGACGGCCGGCGGCCGCAACGGCAGCCTTTCCTCGATGACGGTGAACTACTACCTCGCCATGAGTGCCACGACCAAGGATGGTCGTCGTCAGGTGATCAAGGGAGCCATCGAGTATGTTGACATCCCGGCATCGGAGCGCTGCCACGCTCTGGCTTACGTCTCCCCGGCCATGCTTCGTCGCATTCTCGAAAAGGACACCTTCCAGCCTTCGGATGTGACCGGTTGGGGCGTTGAAGTCCTTGTCGAAGGCCAGCGTGTCGCGGGCGACGGCAGCATCAAGGGGCCCTGGTGGGAGAAGACGGACGGTCTGTCCATCAACGACAACAGCATGCTGCCCAAAAAGGACACTCCCTTCGCCATCCTGTGGGGCGACTACGACGTCGGCGTGAAAAACAAGTAAACTGACAGTCACTCCAGCCTGGAGCACAAGCTCCGGCATAACCGGCCTGAATTCATTTTCCTAGCATGGCAGACAGCAAAATCATCGCGGTCCTGAACCTGGGTTCCCAGCGTCTTTCCGGGGCCATTTTCTCCAAGTCCGGAGGGGATCTTGTCCTCAAACGTTACGAGTTCGTCGACATGCCGGGAGATCCCACGGTGGATGCCACCCGGATTCCTCAGCTCAAAATCGGACTTCAGGAGCTTACCAGCCGCCTGAAGATCAAGGGTTCCGCAGTCTGGTATGCCGTTGCAGGGCACACCGTATTCAATCGTTTCGTGAAGCTCCCTCCCGTGCAGGATGACCGGGTGGCGCAGATCGTCGAGTTTGAAGCCCGCCAGAACGTGCCCTTTCCGATCAATGAAGTGGTCTGGGATTTCGAGTTTTCCTCCGAGGGTGGAGTCGAGACCGAGGTGGTTCTCGTGGCGATGAAGTCTGATGCGTTGAATGAAATCAACGATCAGGTTGTTGAATCCCGAATTGCCACCTCCGGCGTGGATGTCGCTCCCCTGGCTCTCTACAACGCCTTCCGTTACAGCTATCCTGATGTCGACGAACCTGCGGTGTTGATCGACCTGGGCGCCAGGTCCACCAACATGGTTTTTGTGGAGCCCGGTCGCTTCTTCATCCGCAACTTCCTCGTGGGAGGTGCCTCCATCACCTCCGCCGTCTCCAAGGAGTTTGGCATTGGATTTGCCGAGGCCGAGACCCAGAAGATCAACCGTGGCTTCATTGCTCCCGGCGGCGCGGTTCAGGAACACGAAGATCCTGAGATTGCGGCGCTATCCAAGGTGATTCGGAATGCCGCGTCAAACCTGCACACGCAGGTGATGCGCACCATCACCTTTTATCGCAGCCAGCAGGGAGGTGCCCAGCCAAGGCGTGTGTTCATCACCGGAGGTGGTGCCATGCTTGGCAACATGATCTCCTTCCTCAACGAGAAGTTGAAGCTGCCAGTTGAGCTGTTTAATCCACTGCGCGGTGTTCAGCTTGACCGTGCGCTCAAGCAGGACGTGGCCGCCGCAGATGCCCCCTTCCTGGGCGAACTTGTGGGTCTTGCCCTCAGGTCATCGGGTGGCTGCCCCTCCGAAGTCGAACTCGTGCCAACAGCTGTTGCCAATGCCCGTGACGCCGCACGCAGGACTCCGGCTCTGATCCTGGGCATGCTCCTGTTCTGGGCCGCCCTTGGCACCGGTGTTGTCTATTACCAGAACAGCGAACGCGTGATCCGCGAGAAGCTCGGTGGAATGGTGGCAGAAAATGCCCGATTGAAGGATCTCGGTGACAAAATCGCCGTCCTTGACGCCCAGCAGGGCCAGTATGCAGCCCTCAGCCAGCAGCTTGAACAGGCGGTCGCCGAGCGCTCCTACTGGGTCAGGCTTCTGACGGACTTGAACGCCAAGTTCGACAACGACTTGATCTGGCTGACACTGATCGAGCCTCTCAAGGACAAGGCGTCGATTACTCCTCAGCTTGTGGGGCAGGGAGAGGGCGGATCCAAGAAGGAAGATGCCGCTGCCGGCGCAGCGCCCGCCTACAGCCTTCGTCTGCAGGGACTCTACCGGAAGAATGACGAAGGCGAGCAGGTGGTCTACCGCTATGCCGCCGCGCTGGCCAAGCTTCCCTGGTTTGACGTTGCTGATTTCGAGGCGAAGCGGGCCGAAATTGTCAGTGCGCAGAGCGGTGTCGAGGAAGACCGCTATGCCTACACCTTTAAAATCGAGCTGCCCCTGAAGCAGACAATGAACTTCAAAGACTGATGAGCTGGATTCAAGACAACAAAGTGCCTGCCGCCATCCTTGGTCTCACTGGGGCCGGGGTGGTTGGACTTGGAGTAATGCTGTTCAACGCCTGGTCCGGTGCCTCCGGTGCCCAGGAAGAGTTTGACATGGCGAATGCCTCCCTGGCGAGGCTCAAGGGCGCCTCCCTGGCTCCAACACCGGAGAACCTCGCGCAAAAGCAGAAGCTCGTGCAGGATTACACGAGCGAGGTCGGAAAGCTTTCCCTGGTTCTCTACAAACTCCAGCCCGAGGACAAGCCCACTTCCAACACTGGGTTTCAGGCCAAGTTGAAGGCCCGCATTGCGGAGGTTAAGAAGATTGGGGGCGGTCGCCTGCCCGCCGAGTTCAACCTGGCGTTTGACCAATACACCAGCGAACTCCCCAAGTCTGATCAGGTTGCGGCTGAACTCTCGACCTACCTGGACTCTGTTGAGGAAATCACCCGGCTGCTGCTGAAAAGTGGCGTCAAGTCAGTTGACCAGCTGGAACGCTCGCTGCTCGCCTCTGAAAAAAATGAGGTCGACAAGCCACCTCGCCAGGCTTCGAAAGCCAAGGCCAAGGGGGTTGCCAAAGGCCCTGGTCAGGCAGCTCCTGCCGCCATCAACATCACCGAGCGCCGTCAGGTTCGAGTGGTGGTCCGTGCCGACCAGGGGGCTCTTCAGACGTTGCTTAGCTCGCTCGCCAGCCCTTCGGAAATGCCCTTCTTCACCGTCGCAAGGCTCGTGCGTATCGAAAACGAAGCGCAGGTCGGCCCCCCCCGTGTGGCTGCTGTCGGGGCTTCGGATGCAGCCCTTGATCCTGCCGCTGCAACTCCTGCCGATGGCACCCAGCCAGCCGCGGCTGAGGCTAAACCCACCGCGCCCGGCATACAGCCGGCAGCCCCCGACTCGCATGTGGTTCTTGGTCGCGAGACTCTGCGAGCGTTCATTGAGATCGACTTGGTCAAATTCCTCAACCCCCAGGCCTCTGCGGCGGCTTCTCGCTGAGAACACTCCTCACATATAAGATTCCATGCTGAAGAAGAACGGTAATTACGAAAAGGTTCTGCTCATTGTCGCCGCCCTGCTTGCGGCCGGGGTCGTGACCTTCACCATCCTGGATAGCCAGGGTCTCTCGGATAGGCTCGCGATCAAGCAGGCATCGTCGCCTAACAACCTGAATCCTCCTCCAACTGAGCGTGTCAAAAGTGTGCTGGCCCGTCTGATGGAAAAAGTGAGCTGGATCTCGCCGGTTATCAACGGCAAGCCAGTGCCCCTGAACAAGTCGATTCTACTTCTTCAAAAGGGCGATCAGTTGTTTGACCTGCAGGTTCCAGAACCGGCCCTGCGTCCGCCCATGACCAATGAGTTCCTGGTCAAGAATGACATCCCGAACATTGAATCCCCGAACGTTGGTTCACTGGATCCTGACAATGACGGGTTCTCCAATGAGGAGGAGTTCACCGCCAAGACCAATCCGCGGGATGAGCACTCCCATCCGCCGGTGACGCAGAAGCTTTTCCTGAGGCAGCGCATCACGCACGATTACAAGATCAAGCTGAACAGCAGCTCCCCACCCTATCAGGTTCAGCGCATTGCGCCTGAACCCAAGGCCAGCAAGTTCGTATCCCCGGGTGACGAGTTTGGCTTCGATAAAAATGCGGCGGCCAGGTTCAAGGCCCTGACCTTCACTCAGAAGCTTGAAAAGAGCCCGACAACGGGCTTGGAGACGGATGTTTCCGAGCTCAAGTGCGTGGACATCTCCACCAACAAGGAGTTTGTGCTCATCAAGGGGCAGGAGACCAACCTCGCCGATTATGAGGCCGAATTTGAATTCCGTATCGGAACACCGGAAGTGCGCAAGGTCCGTGAAGGCGAGACCTTCCAAATTCCAGGACTCGGAGTCACCTTCAAGGTTCTCAGCATTGAGGATTCCCAGGCCGTTATCGTCCCCGTTGACGGCAAGAACCCAAGCGGTGAGTCAATCACGATCAAGAAAGGTTGAGCCAAAAAACAGAAAAAACATCTCGCCAAAAGCGTCCACGCCTTGCTAAAAAAACCAGCTTACCGTCAATTTTCCTTTTTCCCAGCGCCCATGACCTCCCCCTCCCGAATGAAAAGAAAGCAACTCGCCCTGTTGATCTCGGCCGCCATCCCGCTATCCAGCCTCCCTGCCCAGGCGCAGAGTGGTGGATACAATAACAGCGTACCCGGCATTGCCGAGCGTGAGATTGCCCGTCGTCTGGCCCGAATTCAAGATGCCCAGAAGGCCATGGAAAAGGGGGATGAGCTGTTTGCATCCGGTGACCGTGAAACCGCCCTTTCCCAGTATCGTTCTGCCAAGGAGGTCTTTGACCAGCTGCCCAACGCTCCCTTCATCCAGGACTGGCGCGAACTCGCCAACCTCAAGTTTGCTGATTGTTCCGTCGCCGTTGCCCGTGAAAAGACGGTCGCTGGTGATTATGAGGCGGCCCGCAAGCTTCTGGACGAGGCCACCGCCGCCGTTCCCGGACATAGGAAGGCTGCTCTTTTCGCGGCGGAGATGAATGACTCGGACCGCTGGCCGCAGGCACTGACGGCTGAACACGTGGAAAACGTGGGCAAGGTTCAGAAGGGCCTGGTCAAAGGGGCCAGCGCCGTGGAAATCGGCAACTACGACAAGGCGATGGAGGAATATGAGGATGTCCTGCGCATCGACCCATATAATACTGCCGCCAGGCGCGGTATGGAGCTTGCCGAGCAAAAGCGCTCCCAGTACTTAAACTCAGCCTACGACCACAACCGCATCCGCATGCTGAACATGGTTTCTGAAGCCTGGGAGCACAAACCGCCGGTGAAGGGATTCCAGGTTGAGGGAACCCAGGCTGGTGCCCGTGCGCCGACGGTCTATCTCAGCCAGAAGATGCAGAAAATCATCTTCCCCCAGGTGCAGTTTTCCGGTGCCAGCATTGATGAGGCCGTGGAGTTCCTTCGCGTCAAGAGCCGCGATCTGGATGTCTTTGAAACCGACCCGGCCCGGAAAGGCGTCAACATCATTCTTAAACCCGGCGATAATGCCCCGACGGCTTCCATCAGCCTTGACCTGAAGGACGTCCCCATGGTGGAGGCGCTGCGTTATGTGACTGAGCTTGCAGGCATGAAATACAAGGTCGAACCCTTTGCCGTGCTGATTGTACCGGTGACGGAAACCACGACTGAGCAGTTTACACGAATCTACAAAGTTCCGCCGGATTTCGAAACCATGGGTACGGCAGGTGGTGATGCCGCCCCCGCCGCCGCTCCGGCTGATCCTTTCGCCGCTGGGGGTGGTGCCGCCGCTGGTGCCGCATCCGGCCTGATCAAGCGCAAGAGCGCCCTTGAGATCCTCAAGGAGCAGGGGATTCCCTTTCCCGAAGGTGCCACCGCCGTGTTCAACAAGGTTACCTCCCAGCTCATTGTCAAGAACACCCAGCCCAACCTGGACCTTGTCGAGGCCTTCGTTGACTCGATCATCGGCCGGATCACCAAGCAGGTTTATGTGACCACGAAGTTCGTCGAAGTGACCCAGAAAAACACCGATGAGCTTGGCTTTGACTGGCTGCTGGGCGGCCTTGGCGTCAACGCTGACAACATTGATGTTGGTGGTGGCACCAATGGCAACTGGGGTGGTCGTGTTTCCTACACGGGTGCCGTGAGCGATCTGGTTACCGCCGGTGCCATTGCCCCAGTAACCCGCAGCTTGAGGACAGGTTCCAAAGCTGTTCGTGGTGACAGCATCGACTCTCTGTTCAACCCGATTGATGCAACATCGGACACGGTGGCACCTGGAGTGCTGTCCATTGCCGGCATCTTCACGGACCCGCAGTTCGGCATGGTCATCCGTGCTCTCTCGCAGCGCAAAGGTGTGGATTTGATGAGCGCCCCCAGCGTCACCACCAAGGGAGGCCAGCCCGCCACTGTTGAGGTGATCCGCGAATTCATCTATCCCACTGAATTCGATCCTCCTCAGATCCCGACGAACGTCGGCAGCCAGACTGGCGGTGGTGTTGGCGGATCCTCTTCTTCGATTCCCGTCACCCCCACGACTCCCACAGCCTTTGAAATGCGCCCCGTCGGTGTTCGCATGGAAGTTGACCCGGTGATTGGTGAGAATGGCTCGATTGATCTGAACCTCCTGCCTGAAGTCACTGAATTTGATGGTTTCATCAACTACGGTAACCCTATCTTTAGCGTTCAGCCTCCCACCGTGCTGAATCCTGCCGGCAGCCGAGTTGAACTGACGCCAAACATCATCAACCAGCCCATCTTCTCCACTCGCAAGGTGAAGACTTCCGTGACGGTCTGGGATGGTCAGACGGTCGCACTTGGTGGTCTGATTCGTGAAGATGTGCAGGATGTCGAGGATAAGCTGCCCGTGCTGGGGGACGTCCCCCTGATCGGCCGCCTGTTCCGCTCCCAGGTTGAAGACCACTTCAAGCGCAACCTGATGATCTTTGTGACCGCCTCCCTGATCGACCCTGCGGGCAACCGCATTCGTCAGCAGGGCACGGGTTCGTCCACCGAGGAGTCTGGCGACGCTCCCAACCCGCTTCTCCCTGCGGTAGGCAACTGACCCTCTCAACAAAAGCACTGAATTTGACTCGAAGGCAGGAGATGCAAGTCTCCTGCCTTCTTCTTTAGGATATGACTTCTTGGATCGTCACCGGTGGCCTTGGCTGTGGTAAAAGCGCGGTTGTCAGCCTGCTTGGACGTGTGGGGCTGGCCGGGTTGACGGCATTTTCTTGTGACCGGGAGGCGGGCCGCCTGATGCAGGACGCCTCCATCATGGCTCAGCTCGAGGGCAGTTTTGGTGCCTCGGTGATCGAGCAGGACCCGTCTTCTCCCGATGGCAGGCGGATCAGCCGTTCCTGGCTCCGCCAGGTGATTTTTTCCGACCCTGTTCAGAGGCATGCTCTGGAGAAGATCATGCATCCCCGCATTCTGGAGGCCCTTGAAATGGAGCGTGTTCGGGTTCGTGAGGGGGGGGGTGAACTTTTTCTTGCGGAAGTCCCACTGCACTATGAGATTGGAGGCATAGTAACAGCGGATCGGGTCATCGTGGTGGCTGCCAGCCGGGCGGTGCAGATCAGGCGCTTGATGGAACTACGGGAACTCGACCAAGGCACCGCCGAAAGGATGCTGGGTTCCCAGTGGTCCGTCGAGGCCAAGGTTGAGAGAGCTGATGTGGTCATCTGGAATGATGGTGATCGTGCTGCTCTTGAGGCCCAGGTGCTGACACTTGCAAAACAACTCCGGCCAGCATGAATCCCACAGCCTCCCCTGAACCAACCTCCAGCGTTTCAACTCCCGATACGCCGGTGACGGCCCCTCAAAAGCCCCCCGTGTCCATGAACTCCCAGACTTTGACTGAAGACCGGGTTCAGGAAGCTCCTGCAGGTGGAGGTGCTGATGTAGTTGATGCGCCTGCCGTTTCCGAAAAGCCTTCTTCTCCTCCTCCCGAACCGCCTTTCCCCCTGGAGATTTCCCTGAACTCGCTTCATGCGATGAGCCTCGGTGAAATTCAGGAGCTTGCCGCCAGCGTCAATTTCAAGATCAATGCAGCCCGCAGCAAGCATCAGCTCATCTACGATGTCCTTTCCTGGATGGCGGATCATCGTACGAGGGTTCTTGTCGACGGCATCCTCGAAGTGGGGGCTGAAAACTTCGGGCTTATCAAGTATCCCTGCTACAGCTTCGCGCCCCTGCCTGAGGATGTGTTTGTCCCCCTGTTCCTTGTTCGCAAGTTCAACCTCCGTGCGGGCAACCGCATCCGCGGCATCGCCAGGGCGCCCAAGGACAGGGACAAATATCTCGCCATCGACCGCATCACGCATGTGGATGACGTGGAGATTGATAACTACCAGGCCCCCACGCATTTTGACAAGCTCACGGCCACCTTCCCCAAGCAGCGCATCATCCTTGAGCTGCCCAAGTCCATCTGCCCGGTTTCAGCCCGCATCATGGATCTCATCGCCCCTTTGGGGAAGGGCCAGCGTGGGCTCATCAACGCCTCGCCCAGGTCTGGCAAGACGATGATGCTCAAGGACATCGCGAAGTGCATCGTTCACAACCACAAGGAGGTCACGCTGATCATCCTCCTGCTGGATGAGCGTCCCGAGGAGGTCACCGATTTTGAGGAGTCCGTGACGGGCTGCGAAATCTACAGCAGCACCTTTGATGAAAGCCCCAAGCGTCATTGTCAGCTGGCCGAGCTTGTCCGCGAGCGTGCCTGCCGTCTGGTCGAGGCGGGCAAGGACGTGGTCATCCTGCTCGACTCCCTGACCCGTCTGGCTCGTGGTTACAACTCCCTTATGGGCGGCAAGGGGCGCACGATGTCCGGCGGTATCGACGCCAAGGCGCTGGTGAAGCCCAAGAAGTTCTTCGGCGCCGCACGCAACGTTGAGGAGGGGGGCAGCCTGACCATCATCGCCTCCGCACTCATCGAGACGGAAAGCAAGATGGACGAGGTCATCTTCGAGGAGTTCAAGGGAACCGGCAACATGGAGGCGACCCTGGACCGTGAGATTGCGGAACGCCGCATCTTCCCGGCCATCCATCTGCTCAAGTCGGGCACACGCAAGGATGACCTTCTCTACCATCCGGATGAGTTCCGCCGCATCATGGCTATCCGCCGTCAGCTCGCCCAGGTGCCTGCGGTCGAGGCTCTGGAACTGCTCATCCGTAACATCAACCGCACCAGCAACAACGCCGAGATTCTGCTGACCGGCCTCAAGTAAATCCCGATGAGCCAGGTCAGCAGCCCAGATTCCGCCATGCCTCCGGCCCGCGATTTCGAGTTCATCGCCACGCCCGGGCACCTTGTTCAATGGATCGCCGACACGGAGGCGCACCTCCAGCAGACGGGGGAGACGCGTGTCTGCCTCGACACCGAGGCAGACTCCCTGCATCACTACCATGAGAAGCTCTGCCTTCTCCAGGTGGCCTGCGGAGGTCGTTTCGCGCTCGTCGATCCTCTGGCCATTGCTGATGTGTCGCCGCTCCTCGCTCTGCTTGATCGATACGAACTTTGGTTCCACGGCGCCGATTACGACCTCACCATGCTGCGTCGGAGCTACAACTGGGAGCCGCGTCTCATCCGCGACACGCAGATTGCGGCTCGTCTTGCAGGCGCCCGTCAGTTTGGTCTGGCCGCCCTGCTTCAGAATGTCCTTAGCCTGACCATCTGCAAGGCTCCGCAGAAGGCCGACTGGAGCCGGCGCCCGCTGCCGGAGCACATGCTGTCCTACGCGGTGGATGACGTGCGCTACCTGCTTCAGGTGGCGGATCATTTTCTGGCGATCCTGCGTGAAAAAAACCGGATGGCATGGTTTGAGCAAAGCTGCCGCGCACTTCAGGCCGAGGTGGCCCAGCGCAGCATGGCCCCGCGCGAGGATCCCTGGCGCGTCCAGGGAAGCGGCAGGCTGAATCCCAAGGGCCTCGCCATCCTCAAGGCCATGTGGGAGTGGCGTGAAGGCATCGCCCAGGAGCGTGACATGCCCTGCTACCGAATCATGTCGAACAAGCAGATGGTCGCCTATGCCGAGACCTTTGAACTGGGAGGGGTGATGAACCCTCCGGCCGGTTGGAGGCCGAAGTGGAAAAAGGAGTTCCATGACCTTGTCGCCGCCGTTTTCCGCCAGGGCCAGGCCTCCTGGCCTCAGCGCCAGAAACGCGTCAAGAACCGCATGACGGACTCCCAGCGTGATGCTGTGGACAGGCTCTGTGCAAAGCGGGACGAGATCGCCCAATCCCTGGACCTTGAAGGCAGCCTTCTGGGATCCCGCAGCGATCTTGAGCTGCTGGTTGTCGAGCCCGTCTCCGGACAGCCCCTCATGCCCTGGCAGGACGAGATCCTGCGCCCGGTCCTGACGGACATCATCCAGCCTGCCCCGTCCGTGGCTTGATACCCTTGCTTTTCCTGCAGGCTTGACCCGGCCTGCCGCCTCGCCATCGCTCCAGCGTGGAGCCCTACACCCGCTTATTCATCGATCGAGCGCGTCTGCGTGCCTGTCAGTGGCGCAAGCTGCGTTCCATCGTCCTCCACCTCGCCACCACAGACGGTTTTTATTCCCGAAAGTTCCATGAACATGGCATCCGGGTCACGTCCCTGAACCGCATTGAGGACTTCGTTCAGCAGGTGCCGTTCACCCACAAGGCTGAACTGCTTCAGGACCGCCTGGCGCATCCGCCCTTTGGCAGCAACCTGACCCGGCCTCTCGATCATTACACCCGCTTCTGTCAGACCAGCGGCACCAGTTCCGGGCTGCCCATGGCATGGCTGGACACCTCCGAAAGCTGGGAGGCGATGCTGGCGTGCTGGCGCCGTGTCTTCCAGGGAGCGGACATCCAGCGCGGTCGTGACCGGCTGTTTTTCGCCTTTTCATTCGGGCCTTTTCTGGGGTTTTGGACGGCTTTTGAGGCGGCGGCTCGCGATTATCTGGTGATTCCCGGCGGAGGTCTGTCCAGCCAGGCAAGGCTGGAAATGATGGCCCGCTATGGCGCCACCAGCCTTTGCTGCACTCCGACCTACGCACTGCGGCTCGGAGAGATGATCGGCGCTGCCAGCGGGGTCGAGCGCATGGCCCTGCGGGTGAACAAGGTCATCGTTGCCGGTGAGCCGGGAGGCAGCATTCCCGAAGTTCGTGCCCGCATCGAGCAGCTTTGGGATGCGCGCGTTTATGACCATCACGGCATGACCGAGGTAGGGCCGGTCAGTTATGAGATGACGGAACGTCCGCGTGACCTTGTGGTGATCGAGGAAGCCTACCTGGCGGAAGTTGTCGACCCCGCGACTGGTCTTGAAGTGCCGGAAGGCGCCCACGGGGAGCTGGTGCTGACGACGCTGGACCGTGCCGCCTGCCCGCTCCTTCGCTACCGTACCGGCGACTGGGTCTGTCGTGGAGAACATGGTGGACGGCTGATCCTTCCAGGGGGGGTGCTCAGCCGGGTGGATGACATGGTCGTGGTCCGGGGAGTGAACGTCTATCCCAGCGCCATCGAGGCCGTCGTCAGGCAGTTTCCCGGGGTGGTCGAGTTCATGGTCGAGCAGAGGAAGGTGGACGCCATGGATGAGCTGGAACTGCGGGTCGAAGTGGCCGATGATGCCCCTAAAAACCTGCTCAAACGCCTGGAATCCAGGCTTCGGGACACCTTCTCGCTGCGCATTCCCGTGCATCCGGAAGCTCCCGGCAGCCTTCCCCGGCATGAGTTCAAGGCGCGGCGCTGGCGGAAGAGGGTGGACTGAGCGGACTCCCGGAGGTGGACAGCGCCGCCAGCCTGCTGAATGATCGACCGATGCTTCGCTGCTGCCGGGTCCTGCTGATGGCCGCCCTTGCCTCCCCAGGGCTGGGCGCGGACCTAATGCGCCATGACTTCTCAGGCCCCGGCATGGCGACCATTTTTCGCATCGCTTGTTATGCCGAGGACCCCGGGGCGGCAGCCACGGCTGCGGACAGGTGTTTTCAGAAGGTCGCGGAACTGAACGCCCGGTTCACCGACTACGACCCTGCCAGCGAGCTGATGCGCCTCTGCGCGCCAGGCACCCCGATGCCTGTGGCGGTCAGCGAGCCGATGTTTGACCTGCTGCATCGCGCCCGTGAGCTTGCCGAAGCCACCGGGGGCGCCTTTGACCCCACCTGCGGCCACCTGTCACACCTGTGGAGGAGGTCGAAGCGCACGGGCAGGCTGCCCCCGGCCGATCGGCTGGCGCAGGGGATCGCGGCGACCGGCTGGCACCGTGTCACGCTGATTCCTGAAGGCAGGAAGGTCAGCCTGGTTCCCGGAACACTGATCGACCTCGGCGGCATTGCCAAGGGGCGTGCTGCGGATGAGTGCCTGCGGGTCCTCAAGGAATGCGGCATCACCCGGGCCGTCGTGCAGGCGGGAGGCGACACCGTTGCGGGGGAGCCTCCACCTGGTGAAGCAGGGTGGGAGGTGGTGCTGCGCACAGGTTCGAGCCAGGAAACCAGGATCCGTCTCGCCGGTCGTGCCGTGTCCACCTCGGGCGACCTGCATCAGTTCATCGAGCTGGGTGGCAGGCGTTATTCACACATCCTTTCACCCAGGACGGGCCTCGGGCTGACGGAACGCATCGCCTGCAGCGTGACCGCCCCCGACTGCACCACGAGCGATGCCCTGGCCACCGCCATGTGCGTGCTGGGGGAAGAGGCGGGCATGAACCTGGCAAGCCGCCTGCCCGGCGTGGAGGTGCGCTTCGCCAGGCCTTCCGCGAAACCCTGATCGACCATGCTCACGCCACTTGACCTCAAGCTCCTGCGTGACCTCGGCCGCATGAAGGGACAGGTCGTGGCGGTGTCGCTTGTCATGGCCTGCGGACTGGCGATGATGATCATGACCCGCAGTCTGCTCCTGACTCTGGAGGATACGCGCGACGCCTATTACCAGAGCCACCGGATGGCGGACGTCTTCGGCTCGTTAAAGCGTGCACCGCTGTCCTTGCGCGGCCGTCTTCTGGAGGTCCCGGGCGTCGCCGCCCTGGAACTGCGCGTGGTCAGGGCGGCGGTGCTTGACCTGCCCGGCGTCGCCGAGCCATGCACCGGACAGCTGGTCTCGCTGCCCGAGGATGGAAGCCAGCCGCTGCTGA
>JBIJBP010000217.1:0-5956 GCA_044345155.1 Prosthecobacter sp. | reverse complement strand
GGTTGATGGGCTTGTCCAACACGGAAGCCAGGGTGTCAGCGCCAATGAAGCCTTCAAAGATGACTGTGAGCGGAGGATTGTCCTCGCCCACCAGTCGGCGCTTGTCCTCCACGTTCACAACCAACGGGGTGGGGTTGATGACCAGTGTGCCGGTTTTGGTCACGCTGCCTGCCACTGCCTTCACCGGGTATCGCCCAGCGTTCACGGGAGGCGCTTCGCGGTAAGTAGTGCCGACCTTGTAGGTCACCACCACGTCGGCGTCTCCTACCCCGACCACGCCCGCCTCCTGCGGCTGGCCGTTGTAGGTCTTGATGAGGTCCACCAGGGTCAGGCCTGTGGGATCGGGTTTGACGGTGATTGTTCGTTGCACGCTCGGAGCGGCGGCAAAGCTGCCATTGCCTACCTGCCTTGCCTCCACCTTCACGATGCCTGCACTGCTGAGGGTGAGCAGGCTATCTTGGCGCAACGTGGCGGGGCCGGAGATCACCTGCAGCGACACGGGAAGACCGGAGGAAGCCGTGGCGATGAGCTGGAGTGGCGACTGGCTCAGATAAAGAGTGGCAGGAGGGGCAAAAGTGATCGTTTGCGTTCGCGGAGCAGGCAGGGCACCGAAGCCTTGCACGGCGAAGATGATGGGGCCGTTGGCGAGGGCCGCACAGGCCAGCTTCACTCGGGCCGCCCTCGCTCCCGGCTGAGTTGGTGCAAAGCGGAGTTCAAAGGAGACCGAGCCACCTGATGGAATCACAGTCTCGGGCAGCACGCTGACCTGGAAGTCACCCGCGTGATCGCCTTCCACCTCGACCAGAGGATTGCCAGAGAGCGTGACCGGTTGCGAGCCAGGATTGGACAGGGTGAACACACGTGTGAGCACTCGACCGAGGGTGACGTTGCCGTAGTCGGTGCCGTTGTTCGCAAGAGGACTCGTGCTGCCGCTGAGGATGGGTTGCTCAAGACCGGTAAGGCTGAGCACCGTCAGGAAGGTGGAGGCGGTGCCCTGGTAGATCGGATCCTCAATCATGCTGGTCACGGTGTAGCTACCGGGCAAGCTGGGGGCGGTTGGTGAACCTGCATAAAGCGTGGTCACCGTCAGGCCAGAAGGCGTGGTGGAAACGGAAACGAGACGCGGCGTGCCGTTGGCCACCTGAGTGAGCTGGGCAAAAGTGATGGGAGCTTCTGCCTTGGTGACGCTGAAGGTTCGGCTCACATCTTCGGCGGCAATGTAGTTGGCGTTGCCCGCCTGCGAGGCGGTGATGGTGACAGTGCCCGAAGTCGTGAAGGTCAGGACGTTGTTGGTGATGACGCCGGGACCAGCGTTGACGGCGAAAGTCACCGGATTGCCTGAACCGCCCCCCGTGGCCGTCAGGTTTACCGAATCGGTGGTCAGCTTGTCGGGGATGGAGTCGAAGGTGATTGTCTGTTCATCACGAGAATCCACAGTGACATCTCCGGTCTGTATGCTGCCGGAGGCATCATTGACTGAACTTCGGACAGGCCTGAACCCAAGGCTGCCTCCCGCAAAGCTGGGTGAGTTGCTGTAGCGGTTTGAGTTGCGGGCGTAGAGCGCGCTGAAGTTCCAACTGCCGCCCCGGATCACCCGGTTCGAGCCCGAGGTTGGGCCACGCGGGTCCGTCGTCCCATTGCTCGTTGTGTAGTAGTCATTCTCTGACCAATCCCAGCACCACTCCCTGGCGTTTCCAGACATGTCATACAGCCCGTATCCGTTCGCCGTAAGGCTTCCCACCGGCGAGCTGTAGGGCGTCCCACCTGCCGTGTAGCTCGGGTGGTAGCCTGTGGTGCCCGTGGCATACGCCTCCCCACCGTCGTTCCGGAAGTTCGCGTCGGCATGGCTGATCGTGTCCGTCCCCCACGGGAAGCGCTTCCCGCTTACTCCGCCGCGCGCCGCCTTCTCCCACTCCGCTTCCGTCGGCAAGCGATACCCGTTCGCGCTCCAGTTGGCCTCGGGCGCCGCTGTCCCCGTCCGCATAACAGCTGCTCCAACTGAGTAAACGGGTGTCAGGCCTTCCTTCTCGCTGCGCGCGTTGCACCACTTGACTGCATCCCACCAGCTCATGCTATGCGCCGGGTGGTCTGCCGCCTTGCCGCCTCCTGCGGCTAAGTCATTGTAGCCATTTGCCAAGCCCCATGACCGCACCTCGTCCCATAGATCCCGGGTCGTTTCCTTCGTCTGAATGTAGAACGAACTCACCGTCACGGCAATGGGTGGCGCATTGTTGTCAGCGTCACCGCTGGTCCGTCCCATCGTGAAGCTGCCGCCGGGAATTTTGGCGAAGTCGGGAGTGAGATGGGTGCGGGCAGGACGGAAGCCGAGGTCGTTTTCCGGGCCGCCGGGCACGATGATCTGGCGATCCGCGCAGCGCTCGTTGAACGCGCCGTTTGCCCAACCACCGCCCCGCAACACCCGGTGCGTGCCCGATACGGGACCCCGCGGGTCCGTCGTCCCAGCGCTCGTCGTGTAATAGGTCGCCCCATACCAGTCCCAGCACATTTCCTTCACGTTCCCAGACATGTCATACAGCCCATACCCGTTCGCATCAAAGCTCCCCACCGGCGAGGTGTAAGGAAACCCACCTGTCGTGTAGTTCGTGTGGTAATTGTTGATCGGACTCAAGTCGTAGACGTAGGACGAACTCCCGTAATAGTTCGCCTGAACATGGCTGATCGTGTCCGTCCCCCACGGGAACCGCTTCCCTTCCACCCCGCCCCGCGCCGCCTTTTCCCATTCCGCCTCCGTCGGCAAGCGATACCCGTTCGCGCTCCAGTTGGCCTCGGGCGCCGCTGTCCCCGTCCGCATCACCGCACCAGACACCGTGTAAACCGGCGTCAGTCCTTCCTTCTCGCTGCGCGCATTGCACCACTTCACCACATCCCACCAAGTGACCCAATGCACCGGGTGGTTCGGCGCCTTCCCCGCGCCTGCCGCTAGGTCCGTGTAGCCATTGTTCACGGCCCATGTCCTCACTTCGTCCCACAGCGCCTTCGTCGTCTCTTTTTGCTGAAGATAGAATGAACTCACTGTCACGGTGATCGGTGGCGCATTGCTGTCCGTGTCCCCGCTCGTCCGCCCCATCGTGAAACTGCCGCCGGGGATGTGGGCGAAGCCATCATCCACTGTGATACGGAACCGCAACTGGTTGGTGTAGCTTTGCGGCCAGTCCGCGCCGGCATTCCAGACGATCGCCTTGCCCGTCCCGGGCGTTACGCTCGCGCCGACCGCGCCCGTGACTGTCACAACCGGGACCGTCCACGTCGTCCCGCCATCGCTCGAGGCATGCAATGTCACCTCCATGCTCTCAAGGCCCGGCGCGGCAAGATCATAAAAGATGTCCACTAATTTTGTGCCCGAACGTTGTGTTGCGGACAGGTTACTGACGACAGGATCAGCGTTTAGTGCCTTAAATCCCATAAGGATGAGCACCATCACAATGAGATGCCGCAACGACCGAGAGGGTGAATGAAGCGATGTTGAAATCATCCTTGGCCAACTTGCGAATCCAATTTTGCAAGGTTTTTGAAATCCCCTGCAGGTTTCCATCCTTTTTTGAGCTTTTGCGGCTTGTTGCTCACCTTCTTTTTTTCCAAACCCACCGCATACAAATGTTCGATCATCCCCCAAAATTCATCCTCAGTTAAAATGGACTTCATGTCGTTGACCAGCCTTGTTTCAAGCACAGCCTTTGAATGATCTTCACGCCCAGCCAAGTGATCATGAGATGGATACATGGCATCCGTATGAGGCAGCGTGGGATCAAGTGGCAGGCCGCTATAATATCCCGTCAGCTCCTTGTAGGGGTCGCCTGTGGCTCGAACAGAGGCACGCTGCCATCTGCGTGGCATTTTTCCTTTTCGGCAAAATTCTTCCCATTTTTTTGGCAAGAATTCGGTGCCGGCGACTGGCTCGTTCGTTTTATGATTCATAATGAATCATCCATGTTGTTGTCTGTTAATCTTATGGAGGATACTCTGCCATGTACTGCTGACTGAAATGCCGTGCTGCCGAAACTCAGGATATGATGGATGGATCGCAACCCCGTCGCGGCGTGATCGCAAATGATGGCGACCAGCCTCGTTCCGACTCCGCTGGGCGGAGTTTATGTCGCTGGCATTCGGTGCTACCTGAACCAGAGAGCCGAAGATGAAAAAACTAAGCACAAGCACCCGAAACGAAAACATGTTGGCATCAATGAGCGTGACAGTCTTATGAATCAGTGAGAATAACAGAATCGCGGCAAAAATGATGTCACATCCTACGCCAAACCCACACTGAATCTTTGCATATTCTGGTCAGGTCTTTGCGGAATTAGGAGCATGACAAAGATGCCAGACATCGTTATCAAGTTATGTCTACTCAAGCGGAACTGGTGCAGTGAGCATATCTTTTGTTAGCACAAAGCCTATACAGTAGGCTCGGTTCAGGCGGTCAGCGGTTTTCACCCAGTCGCTGCCGTTCTTCGACTGAGGCACAAAGCCAAACTTCTCGCGCTCCAACTCGCCGTTGCCATCCGGTGCCCCATCCGCTAGCATCGCTTGCGAGGCTTGGATGTCGGCCGCGGTGACTTTGCGAGGGTCGATGGTTTCGCCAAGGAAGCGCCAATGCTGTTTTTTTATCGCGATCTGACCGCCCTTCTTTGGCAGACTGATAGCGGCGGAGATAACACGATACACATAAGGCGATAAAACACGTAGGACGATGACGTCGCCGGCTTTCATCGCGCGAGGTGGTACTTTAGCGCGATAATGCTGGTCGTCGTCCGCCTTGTCTCTCAGTACTGCCCTCTTTCCATTGTGGTAGATCTCCACCTCGCCCTTGGCGACAACAAGAAGACTGCCTTCCACAGCGCTGTCATTCGCAGCACTCAAATTCAGTGCAGAAGCCAAGGCTAGGATGAGAAGCATAAATGAATGTTTTGTGAACGATAGCAGCTTGTTTTTCATAATTAGTCGAGCTTGTGTAGCGTGGAAATTCATGATCGTCATTTCAATGAATGAAACAACGTTCAAGTTCGCACAATTTTCACACTAGATCAGCCGATTTTGTGCGCCATTTCTGCCATTGCAAACCGAATCCTGCAAATCGCGTTGCATCACCGTTTAGTCCCCTGCTTCTAGCTGCCGCTCTGTGCAAGGAAATCTATTCCTGAGCCGCCGTCTGTCCTTGGGTTTGCGCCCCACCACGCAAATTCCATGAGATCGCAATTTTCGCACTTCCCACTTTTTTCACGCTCCGGGGGCGGCTGTCAGCCGCAGAACCCTGCGTGGAGCCGCCAGCACGCGCACAGAGACGCATCCTGTGTTCTTTGGACTTCGCCCAAATCAGTAAAGTTGCGGCGCCTTTTTTCCCACTTTCCGACGCTTCTCGGGGTTTTTGCTGCCCCCTTCCCTTCGTTTTGACGCACCGCCCGAGGCATGACCGTTCTGCCTGCCTCCCTCGCCCAGAAGCTCCTCCAGCACGACATCGCCAATCTTGTCCGCCGCGTTCAGCAGGGCCAGCACCTCACCCCGGCTGAACGTTCCATGCTCCAGGACATGGCGGCCGCTCCGGCGTCGCTTCCCTCCTCTCCCGCTTTGGTCGGCAGTTTTGTGGAGCTGGCGGCCGCCCTGGGCGTCACGAGGCGAACGATCCAGACTTGGCGGAAGCGCTCTGATGCTCCCAGGCCGACCGCCGCAGGCTTTCACGAGGTGGAGGCCTGGCGGGAGTTCATGCGCCAGGCGAGGCTTGCGGGCCAATGCAGCCCGGAGGAGGCCCAACTGCGCCTGCGGCGGCTACTGGCTGAAACCCAGGAGCGTGAGATGCGCCTTCAGGCTCGACGCGCGCTGTATGTATCGCGCGCCGAGGTGAAGGCGGAGTGGAGCCGGGTAAAGGCCCGCGTGACGAGGCTGCTGAGGGAGAAGTTTGAGCAGGAGCTTCCCGGCGTGCTCGTCGAGCTGGAGGCGACCG
>JBIJBP010000216.1:0-5959 GCA_044345155.1 Prosthecobacter sp. | reverse complement strand
TCCTCAAAACCATCAACGAACCCTTTGAAACCCATGCCACCGCCTTCCTCGCCATCATGGAGTCCCCGGCCATCATCCTGGGGGTGCTGCTGGGCAAGGGCGCCCTGGGCCGTGGCTTGAATCTCGCAGATCCCGGGCTGCGCCACGCCCTGCGTGACGCCGTGCTGGGCCGGGGCGTGCTGCTGCTCATGGGATCCCTGGTCATCGGCGCCATCTGCGGCAAGCGTGGCATGACGGCGGTCGAGGGTTTCTTTGTGACGCCCTTTCAAGGCGTGCTGGCGCTCTTTCTTCTCGAGATGGGCATGGTGGCCGGCAACCGCCTGGGTGACCTGAAAAAGGTGGGCGCCTTCCTGCTGGGCTTTGGCCTGGTGGCGCCGCTGGTACATGGCAGCCTCGGCGCCGCGCTTGGAGGGTTTGCGGGACTGAGCGTGGGCGGCTCCACCCTGCTTGGCGTGCTGGCGGGAAGCGCCAGTTACATCGCCGCGCCGGCTGCGGTGAGGCTCTCACTGCCCGAGGCCAATCCGGCCTACTCGCTCACCGCCGCCCTGGCGGTCACCTTCCCCTTCAACATCACCTTCGGCATCCCGCTCTTTTTTGAAATCGCCAAGCTCACCCATCCCTGATCCGCCATGAAGCTCCATCCTATGAAACTGGTCACCATCATCTGCGAAAGCCTCATTGAGGAGCAGGTGGTGCAATTGCTGCCCGAATTCGGCATTCACGGCCATACCGCTTTTGAGACCCGGGGCAGCGGCACCCAGGGAGAACGCCGCGCCGAGATGCGCGAGTATGGCAATGTTCAGATCGAGGTGATCGTCAAACCCGAGGTCAGCGAGCCGCTCATCCAGGCTCTGCACGACCGCTTCTTCCGGGACTTCGCCATGGTGGTCCACGAAAGCGACGTGCGTGTCCTGCGCCCGCAGAAGTTTTGAACCCTTGCAGGAAAGCGCGCCACCGCGCCAAGGCAGGGATGGGCTTCAGCGCGTCACAGGCCCGACCCAGCCATGAAAGCAATAGAGGGACAGACTCTTTGCATCGCACGATCACAAGCCCAAGCTCCTGACGATTTCCCCCGGCCTTCTCCGACCCCAGCGGGGTCGCGTCATGCAGCCCAGGAGTGGCCGCGGAGCGGCCTCTCCCGGGACGAACGACAAGAACGGCCGAATCTTCTGAATTCGGACCCCACCGGGGTCCCGTCACGACTGGACGGGGACGATTCAATGCCAAAAACCTCAATCAAGCAATGGAGGGGCAGACCCTTTGCCTCAAAGCCGAACCTCAACGAGGTTCCGTCGCGGTTCGTGACTGGCCGCGTGGATAGAATGCCAGGCATTTGTTCTTTCAGACGGTCATAGCACTTGGTTCAACTCTTGGGGAACAGACCAGAACGACAACGCGTCTCCGGCTTAGTCCGCAGAGTTTCGTTAGACGGCACACTCTCAATCATCCTTGGGAACATTATTCCCGTCTTTGCTGGCAGTAGTTTCATGTCGATGCCTCTTCCAGTGTTCACTGAACGTCGTCGTCGTTCGTCCATCCGCCTTGATGAGCATCACACTCATCGTGCTGTTGGCGGTCATTGTTTTTACAAGCCAGTCGCCGCTGGCCGTGATTGCATAGCGAGTAGTCAGGACTAGACGCGTCAGGTGTTTGTCCGGCAAAGGATCCAGCGTCATGTTCTCGATTTCCAACGGCACTCCAATGTTTTTCTCCAACCAGGCAGTCCCTTTCACCAACGGGCCATTTGTGTTTCGCAGTTCGAAGGCATAGCCGACGCAGGCCTTACCATCGATCGTCCGGCATCGATCCACTGCCTTTATCGACAGCCGATCCTGAACACCTGCATCGAAGGGATTTCCACCCCATTTGCCGTCGGCTTTCTCCGGATCACCCTTCAGCTTGTTCTTTTTCTCCTCTTGTTTGGTCACGTCTTTACCGTCTTCCAATATCTTCACTGTTTCGGTAACGACTTCACTTTTAGCTCCTCGTTTGGAACGCCGCCACATCTCGTGAACTCCAATGACCTGCCCTTTGCGCAGAACCTCCGAACGGGTGATGGTTAGGCCCGGCACCCAACCCGCATTGGCTGCAGCCACGGCAACAGCTTTGCTCCAGAGCAGATCTTTTGCGGCATCCGCCGCAAAGGCACATGGCCGCGACCACAAAAGGGCCAAAATCAGAACGATGGCTGTTTTAAATTTTGAATGCATCGCGAGCGCTGCATCGTCTAACAAGTCAATGCCCGACCAGCTTGTTGTTCTGTCAGCAGCTTTATCTCCGATAGAAACAGTGCTTTGGTGAAGCTCTTTGAACTCATGGCAAGTGGCGGCAGCCCCACTGCCTTCAGAGATGTTGCGCACGCCGCTGCGGGCGACTTGGACCATTGGGTCATGGGTCCGACTCGTCTTTTCGATGAAACGATCACAGAAGACGACGGTGGCGTCATAGACAACTTCGGCGACAGCGTAGCTGCGCAGGTTTTCATAACCTCCATGAGGCATCAACGGGCTGCCGAAATCCGGCGGCATGACACCAGAGCTTCATCTGACGGGTCGGACTAGTCCGACCCGTCAGACGATGGGAGGAACGAATCACTGGCAAGCCTCGCAAGTCCCGCCGTTCCTCATGGCTTCGAGGGAGCAGGCCTGGACTTCTTCAGCGGTGTATTCGCGCTTGGTGCCGGCGATGACGGAGCTGCTGATTTCCTTTTTGATCTCGGCGGTGCTCTTCTCGATGTTCGAGGCGCTGCGGGTGCGGAGGTAGTAGGTGGTCTTCAGCCCCTTGCGCCAGGCGCCGCGGTACATGTGGCTGAGGGTGCTCATCTCGGTGCCGCCAAAGAAGAGGTTCACGCTCTGGCTCTGGTCGATCCACTTCTGACGGCGGGCCGCCGCGTCCACCAGCCAGGCCCAGTCGATGCTGAAGGCGGTGGCGTAGCGGCGCTTGAGGTCCACGGGGATCTCCTCGATGGCCTCGATCTCGCCGTCCATGTACTTGAGCTTGTTCTGGATCTCGTCCGTCCACAGGCCGCGCTTCTTGAGGTCGCGGATGAGGTAGGGGTTGAGCACCATGAAGTCGCCGGAGAGATTTGATTTCACGAGCATGTTGCTCATGAGCGGCTCGATGCAGGGGCTGGAGCCCATGATGTTGGAGATGGTGGCCGTGGGGGCGATGGCAAGCACGTTGCTGTTGCGCATGCCCTGCCTGGCGATCTTGGCACGAAGGGCGGACCAGTCCATCTTGCCGCCGCGCGGCACTTCGATCGGCACGCCGCGCTCCTTCTCCAGGAGGTCCACGGTGTCCTGCGGAAGCAGGCCGCGGTCCCACTTGCTGCCCTTGTAGGTGGAGTACTGACCGCGCTCGGCGGCGAGGTCGGAGGAGGCCTCGTAGGCGTAGTAGGCGATGGCCTCCATCATCTCGTCGTTGAACTCGACGGCCTCCTTGGAGGCGAAGGGGATGCCCTTGCGATAAAGCGCGTACTGGAGGCCCATGACGCCGAGACCGATGGGGCGGTGGCGGGTGTTGGAGGTGCGGGCGGCCTCGGTGGGGTAGTAGTTGATGTCGATGACGTTGTCGAGGGCGCGGACGGCGCTGCGGATGGTCTCGCGCAGGCGGGTGTGGTCGATGTTGCCGGCGTCGTCGAGGTGGTTGTCGATGAGGACGGAGCCGAGGTTGCAGACGGCGGTTTCATCGGCGGAGGTGTTCAGCGTGATCTCGGTGCAGAGATTGGAGCTGTGGATGACGCCGACGTGGTCCTGGGGGCTGCGGACGTTGCAGGGGTCCTTGAAGGTCATCCAGGGGTGACCGGTCTCGAAGATGGCCTTGAGCATCTTCTTCCAGAGGTCGATGGCGGGGATCTCCTTGGCGAAGATCTTGCCGGCCTTGGCGAGGGCTTCATACTCCTCGTAGCGCTTTTCAAAGGCGCTGCCGTAGAGGTTGTGGAGGTCGGGAACCTCGTTGGCGCGGAAGAGCGTCCAGATGCCGCGGGACTCCATGCGCTTCATGAAGAGGTCGGGGATCCAGTTGGCGGTGTTGAGGTCGTGGGTGCGGCGGCGTTCGTCGCCGGTGTTGACGCGCAGCTGGAGGAAGTCCTCGATGTCGTTGTGCCACACTTCCAGGTAGGCGCAGCCGGAGCCGCGGCGCTTGCCGCCCTGGTTGACGGCGATGAGCTGGTCGTTGTGAAGCTTGAGGAAGGGGATGACGCCCTGGGACTCGCCGTTGGTACCCTTGATATAGCCGCCGGTGCCGCGCACGCTGGTCCAGGAGCCGCCGAGGCCGCCCGCCCACTTGGAGAGGAAGGCGTTTTCGGCGATGCCGCGGATCATGATGGACTCGATGCTGTCGTCCACCTTGTAGAGGTAGCAGGAGGAAAGCTGGCTGTGATGGGTGCCGCTGTTGAAGAGGGTGGGGGTGCTGGAGCAGAAGCGGCGGCCCTTGTACATCTTGTAGATGCCGATGATCTTCTCCTCGGGGCAGCCGTCCTTCTCACCGATGTTGAGGCCCATGGCGACGCGCATCCAGAACAGCTGGGGCGTCTCCAGGCGCTTGCTGGGCTTCACCTTCTTGTCGACGATGAGGTAGCGGTCGTAGAGGGTCTGGATGCCGAGGAAGTCGAAGTCCATGTCGGCGGCGGGATCCAGGGCGTCGGCGAGCTTGTCGAGGTCGAACTGAAGCAGGCGGGGGTTGTAGCGGTCGATCTCCACGCCGCGGCTGAGGTTGCGGCGGAAGGCGCGGCGGTGGTATTCCTTGAGCTGGTCGATGCCGTCGCGGACGATGTCCCAGCCGAGGACCTCCTCATAGATGTAGGTGAGCAGGATGCGGCCGGCGAACTTGGCGAAGTCCGCGTCCTTCTGCATGAGGGTCTTGGCGTTGAGGATGACGGTCTTCTTCAGGTGCTCGAGGGTGATGTCACTGTTCAGGGAGCGGCGCAGCTCCATCTCGATCTCGGGGCGGGGCAGGCAGAGGTCGAGGCCGAGCATGGCGAAGTCGATGCGCTTCTTCAGGTCGGAGCCGTCCCAGAGGAAGGACTTGCCGTCGGGGGTCTTGACCAGGATGAGGGCCTGCTGCTGCTCGCTTTCCTGCTCGGCGACCACGGCGGCCTCGGCCTCCTCGACCTCACGCATCTTGGAACGCAGGGCGCGGTACTGGATGTAGGCGCGGGCGACCTTGAAGAAGCCCTGCTTCATGAGCTCCTCCTCGACGAGGTTCTGGACGTCCTCGATGTGAACGAAGGCCTTGTTTTCCTCGGCGATGGTGCGGCTGACGGTCTCGGCGACCTGGACAGCGGGGGAGGAGTCGAGCTCCAGGGAGAGGAAGGCCTTGCGGACGGCGATCTCGATCTTGTTGTGGTTCCAGGGAACGAGCTGGCCGCTGCGGCGGATGACTTTGGTGTTCACGATGAGGGGCTGCGGGACGGCGGTTTCGGCAAAGGGATCGTACTCGGCGTGGTGCTTGCGCTTTTCCGCCAGGGTGCGCGCGACATCGTGGGCATTGTTTTTCACCAGGGCCCGCTCGATGCAATGATGGATGTCACGCGCGCTGAGGGCGGCCGCCTTGCCGCTGCCCACGGCAATCTGGCTGACTCGCTGCTGAAGCTCCTCGGCGACGGACTGGGCGATGTTGTTGACGAACTGCCGGTTGGCCTCGTTGTAGACGTCGTCCTCCTTTTTGCGGGCGAGGAAGAGGTCGGTCAGGGTGTTGCCGATGGTGTCGGCGATCTCACCCATGTCGAAGTCGCGTTCGGAGCCTCCGACGGTGACCTTCATGCCGGCGATGGAGTCGCGGGAGCCGACGCCGGAGCGCCAGTCGTGCTGGGGTTTCTGGGCCTTGGGGGCCTTGGTGACCTGGCGGAGGGCCTTGTCTTCTTGGAGCAGGTTGGCAATCATGGCGGGAGCGGGAGTGGAGTTGTCGTTTGCTTAACCGTTGCGAGGGATTTGGGAGGATGGGAAACCCGTGCCGGAGG
>JBIJBP010000001.1:0-140131 GCA_044345155.1 Prosthecobacter sp. | reverse complement strand
CCCAACCCCAGCTACAGGAAAAAACGGTTCGTTGTCAAGCTGCACGAAATGGGTTTCGACAACGCCTGTGCCTCCGCTGTCATGGATGCCCTGGGCTCGGAGTTCATTCGTGCGGACCTGTCCGCAAGCCTGGCCCGGGTCCGCAGGGAAAGCCTTCCGCACAGTCATGAGACACGGCGCACCCTTGAATGCATCCAGTGGCTTGCGGACTCCAACTACGAGCTGCGCTTCTCGGAAAGGCTGGCCCTCAGCGAGCGCATCCTCTTTCCCGTCTCAGACAACGAGAGCAACGGCATCGAGGACGCCCGCTTTGTGCGCTTCGTCGAGGATGACGGCAGCATCATCTATTATGCCACCTACACCGCCTACAGCGGACGCGCCATCCTGCCCCAGTTCATCGAGACCCAGGACTTCATCCATTTCCGTGTCCTGACTCTGAACGGCAGCGCGGTTCAGAACAAGGGCATGGCCCTCTTCCCCCGCCGCATTCAGGGTCGTTACGCCATGCTCTCCCGCCAGGATGATGAAAATCTCTTTGTCATGTTCTCGGAGAATCCTCATTACTGGAGTGATCCCCACCTGATCCTCCGCCCGGCCGAGGCCTGGGAGTCCGTCAAGATCGGCAACTGCGGCTCGCCCATCGAGACGGATGCGGGCTGGCTGGTCATCACCCATGGTGTCGGTCCCATGCGCCGTTACTGCATCGGAGCCGTCCTCCTTGACCTTGAGGATCCCACCCGTGTCATCGGCCGCCTCCGCCAGCCTCTTCTCTGTCCCGAGGGCGTTGAACGTGAAGGCTATGTGCCCAATGTTGTTTACAGCTGCGGCTCACTTGTGCACGGCGGCCAGCTCATCCTGCCCTACGCCATGAGCGACAAGGCCACCGCCTTTGTTTCCGTTGACCTGCCGGTGCTTCTTGACGCCCTTCTTGAGAAGGACCCCGGCCACCACCAGCCTGCTTAGCATGAAACAGTTCCACTGCACCTGCGGCAACCTGCTCTTTTTCGACAGCGTCACCTGTCTGCGATGCGGCCAGAATGTTGGTTACGACGCCGTCGCCGACCTCATGCGTCCTATCTCCCAGGGGTTCCGGCTTTGTGCAAACGGCGTCGGTCATGGTGTGTGCAACTGGCTTCTTCCCGCTTCCTCGCGTGCGGAACTCTGCGCCTCCTGCCATCTGAACCGCACCATTCCGGACCTCGGCCACCCGCCAAACCTTGGTTACTGGAGCATCACGGAAGCTGCCAAACGGCGCCATCTTCGCACGCTTCTCTGCCTGCGCATCCCTCTTCCCACCCTTGCTGAAGATCCCCAGAACGGCCTTGCCTATGACATCGTCAGCACCAGCCGCGATCCTGCGCTGACCACAGGCTATCTTCGTGGGGTCATCACCCTCAGCCTGGAGGAGGCCGACGACACCTGGCGTCAGATCAACCGTCAGCTCCTGGGCGAGGCCAGCCGAACTCTGCTGGGACATTTCCGCCACGAAAGCGGTCATCACATCTGGGAGCGGGTTTTCCCCCGGCTGGACTGGGCTCATCCGCTCCGCCAGGCCTTCTTCGAAGTCTTTGGTGACCACACCATCGACTACGCCTCCGCCCTTCAGCGTCATTATCATCAGGGGGTTCCACAAGGCTGGCAGCAGAACTACATCTCTGCCTACGCATCATCCCATCCCTGGGAGGACTGGGCGGAGACCTGGGCTCATTACCTGCAGATTTTCGACAGCTTCGAGACTTGTCAGAACCTTGGCATTCGCGGAGGAAGCCTTGACCTCCCGCTGGTCATCCTGCCTCTGGAATCCTGCGCCCTGCCGCCGAACCTCGCCAGCAGCCAGGAGGCGGATGTCAGCTTTCACGCATGGCTCCAGCGCTGGATCTGCCTTGCCACCATGCTCAACGAGGTCACCCGCAGCTTTGGCTCTCCCTTCCTCTATCCTTACATCATTTCGCCCGTCATTGCAGGGAAGCTCCGCCTTGCCCACCATGTCGCCCATCTCTGGGAGTGATGCAGTTAAGGATTGCAAAACCGTGAGATTGCGGCGCTCGTTCACTGCATCCGGCATGCTGGCCTGGATGCCGCGATGGCAGCAGCTATCAAAAAGCCGGGCCTTTTTCAAGGCCCGGCGGGGAGTCCTGAACGGCTGCCTGAGATCAGGCGGCCATGGCGTTGCCGCGCTCATCCTTCATGCGGCCGCGGTACTCGGTGGGCGATTCGCTGGCGATGCGGCGGAAGCTGCGGTTGAAGTGGGAGAGCGACTGGAAGCCGACGTCGTAGGCGACTTCGGTGATGCGGGCGTCGGGCTTCATCAGCATGCGCTTGGCCTTCTCGACGCGGGCGCGGTTCACAAAGTCGGTGAAGGTGAGGCCGGTGGCGCGCTTGAAGATCTTGCAGAAGTGGAAGGGGCTGACGTTCACCGCCTTGGCGACCTGTTCGAGCGTCATCGGCTCAGCCAGATGAGCGTGGATGTAGATCTTGGCGTTCTTGACGGCCTGGGGCTCGTGGGAGGTCTGGGCGAAGAGCATGCGGTGGGCGCACTCACCGAGCTGGACGGAGAAGGAGCGGAGGATGGCGATGGCGGCCTGATAACGCTCCGGGGCCATGACCGGGGTCTGCTCGAAGTGGACGCGGGCGGCGTGGATTTCAGCGGCGGTGCGATCGTCGTCGAGCAGGGAGGAGGCCAGGGGGGCGAAGGATTCGGCCGTGGCGGCCTCGAGGCGGACGCCGCCGGTTTCGAGAAGGGCGACCGGAGTCTTGCCGACGCGGACGGGAACCAGGGTGTTGACGACCCCGGCCACGCCTTTGCGGGTGACGACTTCCTCCACAAACTCCTCGTCTTCCTGGGCGCGCAGGCTGAGGGGCAGTCCGGTCAGGGTGTGGAAGGCGGACTGGTAGCCGCGGAAGAGGTCGCTCTCGGCGAGGGTTTCAATGAAGCGCTGCTGGCCGTTGTGCTTGGAGAGTGTGGTTTGCATGGCGTGTGTTGTTCTTGGGTTGACACACGGATGCTAGGCGCTGTGCGTGGATTGTTCTATTCGTGGCGACCACGGCGCAATTCATGATGAATGACCGCAACAGGCGCATAGTGGAATCCACTATGCTGATCTTGCGAGAGCTCACGCTTTCCTGCGTGGAGCGGCCTTTTTCGAGGCTTTTTTGGCTGGGGCCTTCTTGGTGGCCGACTTTTTCACGGTGGCCTTCTTGGCTGCGGCTTTTTTGGCGGGGCTCTTTTTCACCACCGGCTTCTCTTCATGCCAGGGCAATTCCGGCGCATCGCCCCACAGTTCCTGGAGGGCATAGTATTCGCGTTTTTCCGGTGACTGGATGTGCACCAGGACGTTGGGGAAGTTGACGATCAGCCACTGGCTTTCATAAGAGCCGTCGACGAATAGAGGCTTCAGCCCGTGCTGGTCGCGCATCTGCTCGACGATTTCATCGCGAACGGCACGCAGCTGGGGAGAGGAACTGGCGGTGACGATGACAAAGAAGTCGGTCACCGGAGACAGGCCGCGCAGGTCCAGCAGCACGATGTCTTCGGCTTTTTTGTCATCGGCATACTTGGCGCAGAGGCGTGCGATTTCGAGGGCTTCCATGGGTGGGGTGCTGGCTAAGAGACTCCAAAGCCTACTTTGCCCCCCCACGCAAGCCTGTATGCAGGGAGTGGTCAGGCTGAAGCTGGTCAGGCGAGGATGGCCGGAAAGCGGTTGCCTGGGGAAAGGGCAGGTGCTAGCACAGCGACCCCTGACTTTCATTCCAGCCAATCCAACATGACCGCCCAACAACTTTTCGATGCCGTCGGCCCCGAGCTTCGTTCCCAGATCCTTGGTTACATTCAGACCGATGAGCGACCGGCCTACAGGGCGATGGTGCAGTCACTTGCAGGCGCCCGGAAGCTGCGCCCGCAGTTTGTGCTCGAGAAGTCCCGCGCCCAGCAGCAGGAATGGCTGGAATCCCAGCTTCGTCTGAAGACCAACGGCCCGGTGGTTGAGCAGTTGGTCCAGATCTGGCTGCTGAAGTCCCAGAGTCAGATGCTTGTCACATTTCTGGATGTACTGGGCGTTGAGCACGATGACAAGGGCCAGGTGGAAAACCTTCCGGAGGAGATTGCTGAGGACAAGGCGGCTGCTGGAGTTCAGGCTCTTCTGGCGGCATTTCCGGCCAAACAGGTCGCCCTTTACCTGCATATGTTCCAGCTTCAGCGCCCAGGTGGATGGGAGGGGCTGGCCAAGGCCATCGCCGCTTCTGAGGCCCTGAAGCTGTGATGATTTTTCTCCCTGCCCGCAAGGCGCAGGCAGGGAAGCCACCCTTCGGCAGGGCTCCAAGCCGGAACTTCAGATGACGGGTCCGGTCACGTCCTTCCACTTGGCGTGGAATTCCTTGTAAATGATCGGGCTGATCTCGCTCGGTTTGATTTCGCTGCGGCCTCCCCAGAAGACGTTGGTGTATTCCAAGGGGATGCCTTCGTCAGCCAGATGCTTGTCGATGGCGGCCTTATGAGCCAGCACGGTCTCTTTGTCGGTGCCGTGAATGACCCCCATGATGTTAACGTTGGCGAAGCGATCACCGCCTTCACGCCAGTAGCAGTGTGTCATGATGGGATGGCGGCCGACTTCGCCTCCGGCACGTTCCTCCATGCCCTTGGGCACCTTCCAGTGGAACAGGGCGTTGAAACGCGTGACGCGGACGCCTGAGGCGCTAGGCTTGACGTGCTCCAGGAAGGTGGAGAAGCGTCCGATGACGCCCTTTTGATCCAGACGCTTGGCGACCTCACAGAATTTCTCCAGGCTGACTCCGGCGTCCCGGGCACGGCCGACCCAGGGTTCAGGACCGATTTCTTCGCTGGCAAGATCACCCTTGAGGTGCAGCAGGACATTCCACTCCTCTTCGTCGAGGTCGGCGATGTTGGTGGTCATCATCCTGGCTGGCTCATCTGCCTTTTCGCCAGGTTCCATGGTCTTGCGACGGACGTGGCCGACTCCAAGCGCGAAGATGCCGTGGGCCTGCATGGTGTAGTAATCTTCGGCCCCGATGAGCCGCTTCAGGACGTCGCAATGCTCGTTGATGTTCCTGTCCTGGGGAACCTTGAGCGTGGTCCAGAGACGGAAGTCACTGCCGCTGACTTCGCGGTCGGTGCTGCGCAGCACGACGTGGCCGCTGAAGGGATCCTGCTTGAACAGAAACTCAAAGGCGGCCTCCAGCTTGTCTGCGGGCAGTTTCCAGGCCACCAGGGCGCCTTCGGCCAGTTTATTGGCCAGGAGGGTCTGACGGACCCGGCGGATCACGCCCGCCTTCAGCATGGCGCGAATGCGCTCCACCACGGTGTCAAAGGGCACCCCGCTTTCCTCGGCGATGAACTGGAAGGGGTGCTGGTGGAAGCCTTTCACACGGTCTTCGCTCACCGCCAGGATGCGGGCGTTGATTTCTTCGGTGTGTTCGGTGGGAGGCGTGGCGTCAGGGGTCATGTGAAGGAAAGGGTCGGAGAGCATGGCGTCCAAGGGGACGGCATGCGGGGGCGGACTCTTAGCGCTGCTGCCTGAAATGACAAGGAGGGGCTGGTGATGCGCAAGCCAGGGGGGTGGCCGAAGCTGAAATGCCGCCTTGACCACGTACACCGACGCTGGATAGCCTGAAGGCATGAAGCGGCTTGTCTGCCTTCCAGCCCTGGTCTGGCTCCTGCTGAGTTATGTCGTGCTGGCGTCGGCCTTTCTCTGGGCGGGACGACAGACCGGCGGTTGGGTGGCAGGCTGGGTGTTCATGGGCTGCCTCGCCCTCTGCTGGCTGCCGCTTTAGGTGTTTTTGAACCGGGCGGAGATTGTTTGTGAAAAGGCCTTTTGGTTCAGTCATGCCGCAGCGGCCCTGGTGACGGTGGTCGCCTTTGCCACAATGGCGTCCTGGATGGAACCTGAACCCAGGCTCATACACAAACGGCCTGACAACTGGCCGGCACTGCTTTCAGGCATCGTCTTCTACATGTTGTTTCAGCAGGGTTGTCTTTCCATCATCCGATGGCTCGCCAAACAAGTCATGAAGCGTGTGGAGAAGAAATTTTCGGGGAGGCAAGGCCAGGATTGAGTTTTTTTATCAAAGGGTCTCCCCTGCCACAGACCTGCTCATACCCCCTGACATCCTGAATCGGAAGACCTTCCTTCGCCCTTGCCGCGCGGGGGGATTCGTGGCAAAACAAGCTCCCATCCCGCATGAAATACGCCGACCTGCATCGCATTTACCACCAGCCTTTCTTTGACCTGCTCAAGCATGCCCGGGCCGTGCATGAGGAGCATTGGACAGGCAATGAGGTGCAGCTTTGCACGCTGCTGAGCATCAAGACCGGCGGCTGCAGCGAGGACTGCGGCTACTGCGCGCAGAGCGCCCGTTACACGACCGGGGTGCAGGCGGAGAAGCTGATGCCGCGTGAGCAGGTCCTAGAGCGCGCGCTGGCGGCTCGGGCAAGTGGTTCCACCCGGTTCTGCATGGGCGCCGCCTGGAAGGGCGTGCGTGCGGGCACCCAGAAGTTTGACCAGGTGCTCGACATCGTCCGTGACGTGGCCAAGCTGGGCATGGAGGTCTGCGTGACACTGGGTGAGCTGGGTTCCGACGAAGCCCGTCAGCTCAAGGAGGCGGGGGTGACGGCCTACAACCACAACGTGGACACCTCGCCGGAGCATTATCCCAACATCGTCAGCACCCATAGTTTTGAGGACCGCCTGCGCACCATCCGCCATGCCCAGGATGCCGGCATGTCCGTGTGCTGCGGCGGCATTCTTGGCCTTGGGGAAACCATTGAGGACCGACTGAAGATGCTGGAAGTGATTTCGGGCTTCAACCCGCATCCGGAGAGCGTGCCAATCAACGCGCTCATGCCGATCAAGGGTACGCCCATGGGTGACAACGAGGTGGTGGACTCCTTTGCCTTCATCCGGATGATCGCCGTGACCCGCATCGCCATCCCCCGTGCCAAGGTGCGCCTGAGCGCTGGTCGTACCAATCTGAGCCGTGAGGCGCAGGCGCTGGCCTTCTTTGCCGGAGCGAACTCCATTTTCTATGGGGACAAGCTGCTGACGGCCGCCAATCCGCGGGCGAATGAGGACCTGCGCTTGATTCGTGACCTGGGCTTGACCGCCCAGGAGCCTAATCCTGGGATGGTGTCACCTGGGGCCGATGAGATCCGCCCGCTTTCTCCTGCTTTTAACGAGGAAACGGCGGGTTGTGAGTTGACCGGCTGCGGTGGCGGCTGTGGCGGCTGATTTTTCGGCCCGCACCCAAGAAAGTCCGTCCTAGCTCGTCCTGCTTCCAGCCTGCTCCTTTCCCAACCGCCATGTCTGATCCCGTTCCCACCCCTGATTCTCCGGAAAACACGGCTTCGCAGCCGCCTGTCCAGCCGGGCATGGCCACTCAGCCGATGGGCTACCCGCCGGGATATCCGATGCAGCCTGGCATGGTGCCGCCAGGGTATCCTCAGGGCTATCCGCAGCCGATGGGTTATCCCCCGGGTTATCCGGTGCAGCCGGGCATGATGCCGCCAGGGTATCCTCAGGGCTACCCGCAGCCGATGGGCTACCCCCCTGGATACCCGATGCAGCCGGGCATGGTGCCGCCGCCGGGTTATCCTCAGGGCTACCCGCAGCCGATGGGCTACCCGCCGGGTTATCCGATGCCCATGCCCCCCACAGGAGTTCCCACGGAGGCTCCTGCCGCTGTTCCTGCTCCGGCTCCAACGCCCGCCCCGGTGCCTGCCGTGGCCGCCATTCCCGCTCCTTCTGCGGTTGATTCCACCCCTGCCGTGTTGGTTGTTCCTGCGGACAGCGATGAGGCGGAGGCAGTGGCCGTGGCTGAGGAAAGCCATGAGGAAGGTCATGTTTACCATCCGCCAGCGGTGCATCATTTCGAGTCCAAGCCGGTGAATCCGCTGGTGAGGATGTGGCGCAAGGTGGGCGGCGGGTCGCTGACGCTGAGCCTGGCGATCCATGCCGGCATCCTGATTGTGGGCGGAGCCATCGTGGTGAGTTCGCAGCTGATCCAGAAGCAGGTGGACTTCCTGCCGGGCGGCGGCACGCAGCAGGGGGCGCAGGCCAGTGCCGAGATGAAGCACAAGGTGAATCAGAACAAGCGCAAGTCGTTGAACAAGACGATGCCGATGAAGAAGATCGTGAGCACGAGCAGCAACTCGGCGATCACGCTTCCGGATGCGCCGCCGGACCTTCTGGACGTGCCGGACGTGAGTTCGATGATCGGCGGTGGTTCGATGGGCAGCGGAGGCTTTGGCAAGGCGGGAGCAGGGGGTGGGTTTGGCACGGGGATGGGCATGGGAGCCATGCAGGGGTTTGTCAGCCTGCCGCCCTCGATGAAGACCCGCTGTTCCCCGCAGGAGCGGTTGAAGAAGCTGGCTGAGAGCGGTGGGTCGCCGGAGTGCGAGCGTGCGGTGTCGAACTCGTTGGAATGGCTGAAGACGAAGCAGAATCCGGATGGTTCCTGGGGAAGCAGCAACAAGGCGGCGATGACGGGCATGGTGCTGCTGTGCTTCCTGGGTCGCTGTGAGACGCCGGACTCGCCGTTCTATGGCGACAACGTTATGAAGGGCATCATGTACCTGATTGAGCTGTCCAAGAAAAATGAGTTTGGTGCGATCACGGAAGATTTCAAAGGCAACGCCGGAGCTTACGAGCATGGCATCGCCACCTATGCGCTGGGTGAGATGTACACACTGGCGAGGCTGGGCAGCAAGGAGCTGCCGGGCATGAAGGACGCCTTCGTCAAGGGTGTCCAGCTCATCATCAAATGTCAGAACAAGGCGGATGCCGGCAAGGCGGAGGGGTCCTGGGATTATTACACGAAGAACATTTCCGAGGGCAATCCCACCTCCAAGCGTGAAGACCTTTCCGTGGCGGGCTGGCAATATCAGGCCCTGAAGGCGGCGAAGTTCACCGGATTGAAGATCGAAGGCCTGCACAGTGCGATCGACAAGACCTGCGACTACATCGAGCGCACCCAGACCAAGGACGGCGGCTTTGGCGTGGCCAATCGTGACCAGCACTACAATCAGTGGAGCCTTACCGGCACAGGGGTTCTGGGCCTGCAGACGCTCGGCAAGGGGCGCACGGCCTCCATCAAGAAAGGCATTGAGTTCCTGCACCGCTTCCTGGAGGCGGAGCCGCTCGACTGGCAGAAGAACTGCAACCTTTACTGCTGGTATTATTACACCCAGGCCTTCTTCCAGGCCGGGGGGGAGGAATGGAAGTTCTACAACCAGCAGTTCCTGCCGCAGATCCTCAACGCCCAGAACCCGGATGGCAGCTTTAAGGCCGGGCGGCCCAACTGGCCTTCCGGAAGCGACAACGGCAACCCCATCTACCGCCAGGTGCTCTGCACGCTCCAGCTGGAGGTCTACTACCGCTACCTGAAGGTCGGTGACCGCGAGGAGGAGAGCTTCTTTGACCGCCAGTAACCGGCGTAGAACGGCGGGTCAACCCTGCGGCATGGCAGGCACCTGTTTGCCGACCTTGCGGGCGGTGGTGATGAAGGCTTCCTGAAGGTAAGAAGGCTCCAGGGGCCGTTTAGTCAGGTCGAGGATATTTTGGTCAGGCAGTGCGTTCATGATCTGGCAAAGCCGACCCGCGTCGGGTTTTAGAAGCGGGATGTCATCGAGTCCAAGCGGTGGACGTGGGTCAAAGGAAACCCAGTCGCCGCCCTGCTCCACAAGTTTGGCGGCCTGGTTCTGCGTCACAATGAGCGGAGCCTGGACCAGGTGTCCGTCTTGAACGCGGGCATGGTAGAACATGCCCCTTCGCGCATCACCGAGGACGGAGTATTCCTTCAGGCTGGCGGTGCAGATAGATGGCCAGCCGATGACCGGCCAGCCACGGGACAAGCCGACCCCCTGGGCGGCGGCAATGCCGATGCGGACTCCCGTGTAGGAGCCGGGCCCGGTGCCGACGACCACGACGGCATTTCCGTTTTCTGCCACATGGGTCAAGGCCTCCGCCAGGGGGACGAATACCTGGGCATTGTGCGAACGTTCGGACTGAAACGTGGCTTCAAACAGCGGCTGCCCGTCCTGCCATAGGGAGACCATCCCCCGGGCGGTGGAGAGGTCGAGTGCTAGGACCGTGCAGGAGTTCATGATTGGTTTCATCAAGCTCCCACCTGACGCAGCCAGTCCTCAAGGTTGTAATAATTGGTCACCCTGGCCACCTTGCCATCCCGGAGGTCAAAAAAGGCGCCCACCCGCAGGCGGTAGGTCTGGCCGGTGGCGGGCGGGAGGCCTTCGTCCGTGTTCAGGTATTTTCCGAAAATGTAAAATTCCGACGCGCCCCGGCTGCCGTCGTCGCTGGCAAACACCTGCAGTTCCTCGACGGTTTCGGCATAACAACGGTCCATGCGCAGAAGAAAGGCACGGAAGGCCTCCCTGCCCACCTCCACCGCACCCTGGTTGATGCCGTGCGAGACGTCTTCGGTCAGCAGTTCCAGCATGGCCTCCCGGTCCTGATTGTTGAAGGTGGCATAGTAGCGTGTGAGGAGGGCTTCGGCGTTCTGGCGCGGGGAGGTCATGGACAGACAGAGTGCTGTGCGCACCCAGGTCGTCAAGCCGGGGGAGGTGGAGGGAAGCCGAGGAGTTTTTTGGGAAAAGAAATTTTTCAGGGCCGGGCGGCGTATGGTGTGTCGACATGTCCCCCCGCATTCTCATTCCGACCCTCGTTGCCGCCGCGACCCTTTCGTTCGCTGCCTACCCGGATTTCACCGCCACGATCCCCAACGGCGGGCCACGGGGAGCCGAGTGGAAGCTCACCGTCACCGGCAGCCGTCTGGCCGACTTTGAAAGCCTGATGTTCTTCAGCCCGGGCATCACGCAGAAAAGCGTCGAGAAGGTGGAGAACAACAAGGTGCAGCTCACCATCGCGGTGGCACCTGACGTGCCGCTCGGCAATCACCTTCTGCGCATCCGTACCAAGTCCGGCATCTCCCATGTGCGCCAGTTCTTCGTCGGGCCGTTTCCAAACGTGGAGGAAAAGGAGCCGAACAGCGAGATGGACGCCGCCCAGGCCATCACCTTCAACCAGACGATTGAAGGCGTGGTGCTGAACGAGGACGTGGACTATTACAAGATCACCGCGAAAAAGGGCCAGCGCATCTCGGTGGAGGCCGACGGCCTGCGCCTGGGCTACACCACCTTCGACCCCTACATCGCCATCATCGACAAGGACAGGTTTGAGAAGGCCTTCTCGGATGACACCATCCTGCACCGGCAGGACGGCTACTGCTCCTTTGTCGCTGAGTACGATGGCGAGTATTATGTGATGATCCGCGAATCCTCCTATCGTGGCGGAGGCAACAACTACTACCGCATGCATGTCGGCAGCTTCCGTCGTCCCGACGTCCTGTATCCGGCCGGAGGCAAGGTGGGTTCCAAGACCCAGGTGCGCTTCATCGAGAAGGACAGCGCCTTTGAGGAGGAGGTCCAGCTTCCGAACGAGGTCGATCCCGGCTACATGCTGCTTTCCAAGACCCAGGAGCCCGCGCCCTCGGGCAACCCGTTCCGCCTGGTTGAGTTTGACAACGCCCTGGAGGCGGAGCCCAACGACGAGCAGGCCAAGGCGTCCGTGGCGCCACATGGCGAGCCCATCGCCCTCAACGGCATCATTGAAAAGCCGGGTGACATCGATTTCTTCAAGGTGCCATTCAAGAAAGGGCAGCAGGTCGTGCTTCAGGCCTATGCCCAGAGCCTCGGCTCTCCGCTCGACTCCGTGGTGAACGTGTATAACGAAAAGGGTGGCAGCCTGGGCGGCAACGATGACGGCGGCGGCCGCCGCCGCCTGGACAGCAAGCAGACCCTGAACATCCCGGCGGACGGCGATTATTTCATCCGTGTGACCGACCACCTGGAGCGCGGCGGACCTAACTTTGTGTATCGTCTGGAGCTCGTGGCCAGCCAGCCTCAGCTCACCTTCGCCTCGCCGCACTACTCCGTGAATGACTCTCAGTACCGCCAGTTCATGGCCGTGCCGCGCGGCGGGCGCATGGTTCTTCTGCAGAACTTCAGCCGCAGCGCCGTCAGCGGTGACTTCAAGTTCGAGGCCGCAGGCCTTCCCCAGGGCGTGAAGCTGCTGACCGAACTGGCCCCCAAGGACCAGCCCGGAATTCCGCTGATGCTTGAAGCCGCCCCGGACGCCCCCATTGGCGGAGCGGTTGTGCCCGTCACCCTGAAGCCCGTGGACCCGGCGCAGAAGATCGTCGGCCGGATGCGCCAGGAGTTCGACATCGTCCGTTCCGGCAACGTCGTCTTCTACACGGAATTTGAGGACAAGCTGCCCGTGGCGGTGGTTGAGGAGGCGCCTTATTCCCTGGAGATCGTGAAGCCTGCCGTGCCGCTTGTGGCGAACGGCATCATGCAGATGAAGGTGATCGCCAAGCGCAAGGAGGGGTTCAAGGCCCCGATTCGTGTGCTGATGCCCTGGAAGCCTGTCGGCATCAGCAGCCTTGGGGAGCAGACCATTCCTGAAGGCCAGAATGAATGCACTTTCCAGCTGGACGCCAACAGTGCGGTCGCTGCAGCGGCCCATCAGTTCACCGTCATGGGTGAGTCGGACGCCGGCAACGGCCGTGTCTACAACGCCGCCCCGTTCTGCGAGATCAAGACGGACACGGCCTACCTGACCGCTCCCGCCATCCCGCTGACGGCGGTCGAACAGGGCAAGGAGACCGTGATGGTCGCCAAGCTGGAACTGCAGAAGCCTTTCAACGGCGAGGCCAACGCACGGGTTGTCGGCGTGCCCGACACCATCCAGATTGAGCCTGCAAGAATCACCAAGGACACCAAGGAGGTTTCCTTCAAGGTGGTCACGACGGACAAGTCGCCGGTGGGCAAGCAGGGCAACTTGTTCGTCCTGGTGGACGTGCCGGTTGAAGGCGGTACCACGGCGCACCGCATTGCGCTGGGATCGACGCTTCGCATTGACGCGCCTCGCAAGGCTCCTGCGGCTCCGGCCCAGCCTGCGGTTGTCGCCCAGGCGAAGCCCAAGGAGGCCCCGAAAACGGTCACGCCGCCGAAGCCCCTGTCTCGTCTTGAGCAGCTTCGTCAGGAAGCCGCCGGCAAGAAGTAACGAAGGCTTTACATCTTGTTCCGGTGACAGCGCCGGTGATGCGATTCTTGCTCGCATCCCAGTGTCCGGCTGTCATCATGAGAACAGAAAGAATGCGGCGAATCCTCATCATCCTGTTGTGCGGCGAGATGCTGGCCGGTGTCGGCTTTGCGCAGACCTCCCCGGCCATGCTGCCCTATGCGCCAGGCATGACGACGGACTCGAAGGGTCATGAGTGGTATGTGGAGCAAAACGGCAGCCTGCAGCGCCAGGGGGATTCTCCCTCCATGATCGGCAGCTGCGCCGTGCTGCAGATCGCCGGGCAGACTTTTTACACCCAGCAGGCTCAGGTGACGCCGGATGGCAGGGAAATGCGGATGACTTCCGCGCAGGCCATGGGAGGGGTCAATGTCACGCGCACAATCACCTTCATGGATCGCGAAGGAGGCATGAGATATGTCGAGGAGCTGACGAACACGACAACGCGTGAACTGAGCCTGTCGGTGGAGCTGCGACATGGTTTTGGCGGCCCGGCCCGTGAAGTGCTGAGTGACCTGGGCAGGGTGTTCAAGGACGGCCTGACGGGGCAGGAGTCAGGTATCGCCGGCCTGCCGCAGGACGCCGAAGGGAAGACGCCGGCCCTGCTGATCCTGGCCCGCTCCCCCAAGTCGGAGGTGCCTCTGAAGATCAGGGTGCAGAACAAATACCAGGTCTCGATGACCTACCTGCTGACCCTTCCTGCAGGCGAGACCCGTTCGTTGGTGCATGCCCTGGTTCAGGTGGACCTGCCCTCATCGGCAGACACCGCCCAGCTGGTCCGGGCCATTGCTCCTTTGCGGCTGGACAAGATGGCCAGGGGCCTGCCCAAAAGTGTGATCAAGTCGGCGGTCAACCTGGGTGGGCCGGTGTTTTCGATGGACCCGGGATCCTGGTTTCCCAAGGAGTACTGGGGGCTGGTGCCGGGCGACTCCGATCAGCTGGCGTTCGGAAAGGGCTCCCTGCTGAAGGGGCGGGCGGATGGCGACTCCGTCGGATGGCGTCGGGAAAACATCATGCTGCCGGTGCCGAGGGATCGTGTGGCCGCAGTTTCAGGGCCGGCATTCGCTGGCGACGGACGGTCCTGGCTCTGGCTCCGGGATGGACAGCGCTGGCTGGGGCGGCTGGAGCCGTCCGGGTTCAAGTTTGTGCTCAACAACGGTGCGGAACTGCCGGTGCAAAACCTCGACCGGCTGGTGTTTGCCAGACGGTTGGATGAGTCCAAGAAGCCCGAAGGCCTGCTGGCTGAGCTTGCCAGTGGTGAACGTCTTTTGGTCGTTCCTTCGGGAGATGTTCCCCTGAAGACCGAGCGGGGAAGGCTGGCGACGCCCTGGACGAGTGTGCTGGCCTGTCAACGGCTCGAAGGAAGTCTGGACAGCGTGTTTGTCCTGCGTTCCGGCAGCCGGATCCGTGCACGCTTTGAATCCGCCCGTTTCAAGGTGAGGACGCCTGATCTCGGTGAGCAGGAAATCACTGCGGAGGACTTGCTACGGCTGTTCACTCCCACGGTGAACCTGGAGGATGAGGAGCCTGGGGTGAGTTATCTGGATCTTGTGGAGGATCAACGTCTGGTCGGGCGTGTCACGGCATCAGCGTTGACTCTGGTGACCGAGGCGGGCCCGCTCACCCTGGCGCCCTCCGTGATCCGGGAGCTGCGTGAGGCCGGGGATCTGGCAGATGATGGCCAGCCTCGTGTGTTTGAAGCGGAGCTCTGGGGCGGAGGCGTGGTGCGCGGCTCCTTGGAGGCCGAAGTGCTTCCCGTGGAAGGGGAGGGGTTTCGCTGGGAACTGCCGGTGCGGCAGGTCGTCCGGCTGGTCAACCCTGTGCCTGTCGCTGACGCCCCCCTCATGCGCCGCATCGGGCAGCTCATCCAGGATCTCGGGCAGGATCAGTGGAAGGTTCGCGAAGCCGCCACGGCCGCCCTTCGGGAGATGGGGCCTCTGGCCCATGCCGGTCTGCGTGAGGCGCTGAAGTCTGCGACGGACGCCGAGGTGGTGCGCCGGCTGGAGGAACTGCTTCAGGAGTAGAGCCAGAGTCGAGGGGCGCGGGCCAGCACCTTTTTTGCAGCTCGGGCAAAACTATTCAGGGCCGGGCGGCGTTTTGAACATGAGTCTCCTGCCTTGACTCTCACCCCGCCCCCATTGACCGTTTCGCCCCGCATGTCAGACACCGTCGCATCCCCCTCTGCCGCCCCTTCCGTTCCTGACCAGGAAACCATCGCCAAATCCGCCTCGTGGGTGCAGCCGCTGCGTTCGGAGATCGCCCGGGTGCTCGTGGGTCAGACGGCCCTCGTGGACCGCCTGCTCGTGGCTCTGCTGACCAACGGCCATGTTCTGTTGGAAGGCGTGCCCGGCCTGGCCAAGACGCTGGCGGTCCGCACCCTGTCCAGCGCCCTGCAGGCCACCTTCAAGCGCATCCAGTTCACTCCGGACCTGCTGCCGGCGGATGTGGTGGGCACGATGGTTTATCACCCGAAGGATGGCACCTTTTCGCCCCGTCTCGGGCCGATCTTTGCCAACCTGGTGCTGGCCGATGAAATCAACCGCGCCCCGGCCAAGGTGCAGAGCGCCCTGCTCGAGGCCATGCAGGAGCGTCAGGTCACCATTGGCGAAAACACGTACAAGCTGCCGGATCCCTTCCTGGTGCTCGCCACCCAGAACCCCATCGACCAGGAGGGCACCTACACCCTGCCGGAAGCCCAGCTCGACCGCTTTCTGCTGAAGGTCCGCGTGGTCTATCCGACACCCTCCGAGGAGCGCCAGGTGCTCGACGCCATGGCCACCAGCACGCCCAGGCTGGACGTGAGCCAGATCATCGACGCCAAGCAGATCATCGCCAGCCGCGCCATCGTGAACAACATCTACATGGATGAAAAGATCCGTGACTACATCGTCGCCATCATCCATGCCACCCGTGACCCGGGCGTCATCGCCCCGCATCTGAAGCTGCTCATCCGCTGCGGTGCATCGCCGCGCGGCACGATCAACCTGGCCCTCGCCTCCAAGGCCCTCGCCTTCCTCGCCGGGCGCAACTACGTCACCCCGCAGGACATCAAGGACCTTGCCCCAGACATCCTGCGCCACCGTATCCTGCTGAGTTATGAAGCTGAGGCCGAGGGCGTGTCCAGCGAGGACGTGATCCGGCAGCTGCTCGACAAGCTGCCTGTTCCCTGAGCCACATCGCCTTCCTGACTGCGGACGCAGGGCAGGGAAGGTGATCATCATGAGGTCTGCAGACGGACAACCGTGAAGCCAACCCCACCAGAAACCGAAGACGAACGCCTGATGCGCATCCTGAAGAGGGTGCGCAGGATCGAGCTGGTCACGCGCGGCATCGTCAAGGAGACGCTTGGCGGTGCCTATCATTCGCGATTCAAGGGGCAGGGGATCGAGTTTGACGACTTCCGCGAATACCAGCCCGGTGATGACGTGCGCTTCCTCGACTGGAACGTCACCGCCCGCATGAACGACCCCTATGTACGCAAGTACATTGAGGAGCGCGAGCTGACCGTCATGCTCGTGGTCGATGTGAGCGGTTCGGGCGACTACGGCAGCCAGGAGGACAGCAAGCGTGAGCGTGCAGCCGAGGTCGCGGCGGTCTTTGCCTTCAGCGCGGTGCAGAACCAGGACAAGGTGGGGCTCATCCTCGTTTCGGACCAGGTCGAGCACTACCTTCCGGCGCAGAAGGGCGGCTCGCACGCGCTGCGCTGCCTGCGTGACATCTTGAACCACCGTCCGCAGAGCCGCCGAACCAATCTTGCTCCCGCCCTGGATCTGGCGCTGACCCGCATCGCCCACCGGGCGCTGGTGATCGTGGTGTCGGACTTCCTCACGCCGGATCAGGCCTGGGAGCACAGCCTGAAGTCCCTGGCCGCCAAGCATGACGTCGTCGCCGCACAGGTGACAGACCCCAGGGAATGGGAGCTGCCCACGGTCGGCAGGGTCTGCCTGCAAGATCCTGAAACCGGCGAGCAGTATGTCGTGAACACCTCGCATCCGGCCGTGCGCCGGCATTACGCCGCCCGGATGAGCGAGCGCCAGGAGGCGCTGGGCCGCAGCCTGCGCAAGCATGGCGTCGAGCGTCTGGATGTGCGCACGGATGACGACTATGTACCCGCCCTGAAGGCCTACTTCCGCAGCCGGAAAAGGAGGAGGAAATGAAGGCTTGGCCTTTCCATCCAACGCTCGCCCAGCAAGCCGGGCAGGGGCCGCCACTGCAGCCGCTGCCTCATCCTGAGCTGCCGGACCCCGCCCTGGTGACCTCTGGTCCTGAATGGTGGGTCTATGCCTCGGCTGGAGGCCTGGTGATCATTCTGCTGGGGCTTGTCTTCTGGCTGCTGATGCGTCCCGCGAGGACCTCGCCGCCGCCCATGAAGAAACCCTACACCGCCGCGATGAACCGCCTGCGTGACATTCTGGCGAAAGCCTCGCAGCAGCCTCCCGCCAGGACCGCCGCCGACGTCTCCGAGACGCTGCGCATTTATTTTTACGACCGCTACAAGATCCCCGCTCCGTTCCGCACGACGAACGAATTGTTTATCCACGGAGCCATGCCGGCGACCTCGCCGCGGCTGCAAAGGTACGCCCCCCTGGCCGAGCTCTGGGACCAGCTTGCCTTCGCCCCCTTGCCGGCGGACCAGCAGCAGGCGGCAGCGCTCGTGCAAAAGGCCATCTCGCACCTTGAGGAGGACCGTTCATGAGCATCCCCTTCCTGCCCAGCCTGATCTTCGGCCGGCCCGAGTGGCTCCTCCTGCTCCTTCTCCTGCCCGTCATGGCCTGGTGGCGTGGGCGGACCGGGAAGGCGCCTGCGATCGCCTTTTCCACCGCCTTCGTGCTGCGTGAGATGGGCGTCCGCACCCGCAGTGCCCGTGGCGGCTTCACCCTCGGGCTTGTCCTCCTCAGCCTTGCCTGCGCCATCATCGCGCTCGCCAGGCCGCAGAAGGTCATCTCGCACGACGAGGAGAACACTGAGGGCATCGCCATCTGCCTCACCGTCGATGTTTCGCTCTCGATGCTCATCGAGGACTTCTACATCGGTGGCAGTCCGGTGAACCGGCTGACGGCGGCGAAGCGCGTGATGCGTGACTTCATCCGCGGTCGCAAGTCGGACCGCATCGGCATCGTGGCCTTTGCCGGCGCTCCGTATTATCCCTGCCCGATGACGCTCGACCGCGAGTGGCTGGAGTCAAACCTGGAACGCGTCCAGACCGGCGTCATGGAGGACGGCACGGCCATCGGCTCCGGACTCGCCGCCGCCGCCCGCCGCCTCGACAAGGAGACCGTGCCCAGCAAGGTCATCATCCTGCTGACCGACGGCGCCAACAACAGCGGCAAGCTCAGCCCCCAGGACGCCGCCAAGCTGGGAGCCACCCTAGGCATCAAGATTTACACCATCGCCATCGGCACGCCCGGGGTTCACATGATCCCACTGCCCAACGGCCGCGTCATCACCAGTGGACGCCAGGAGTTTGACGAAGCCACCCTCCAGGCCGTGGCGAACATCGGCGGCGGGTCATTTTACATGGCTCAGGACCTCAGCGCCCTTGCCGACATCTTCGAGACCATCGACAAGCTTGAGAAGAAGGAGATCAAGAAGCGCACCATCTCCGAGACCGAGGAGCTCTTCTTCTATCCGCTGGCCGCCGCCGCTTCACTGCTCGGGCTGGCCCTGCTCCTGCGCTTCACCTTCCTGAACGCGGCCCCGATGGCCGTGGCCACCTGACATGTCCTTCCTCGCACCCAAGATCCTCTACTGGCTTCTTGCCCTGCCTGTCCTTGCAGGCTTCAAGGCCTGGGCGGACTGGCGTGCACGGAAGGTTCAGGCGGCCTTCGCCGCGCCACGGTTGCGCGACGCCCTGGTTTCCGGCGTCTCCAGCGGCCGCTCCTGGCTCATCTTCGCCTTCCAGATCCTGGCCCTCGCCTGCTTCATCATCGCCCTGGCCAGGCCCTGGTGGGATGAGGATAAGGTGGTGCAGCAGGAGTCGGGGCGGAATGTCATCATCGCCATCGACAGCTCGCGCTCCATGCTCGCCAACGATGTCGTTCCCGACCGCCTGACGCGCGCCAAGCTTGCCGCCCAGGACCTGATGCTGTCCCTCAAGGATGACCGTGTCGGGCTGATCGCCTTCGCCGGCAACGCCTACCTCCAGGCACCGCTTACGACCGATCATGACGCCGTGGTGGAGGCCATTCAGTCGATTGATTTCACATCGGTCCCCCGTGGCGGCAGTGAGCTTGGACGTGCATTGAAGCTCGCCATCGAGACCTTTGAAAAGAGCCCTGCCAGGAATCATGGCCTGATCCTGTTCAGTGATGGCGGCGAGCCAGACAGCGAGATCAGCGCTTATGCGCAGCAGGCGGCCAAGAAGAACATCCTGGTGCTCACCGTCGGAGTGGGCACCGAGGGTGGCGCCCTGATTCCCGACCCGGATCCAGACCGCTCGGGCGATTTTGTGCGTGACCGCGAAGGCAACGTCGTGAAGTCCCGGCTGGAGCCGCAGCCGCTGCAGGAGATCGCCGCCGTCACCCGCGGTCGCTATCTGAGGCTGGGTTCGCAGGGGCTGGCGGCCGACGTGGTCCGCAGCCTGGTTGCCAGCCTTCAGGCCCAGACCAACGCCGCCCGTGAAATCGTGAAGCCGATTGAGCGTTTTTACTGGCCGCTGTCTATTGGAGTGCTGTTACTTTTCGCCGCCTGGATCATCCGACCCGCCGCCCGCATGAAAACACCCGTGACCCCGTCCGTCTTCGCCCTGCTGGCCTCCCTGCTGCTTGTGCCCGATGCCGGAGCCGCCGATTCAGGCTTCCTCGGATCCGTGCTGGGTTCAAAGAAAAACGCCGAATCCATCGAGGCCCACGAGGCCTACAAACGCGGCGAGTTCGATCATGCCGTCAAGCGTTACGAGGAATTGCTCAAGCAGTCTTCGGGCGCCCAACAAAAGCCTCTTTTCGCCTATGGCATGGCCGCCTCGGCCTTTCAGCTCAAGGACTATGACAGGGCGGTCGCCGGGTACAGCCAGGCGCTGGAAAGCCCTGATGACAAGGTTCAGAATCAGGCTCATCGCGGCCTGGCTCACAGCCTCTATGATCAGGGAGACAAGGCGCTGGCGAAGCAGCCCAAGTTCACGCTGAAAGCCTGGCGTGACAGCGTGAGGCATTTTGACGCCTCGCTGGCGATTGATCCCGACAACAAGGAGGTCCGTGAGAACCGTGACTTCGTCCAGAAGCGCCTTGATGATCTGCAGCAGCAGATGAACCAGCAGCAACAGCAGGGCGGCAAAGGGAACAAGGGCGACAAGAAAAAAGGTCAGAAGGGCCAGAAGGGCGAAAAAGGCCAGAAGGGTGAGGAAGGTGACGAGCAGGAGGGCGACAACGGCGATGAGGAAGGCGAGGGCGAAGGTGAGGAGGACAAGTCCCGCAAGGAAAGCCTTGGCAAAAAGGACGGCGAGGAGGAGGGGGAAGGCGAGGGCAAGGAGCACGACAAGGAAGGGCAGCTCCAGGCTGGCGAGGGTGGTCGTGACGAGACACCCGAAGCTCGTGCAGCCCGTGAACGCCGTGAGGCCGAGATGGCTGAGAACCAGCAGAACGATGCCACCGGTTTCAGCCGCAATGAGGCCCGCTCCTTCCTCCGCACCTATGCCGATGACCAGAAGAAGGCCATGATCGTCCGGCCCCGTGATGAACCCGTGCGGGGCAAGGACTGGTAGGCGTCAAACCCCGGAGCATTCATGAATTTCGCAGACTTCCATTTCCCGATCCCGCTTCCCGGCCGGCTGGCCGTGCTGCTGGTGCTGTTCGTTTCCTCCCTGGCGCAGGGCGCCACGATCCGCGCCTATGTGCAGCCCTCCACCGCCCGCCCCAACCAGGTGATCAACTACGTCATCACCGTCCAGGACGGCAAGGTGAACAGCGTGCCGAACCTGCGCTTTCCTCTGCAGATCGGCCAGACCAGCGGGGTCAGCACCTCCCAGCAGATCCAGATCATCAACGGACGTCAGAGCGTCTCCATCCAGCTTTCCTGGGGCATCACGGCGACCGAGCCAGGAGAGTTTGTCATTCCGCCCCAGACGGTGGTTGTTGACGGCCAGAACCTGACCACCAACGAGGTCAAGCTCACCGTCGAAAATGGCGGCGGGGCCTTCCCAAAAAATGACCAGGATCCTTCCCAGGATGACGCCAACCGGCCGATCCTTCAAATTGAGCTGGGCAAGAAGGAGATCTATCAGGGCGAGGTCGTGCCGGTGAACGTCAGCCTTTATGTGCCCCGTCAGGTGCAGCTTCGCAGGCTGGGGCTGATTGAGATGGAAAAAAGCGACTTCGCCATCGCCCGCTTCCCTCAGACCAATGAGCAGTCGAGCACAGTCATCGACGGCATCGGTTACTATGTGCTGACCTTCCGCAGCACGCTTTCCTCGCTCCGTACCGGAGAACTGAAGGTCGGCCCCGCCAACCTTGAACTGCTCGTCGAGGTGCCGATGGAAGGTCAGCAGCGCGGAGCTTTCCCTCCTGGCTTCGGGCAGAACTTCCCGCCAGGTTTCTTCCCAGGTATGTCCGAGCCGAGAAAGCTGGAGGTCAAGAGCCAGCAGGTGACGCTGAAGGTGCTGCCGCTTCCGTCTGAAGGCAGGCCCGCCAGCTTCAGCGGAGCCGTCGGTGAATTCCAGATGAACGCCTCGGCCTCACCCACGGATCTGACGGTCGGCGACCCCGTTTCGGTCGACCTCGTGGTTGCCGGTGCTGGAAACTTTGATGCGCTGAACACACCCGCCCTGGTCTCGGCCGGAGGCTGGAAGATCTACCCTGCCAAGCGCTTTGTCATCGAGGGGCCGATGGATCAGAACCAGACGCCGACGGTTGAGCGCAAGATCGGTTACACGCAGGTGATCGTCCCCGAGGCGGTTCATGCCAGTGTGCCCGCCTTTGAGCTGAACTACTTCAGCCCCTCCCAGAAAAAATACGTGACGCTGCGCACCGAGCCCATTCCCTTGAACATGAAGCCCGCTCCGGTGAAGGCCGCCGCAGAGTCGGCCGGTGCCGCTGGCGCCCAGGCTGTCTCCGAAACGCCAGTCGCCCCACCCCCTGTGGCAGATCCTCAGGCAGACATCACTGACATTCTGGTCCGGCCTCCCGCCAGATCCCGCTGGCTCGCGCCAACAGGCACGCTGCTTCTGCGCAGCGGCAGCTTCTGGACGCTGCAGGGAGCCCCCGTGGCGCTCTTTGCGTTCGCCTGTGCCCTGGCGGTGGTGCGCCGCCGCCGGGAATCCCGTCTTGCCGGCCGTGCCGGTGAACTTCGGGTTGCCTGGGAAGCCTTTGAATCTCATGCGTCCCGTGCGGATGATCAGGAGTTTCTAAGAGGCGCTGCCCAGTTTATCCAGGTGGCGCAGTCAGGTCGTCCGGTGCCTCCCGGGCCTTTGAAGGACATTCTTGACCGCTATCAGGCAACCAACTTTTCCGTAACCCACGGGCCTGCCCTGCCGCATGCCGAGCGCCGCGAAATGCTGGGCACCCTGGCCGCCCTTTTCCGGCAGACGCTCTCCCGGCTGAGCCTCTTGCTGCTGACATCGCTGCTGCTCGTGAATGGTTCGATGCCGGCTGCCGAGGCTCCGAAGGCGACCGCAGCAAGTCCGGACGAGGTCTATCAGCAAGCCGTCGCCGAAATCGAGAAGGGCAACTTCACCCGTGCCCAGTACCTTGCCGAGTCGCTGACGAAAAAGAAGCCACCGCACCTCAGTGCGGAGGTGTTTCAGATCATCGGCCACGCCCGTTACCGGCAGGGTGACATGGGGCGGGCAGCGCTTTGGTATCAGCGCGCCCAGCTTCTCGATGGAAGGAATGCCGAACTGAAGCAGAACCTTCGCCACATCCATGAAAGGACGCGCTACCTGAGCTTTGGAGAATCATCTCCGCTGCGTCTGGCCAGCTTTTACCTGAGCACCAACGAATGGCTCATCCTCGCGGCCTCTGGTGTCTGGCTCATTTTCCTCTCCCTGGCCTGGCGTGTGTTTGCCGGCGACGGCCGCAGGTCTTCCTGGCCGGTTGTGGCCAGTGTCATCGGGCTGGTCATCATCATCCCGGCGTCCACCTTTGCCGCTTTGCGCCCCCTGGGGCCCGACCGGGTAAAGGACATCAGCATCGTCACCCTGCCTGATGTGAACTCCTATACTGGTGCCACAGTGACCAGCGGCTCCGTGATCTCCCTGCCGCCTGGCAGCCAGGTGCGCACGCTGGAAACACGCGGCCCCTGGCTCTATGTCGAAATCCCCGGATCCCCGGAAAACCTGCGCGGCTGGGTGGAGGCTGCCGCTGTCACACCGCTGTGGACTTGGGATGCCAGTCTGGTGCCCTGAACGGTAGGGATCTGAAAACACCGCGTCTTTGAGCATGGAGGCCCTTGTCAAATCGTTGGCAAAGAGGGCGGAGGGGCAAAGAAAAGACTCGACTTAAGGTATACTGATATTTATTTAAAGTTAAATATAACCGCTTCAGTTTACCCGCAGGCGCCTGTTTAGAACCTTCCTCCTAACCCAGGGGCGTGCGACTCCGATTGATTGCTCCATGAGCTTTTCGTTCCGCACCATGTTTCCAAACAGCCACGAGGCCGCTCAGCAGGCTGGCAGCGCTGTGGTGGATCCCGCTGGCACGAGCCCGGCTGTCCTGCCTACCGCCATCATGCAAGCCGCCCTTCCGCTTAACGCCGTCAGTCCGTTTGGGGGACCGCTTTTCAAGGCTTCTCCCGGAGAGCAGGCGGTGGCCAGCCCTGTGTCAGGTTCTCCCTTTTCGGTGTCGTCCGCCAGCCCGGCAACTGTTCCGTTGACCGTGGGTGATGTGATGCCGCAGCTGCCTCCTGAACTCGCCAGGACGGGCGCCTTGCCTCCGGACCATCCCGTGGCGGTTTCCGGCCAGGTGATCGATGAGGCTTTGCGCAGCGGTCGTGCCGCCGTGCCGGTTTTTGAAATCTACCGGGTGTGTCCGGCGCTGTTTCAAACGCCAGTGTCACCCCAGGATCAGCGATTGGTGCCTCTTCCGGCTTCAAAGCTTCCCCATCTGATCGCTGCCTCCAGAGGCGGCGTTGCCGAGCTGCAGGCAGCGGCACCCCAGTCTTTGGTCAACGGTTCTCCGTTCATGATGGCGCCCATGCCTTCTGAAGCCTCTGCAGCCACCCCTGCCGCCCTGCCGTTTGCATCCGCCGATGCTCCGACTGGAACAGGAACACTGCTGCCTCCGAAAAGACAGGGGCCTCCTCCAGCGCTTGCGGATGTCGGTCAGATGGTTTCGCCTGACGTGGCTCTGCCCGGCATGGTGCATGGAACGGCGGCGGCTTTTCCCATGAGCCCATTTGCAGTGGGGGCAGGAACAAATCCACCGATGCAGGCCGCGCCGCCGGCGTCTCCTTTTGCCGCCCCTCCGGTGGAGCCTGCAATCGTCCAGCCTCAGCGTTCCGTGCAGCAATCTGCGTCGCCTTTTCAGCAGGCGCCTGTGCCCGCCTCGCCTTTTGTCCCGGCTTCGTCTTCCAGACAGGAAACTCCAAATCCACAGCCCCCGACGGCAGGTTCTCCTTTTGCCGCTGTGTTTGGCGGCAAAGCGATTCCCGTCGACCCTTCCGGGATGGAAGCCTCGCCTGCTTCTGCCGTTTCCTCCGCCGGTCCTGGTCCTGCCGCTGACCCTGGCCTGCCAACTTTTGGAACGGCCGCTTCTGCTCCTTCCCTAGCCATGGGAGGCGGAATGGTCAGAGTCGCCATGGCAGGTTTGTTGAAGGGATACAGTGTCGCCGAGCTTGGTTTTGATCCCATGGTGGTGCCTGGCTGGATCACCACGGCTCTGCCGTCCCAGGTGGTGAGGGATCTGGCGCTTTCACCAAACCCGCTGGCTGAGCTTGGCCTGCTCGTGGACGGCATCACGGACGTGGGTTTCCGCAACGTATTGAACACGGCCAAACGCGACTTTCAGCTAAGGGTTGATCCAGGGGTTCTTCAGCAGGCCCTTGCCGGCAACAACGCCCCGCCCTCCCTGCCGAGCCTGACCAACCTCGGAACCGGTTCCCTCAATGCCGCTCCCAAGCCTGCGCCTACCTTCGGGACTCCTACGGGTGGAGCGATGAGGGTCGAGCCCTCCGCGCCTCCAACATCTTTCACGCCGCCGCAGCCGTCGATGCCGCTGAGTCCTGCGGCACCAGGCCCCGTGTTTTCCCCGCAGGCAGTTGAAAACGAGTCACCCTCGCCCTTTCTGGTGCCCTCCACTGCCTCGAAGCCGCTGTTTGCACCCGCCGCCAAGGATCCGTTCTCGGTTCCTGCGGCATCAGCCGCATCTCCCTTTGGCGCTGGTATGGGAACGCCTCCGGCTTCCAAGCTCCAGGACTTCATGGCCGGCAGCCCGATGCAGCAGGAAGTTCCGATGGCGGTCCCGGTTCCGTCCCTGTTGACGCCAGCCTCCGGAAACACGTCCCAGGCTGCCGAGGAGGGAAGATCCTGCGGCGATGGATTTGGCAGTGATCAACTGCTGGGCCGCGTCTCCAGCTCCACTGCAAGCTGGAACGAAGCGGCGGTCACCAGCGCAGTGGGTGAGTCTCCGGTTTTCCCTCTGGCTAAGGAGGCGCCGCTCATCGAGCTACCTACAGTAAAGCCCCTTCTGGACGAGCCTGCTGAACCTGATCGGGGCTGGGTGGCGTCACCTGCCACCCGTCCCTTCATCGCGCCGAAATTTGATGAAGTGCTGCCGCCGGTGCCGGTGGAGGAAGAGCCGCCGCGTCCTCGGAAACCCTCGCCTCCTCCGCTGCCCCGTGCAGCTGCCAACGGCAGTTCTTCGAATGTCGGGGTGCAGGCCCATGACGCGGATCCTGATCAGATCGTGCTTCGCGCCCTGCTGGACACCGACTCAGACCTGGAACCGCAGAAGGTGGTGGAGCTTACTTGCAGGCTGCCGGGCATCGCCGCCTGCGTCTGCCTGCATGACGGCAGGGCCATCTCGCATGTCGGCGCCCACAAGCCGCAGGCCCGTGAGTTCCAAAAGCAGGCGACCCAGCTCGCCCAGCACCTTAGAACACTCGCCCCGCTGATCGGCATCGATGGTGCCGAGACCTTCACGATGAACTCCGGCGACCGACTGATGACCTTCTGCTTTCCAGACCGGGCCATTCTGGGTGTCCTGCACGATGCCGAACCCACCCTTGGCCTGAGGGATAAGATTACCTTGATCGCCAGGGAGCTTTCCCGCATGGTTTCCTGACATGCCGGCCATCGACGCCCAGGAGCGCACTGTGCGCTTTAAAATCGTTTACTGCGGGACTCCGCTGAGCGGAAAGACCACGAACCTGCGTCAGATCCACGCACGGCTTGACCCGCAGGGCAGGGGTGACCTCGTCAGCCTTTCCACCGCACAGGACCGGACGCTGTTCTTTGACTTCCTCGCTGTGGAAAGCCAGGCCATCCCAGGCTACCGCACCAGCTTTCATCTCTACACTGTCCCCGGCCAGGTCACCTACAACGCCACGCTGCAGCTTGTGCTGAGGCAGGCGGATGGGGTTGTGTTTGTCGCCGACAGTCAGATGGACCGCCAGCGCGACAACGTGCATGCTTTTCAGGCCCTGGAGGCCAACCTCCGCCTGAACGGCTCCAGTCTGGACCGGCTGCCGCTCGTGCTTCAATACAACAAGCGTGACCTGCCGAATTCTGCTCCGGTGGAATACCTCGAATTCCTGCTCAACAACCGGCCGGTGCCGCACCTCAGCTTTGAGGCGGACGCCAAGAACGGCCGCAACGTGCTGGCCACGCTGAACGCCATCACGCAGGCCGTCGTCGCCCGCTTCCAGGAGGCTCGTGAGCAGCATCGCGAAGTCCTGCGTGATGTGATCGCTGCCTGATCAGGCCTGGAAAGAAGGCTTCCCAGGCCTCCGGTGTTCTGCCATGATTCAGGCATGAAGGCCCGCCTTTTTCCCGTCCTCTGCCTCCTGCTTCAGGCCTGCGTGGTGCCACCCGAGGATGGAGCCGTCTCTTCCAGAAAACCGTCCCGGGTAAAACCCGGCTCTTACAGCTACCCACAGCCGGGCAGTGCTTCAGGCATCTCGGCCCAGGATGCCGCGACCCGCATCCAGCCGGGGGAAACCTCCAGCGCCTACCGACTTCGCCAGGCACGTCAGCAGCGTGATGCCATGCCTGATGCCCAGGTGATGTATCATCGCAGTGAGCAGGACATCCTGGGGCGCAGCTCCGAGTCCGGCGTCTATCGCAGCACGGGAGGTGTGATCGAGGAGGTCCACATCGGCAACCAGCAGATCCCGGTGGTGCCGGGCCAGAGCCTGGGGCCAGCCCCCACTTACAACAACGTCTATCAGGGCGGTTATGTGCCGCCCGGCACCACCGGCATCTACGATCCGCGTACCGGCCGTGTGCTGCGTGTGCGCCGCTGAGGTGACGTTGACAAAGGCCGTGGACCGCACGTTCTAGCCGTATGACCGAACAGCGCGACTGGTACGACACGCCGCTTTATTACGACATCATCTTCGACGCGGACACGCCGAAAGAAGGTGCGTTCCTTGAGGACGTGTTTGCCAGGCATGGACCTGGCGGTCGTTCGCGTCAGCTTTTGGAGCCCGCCTGCGGCAGCGGCAGGTTGGTGCTCGAAATGGCCCGGCGCGGCTGGAAGGTGGCCGGTTTCGACGGCAATCCGCGCATGCTCGACTTCGCCAGCAACCGTCTGAAAAATGCCGGCATGAAGGCCCGGCTCTGGGAGGACTGGATGCAGAGTTTTGAATTGCCGAAGCCGCAGCTTTTTGACCTCGCCCACTGCCTGGTCAGCAGCTTCAAGTATCTTCAAACCGAGCGTGATGCCGCCGCCTGTCTGCGCCGTGTGGCTAGCTGCCTGAAGCCCGGCGGGCTTTTTGTGCTGGGCGTGCACCTCACCGATTACACCCGGGCGGCGGAGGAGCATGAACGCTGGAAGGCCGAGCGCGACGGCATCCGCGTCGTCTGCAACACCCACACCTGGGCGGCCGATCCCCAAACGCGTCTGGAGAAGCTGCGCACCCGGCTTCAGATCACCCACGCCGGCCGCACTCACACCCAGGAGACGAACTGGCAGTTCCGTACCTACAACGCCGCCCAGATGCGCGCCCTGCTGCGCAAGGTGCCGTCACTCCAGCTCGTCGAATGCTACGACTTCACCTACGACATTCATGAGCCGCGCCGGCTTGATGACAGCTACGCTGACATCGTGCTGGTGCTCAGAAAGGATACGGACTGATCTCAAACTTCTCTGAATTCTTGCTTTCGAAATAACCGGCGCTGACCTTGTCGCTGAAGAGCGCGACCCAGTTGCCGAAGGCATCGAGGGCGAGGGTGGTGTCGTAGCTGGCGGCGAGGTTGGGACGCGGCTTGGTGGTCTGGCCGCGGGCGGGCTTGGGGGCGTCCTCGGGGTTCTTTTCCTTCAGCCAGCGGACGATGGTCCAGGGGGCGAACTCCAGCCGCACCTCGGCGCTGTATTCGGTTTCCAGACGATACTTCAGCACGTCGAACTGCAGCGGGCCTACGGCACCCAACAGCGGAATGCGGACGACGGCGTCAGGCAGTTCGAAGGGCTGGGCCACGCCCTCCTTGAGGAGCTGGTCGAGGCCGTCGCGGAAGCGCTTGAACTTGGCGGTGTTTTCGTTGTGCAGGTAGGCGAAGCACTCCGGGGCGAAGCGCGGCATTTCATCGTACTTGATTGTCGGATCCTCGGACAGCGTGTCGCCGATCTGGAAGCCGTAGTTGCCCACCAGGCCCACGACGTCGCCCGCCCAGGCTTCGTTCACGGTCTCACGCTCCTGAGCGAAGAGACGCTGGGAGTTGCCAAGGCGCAGCTTGGCGCCCGTGCGCGTGTTGGTGGCGGTCATGTCGCGCTGGAAGCAGCCGCTGACGATTCGGATGAAGGCCACATGGTCGCGGTGACGCGGGTTCATGTTCGCCTGGATCTTGAAGACGAAGCCGGAGAAGGCCTCGTCGTCGGGCTCGATGATGCGTTCGCCGACCAAACGTGGGGCGGGTGGCGGGGCCATGGAGAGGAAGCCGTCGAGCATGAGCTGGACGCCGAAGTTGTTCATGGCGCTGCCGTAGAAGACGGGAGTGATTTCGCCCCGGCGGACCTTTTCCAGCGAGTAGTTTGCGCCGACGCCATCGAGAAGCTCCAGCTCCTCGCAAACACGGGCGTAGACCAGGGGCGGCAGGGCGTTGCGCACGCTGTCATCCTCGATGCCCTTCACATTGACCGGAGCGCGGAACATGCCGCCGACGGTGCGCTCGAAGAGGTGCACCTGGTTGGTCTGACGGTCAAAGATGCCCTTGAAGTCCACGCCGTCGCCCAGGGGCCAGTTCATCGGGCAGGAGGCGATGCCGAGCACGCGCTCCAGCTCGTCGAGCAGTTCCAGCGGCGGGCGCGCCGGGCGGTCCAGCTTGTTCATGAAGGTGAAGATGGGCACGCCGCGGCGGCGGCAGACTTCAAAGAGCTTCAGGGTCTGGGACTCGATGCCTTTGCCGGCGTCGATCACCATCACGGCGGCGTCCACGGCGGTGAGCACTCGGTAGGTGTCCTCGGAGAAGTCCTTGTGGCCGGGGGTGTCGAGCAGGTTGATGACGGCGTCCTTGTATTCAAACTGCAGGACCGTGGAGCTGACGGAGATGCCGCGCTGCTTCTCCAGTTCCATCCAGTCGGAGGTGGTGGCGCGCTGGTTTTTGCGGGCGGTGACGCTGCCGGCGAGCTGGACGGCCCCGCCGTAGAGGAGCAGTTTTTCCGTGAGCGTGGTCTTGCCGGCATCCGGGTGGGAGATGATGGCAAAGGTGCGGCGGCGGGCGACTTCGGAGGCGGCGGACATGAGCTGGGCGGGAAGGGGGCGGCCTTCTTCGCCCGTGGGGGAGGGATTCTCAAGGATGGATTCCACCTTGCCACCGCCCCGGGCCGCTGTTAAATCACCGGTCTGTTTTATGGCAAAAATCCAATTCATCACCCCCGAAGGCCAGAGCGGCGAGGTCGAACTCAGTGCTGAGCGCCTGACACTGGGCCGTGCCGACGACAACTCCATCGTCCTCGCCCATGAGTCGATCTCCAGCCATCATGGCGAATTCGTCTTTGACGGAGCCGGCTGGGTGTTCAACGACCTGGGCTCCACCAACGGCACCTCCGTGGCCGGCCAGCGTGTGGAGAGCCTGGAAATGGCGAACGGTGGCTCCTTCAACATCGGCCACCTCGAGGTGATTTTCTTCGGTGATCAGGCCGAGGAGGCCGCAGCCTATGTTCCTGCGTCGCAGAGCGTCTCCCACACCGGCTATGGCGCCACGCCCATCGACAAGTCCCGACGTTCCGGATTTGGCGCGAAGCCCAAGCCCAAGAGCAATGGCTATGCCCCGCTCTATGCCCTGGCCCTGATCGCCCTCGGAGCCTGCGGCTACGCGGTGTTTACCTTCCTGAACCTCTCCGAATAATGCGGTGAACGAGGCCGGATTTCCGCTGTCGGCCCGACCGGCCGGCAGCTTTCTTTTTCCCCCCAACCCCCAAACTGCGGCGTCGTGCCGCCCCCTCCAGAAATGTCCAATATCATCGTAGTCGGCGCCCAGTGGGGCGATGAAGGAAAAGGCAAGATCGTCGATTTCCTGACGGAGAAAACCGATGTCGTCGTGCGCGCGGCAGGCGGCAGCAATGCCGGTCACACCGTCATCAGCAACGGTCAGAAGTACATCCTGCACCTCATCCCCAGCGGCATCCTCTGGGAGGAAAAGCTGTGCGTCATCGGCAACGGCGTCGTGCTGGACCCCATCGGGCTTCTCGAGGAGATGGCCAAGCTGCGCGGCCAGGGTGTGAAGATCACCGCCCAGAACCTGAGGATCAGTGAAACCTGTCACCTGGTGATGCCCTACCACAAGGCCCTCGACCGCGCCCGTGAGGCGCGCCGTGGAGCCAAGGCCATCGGCACCACCGGACGCGGCATCGGCCCTGCCTACGCTGACAAGGTGGAGCGCAACGGCCTGCGGGCCATCCTGCTGACCCGCCCTGACAAGCTCGCGACTGAGCTTCGTGACCGCATTGTGGCGAACAACGAATTCATCGTCGCCGCCGGCATTGAGGCCGTTCCCGTGGAGGAGACCGTGGAGAAGATCCTCGCCGCCGCGAAGGAACTTGCCCCGCACATCACCAACACGGCCGTGGTCTGCCATGAGGCGATCCAGGCCGGCAAGAGCCTGTTGTTTGAAGGCGCCCAGGGCACCTACCTCGACATCGACCACGGCACCTATCCGTTCGTGACCAGCTCGAACACCACCACGGGCGGCGCCTGCACCGGTTCCGGCGTGCCGCCACGGATGATCGACAAGGTCGTCGCGGTCTGCAAGGCCTACACCACCCGCGTCGGCAGCGGCCCCTTCGTCACGGAAAACGACTCCATCGGCGACATGCTGCACAACATGGGCCGTGAGTTCGGCGCCACCACCGGGCGCGCCCGCCGCTGCGGCTGGCTGGATGCGGTCCTGGTCCGCTATGCGGTCATGATCAACGGCGCCGATGAACTGGCGATCACCAACCTGGACGGCCTCGATGGTCTCGACGAGGTTCAGATCTGCACCTCTTATCGTCTGCGCGGCGAAGTCATCCACTATCCGCCCAGCACGGTGGAGGACATCGAGGCCTGCGAACCCATCTATGAAACGCACCAGGGCTGGAAGCAGGACCTGAGCGGCATCAAGAGCTTTGCCGACCTGCCGCCCCTTGCGAAGGCCTACCTGAAGCGTGTCGAGGAACTGACCAAGGCGCGCGTCAGCCTGCTTGGTGTCGGTCCCGCCCGTGAGCAGACCCTGGTGGCGTAAGGCCCCCATTTTATTTCTCCTGACTCAAGACAAGGCCGCCGGTGAAGGTTTGTTCCTCACCGGCGGCCTGTTTTTTATGGAGGAAGGGGGTGCGTGTCAGCTCAGCGCTTCGGGTTCGCCATGATGGTCCAGGGCGGCCTTGACGAATCCGCGGAAGATCGGGTGCGGATCGTTGGGCTTGCTCTTGAACTCAGGATGGAACTGGCAGGCGACAAAGAAGGGGTGCTCTGGCAGCTCGATCATCTCGGTCAACCCGCCCTTCTGGGAGACGCCGCTGATCTTCATGCCGTGGCTTTCGAGCTGGTCCTTGTAGTCGTCGTTCACCTCGTAGCGGTGACGATGTCGTTCATGGATGACATCCTGGGCGTAAAGTTCGCGCGCCTTGGTGCCAGGCAGAAGCTCGGTGACCCAGTCGCCAAGGCGCATGGTGCCGCCGAGCTGCTTCACCTTTTTCTGCTCCTCCATCATGCTGATCACCGGATAGGGCGTGCCCTTGTCAAACTCGGTGCTGGTGGCCTCCTTCATGCCGCAGACATTGCGGCAGAACTCGATGACGGCGATCTGCATGCCCAGGCAGATGCCGAAGAACGGGATGCCCTTCTCGCGTGCATAACGGGTGGCGGCTATCTTGCCCTCGGTTCCGCGGTCGCCGAAGCCGCCTGGGATGAGAATGCCCTGCAGGCCGTTCAGATAGATGTCAGGCCCTGCTTTCTCGATGGCCTCGGCATCCAGGCGGACGATGTCCACCTTGGCGTCCTTGTAGGCGCCGGCGTGGGTGAGGGCCTCATAAATGCTCTTGTAGGCGTCCTGCAGCTCAATGTACTTCCCGACGACGCCGATGCGGACATGGTGGGTGGGATGGATGACGCGCTGGACAAAGTGACGCCATTTGGCGAGGTCCGGTTGAGGCCTGTCGATCTTCAGAAGCTGGCAGACCGTGTCATCAAGACGCTGCTCATGCAGCTTCAGCGGCACCTCGTAGATGCTGTGCTTGACGTCGCGGACCTCGACCACCTGCTCGTTGGGCACGTTGCCGAAAAGGGCGATCTTCTCACGCACATCCTCGTCCAGGGCATGTTCGGTGCGTGCGAGAATGATGTGCGGGCTGATGCCGATCTCACGCAGCTTGGCCAGGGACTGCTGGGTGGGCTTCGTCTTCAGCTCCTGGGCGGCCTTGATGAAGGGCACCAGAGTGGCGTGGATGAAGAGCACGTTGTCACGGCCGGCCTCGATGGCGAACTGCCGGATGGCCTCCAGGAATGGCAGTCCCTCGATGTCACCGACGGTGCCGCCGATCTCGGTGATGATGACATCACCGCCCATCTTCTCGGCAACCTCGCCGATGCGCTCCTTGATTTCGTTGGTGATGTGCGGGATGACCTGGACGGTGCGGCCCTGGTATTTTCCGGCCCGCTCCTTTTCCAGGACGCTCATGTAAACCTGGCCGCTGGTGAGGTTGTTCAGCCGGGAGAGGTTGGTGTGGGTGAAGCGCTCGTAATGGCCCAGGTCCAGGTCGGTCTCCGCGCCGTCGTCGAGCACGTACACCTCGCCGTGCTCATACGGGTTCATCGTGCCGGGGTCGATGTTCAGATAGGGGTCGAACTTCTGCATGATGACCTTGAGGCCGCGGAGTTCGAGCAGGGTGGCGAGGGACGAGGCGGCAAGGCCCTTTCCAAGGGAGCTCACGACGCCGCCGGTGACGAAGATGTATTTCATGATGGTTTTCGGTTCGCGGTTGTCCGGCCGAGGTTCAAGCAGTTTGTGAAAGGAGATGCGCTTCGATGGCGTCGGCCTGCTCGCGGGTGTCCACGCCGGGCGAAAGCTCATTCGTCAGGACGACGCGCAGCCGGGTGCCGTTTTCCAGGGCGCGAAGCTGCTCCAGGGACTCGGTGAGCTCCAGCCGCGAGGGCGGCCAGGCGACGAACTGAAGCAGGAAATCGCGCTGAAAGCCGTAGATTCCGAGGTGCCGGTAATGCCGGGTGTGTGCGGAGGGATTGCGTACGAACGGCAGGGGCGAGCGCGAGAAATAAAGCGAGTCGCCGTTCACGTCGAAGACGACCTTCACGACGTTGGGATCCTCCACCTGGGCCGGGTCGAGGATCGGCGCGGCGGCCGTGATCATGGAGATGGTTGGGCCGTTCTGAAGGGCTCGGGCCAGGTCGTCGATCAGGGCGGGGGAGATCAGCGGCTCGTCACCCTGGACATTGATGATCGTGGCATGGTCAGGAAAAGCGCCGGCCGCCTCCGCGATGCGGTCGGTGCCGCTGGGGTGATCCGGGGAGGTCAGGACGGCCCTGGCGCCAAAGGCGGCTGCGGCCTCGACGATGCGTTCGTCGTCGGTGGCGATGACGATGTCATCGACGGCCTTGCAGTCCTGGCAGCGTTCCCAGACGTGCTGAACAAGCGGTTTGCCGGCGATGAGGTGGAGCGGCTTTCCCGGGAACCGGGTGGATCCCCAGCGGGCAGGGATGGCGACGAGGGTGCGTGGTTTCGCGGTGGTGGCCAAGGTGGTGACAGGCGGGTTCGCCTGAGATGGCGCGGCGTTCGCCGCCGTGCAAGGAGAGAATGGGCGCGGCGGCGGCCGCCGCAGGCTCAGACGACCTGAGGCTTGATCACGGTCACCTGCTGCGGCTCCAGGGCCGTGCGCAGCCTTTCAAACATGGCGTCGTCCTCATAGGTGCCGACTATGGCCCCTCCGCTGCCGGTGAACTTGGCGCTGGCGCCGCAGTCGCGGGCGGTCTCGACCATGTCGATGTTGCCCTGGCTGATCTTGTAAAGCCGGCGCCGGAGGTCGAAGTTTTCGTTCAGCAGCGGTCCGATCTCCCGGCCGCGGCCTTCGAGGAGCATGTCGCGCACGCGCTGGGCGAGGTTGGCCCACTGGTACATCGCGCTGACGACGTCACGTTCGCCCCGGTTCCAGCGGCCCCGGATGTCATTGTGGAAGACCTCGGTGCCCTCGCTGAGCTTGTTGGTGAAGGCGACATACACATTGGGGAGCAGGGCTGGGTCCAGCTCCTCATAGATGCCGTAGCCGAGCTTTTCGACATGGGCGCGGTTGAAATCCATGAACACGACTCCCTCGTAGGCCTGGATGACGCGGTCCTGCAGTCCTGCGGGGATGCCTAGCTCGTCATTCTCCACGCTCAGCACGAGGCTGGGCAGCAGGTGCCTGGGGATGTCCACCTGGTAGAACTGGATGAGGGCGCGCCAGCAGGCGGTGATGATGGCGCTGCTTCCCGCCATGCCAACCTGCGGCGGGATGTTGCTGCGGTAGCGCAGGGTGAAGTTGCGCCCATGCAGCGGCAGTCCGTTTTTGGTGCAGTAGTCGAAGAAGCGCTTCACGCTCGCCTTCAGCAGGCGGATGCCGCCGTAGTAGCCATGCTGGCGGACATCGCGCGCCAGGGCCTCGATGCCGCCGAACACGGAGTGATCCCTTTCGTTAGGCTCGATCGTCAGCTCGGGGGATTCAAACAGGGTCACCTCGGCGCCGTAGTTCCTGATGATGAACGAGATCGTCTTGCCAAAATAACCATCGGAGGGGTTGCCCACCAGGCCGGCGCGGGCATGTGCTGTCGTGCGGATGAGCATTTGGACGTGGGATCGGGAGGACGTGGGATGCCAAAGCTACGAGCGCGGCAAAATCGGCGCAAGAGGATTGGCGGTGACTTTCTCGTGCCCGGCTCCCCTCACCGACGGCGGGAAGAGGAAAGAAAACGTGGTCATGCCGGGTATCCCCAGGCCGCCATGCCCATGAACCCTGCCTCCAGTCCAGACCGCCGTCAGTTTCTTCAGAACATCAGCCTGGCTTCGCTGGGCGTGGCGCTGCCTCTGACGGGGCCTGCGGGTGCCAGGGCCCAGGGAGCCGCAGCATCTTCGGGCGTTGCTTCAGCCGCGCCCCTGCCTGCCTTGAACCGCTTTCCAAGGATGCTTCAGGACTGGCTGGTCACGGAGGTCCGCGCCGCCGAGGCCAGGGGCCATGAACGCCGCGCCGCACTGAAGACCCGGGAGGATGCGGAGGCCTATGTGAAGGAGGTCCGGAGGCGCATCCGGGAATGCTTCGGCCCGATGCCGGAGAAGACTCCGCTGAACGCGAAGGTGACACGGGTTCTTCAGCGTGACGGCCTGCGCATTGAAAACATCGTGCTTGAAAGCCGGCCCGGCTACCTGGTCACGGGCAACCTCTACCTGCCCGAGGCGCCCGGTCGAAAAGTGCCGGGCGTCATCGGCGTCTGCGGCCATTCGCTCAACGGCAAGGCGGAGACGGCCTACCAAAGTTTTGCGCAGGGGCTCGCCCGCCAGGGCATGGCCTGCTTCCTGGTGGATCCTGTGGGCCAGGGCGAGCGCTTTCAATACCTCAATGAAAAGCTGGGTTCCCGCCTCGGCGGCGGCACCTCCGAGCACAACCAGATGGGCAATCCCCAGTCGCTGGTGGGCGAGTTCCTGGGCGCCTGGTTCGCCTGGGATGCGATCCGTGCCCTCGATTACCTGGTCACGCGGCCCGAGATCGACGTGAACCATCTCGGTGTCACCGGCAACTCCGGCGGCGGCACGCAGACGACCTGGCTCTGCGGCCTGGAGCCCCGCTTCACCATGGCGGCTCCGTCCTGCTTCGTGACCACCTTCCGCCGCGATGCTGAAAACGAGCTGCCCCAGGACTGCGAGCAGTGCCCGCCGCATGTGCTCGCCCACGGCCTGGACCATGGCGACTTCCTCGCCGCGATGGCCCCGAAGCCGGTGATCATCATGGCCCAGGAGAAGGACTACTTTGACGCACGCGGCTCCGCCGAGACCCATGCCTGGCTGAAGAGGCTCTACACGCTTCTCGGCAGCCCGGACAACATCCAGCTCCATGTCGGCCCCGACCCGCACGGCTACACCCTGGCGAATCGCGAGGCCATGTACCGTTTTTTCGGCAGGGCCGCCGGCGTCGCCGCGCATGCTGCCGAACCAACGATGCAAATGGAGGCTGAGGACGCGTTGCGCTGCACGCCCGAGGGGCAGGTGGCGCGGATGGGATCGAAGACCCTCATGAGCTTCACGCGTGAGAAGGCGGAGTCCCTGGCGAGGACGAGGCGCCCGCTGGAGGGTGCCGCGCTCGCCTCCGCGGTGCGCGAGGTGCTGCGGCTGCCGGAAATGCCCGTGGACGCGCCGGACTACCGCATCCTGCGCAGCGTCGGCGGGCGCAGGTATCCGGCGAAGGGCTACTGCGCCTATGCGGTGGAAACCCAGCCTGGCATCCATGCGCTGGTGACACGCCTCAGCGATGAGGCCCTGACATCGCGGCTGCCTCGAGGACTGAAGCGCGCCGTGCTCTATGTCTCGCACCGGTCGGCGGACGCCGAGCTGCGTGACGAGCCGCTGGTGCAGGAGCTGCTCGCGGCTGACACGGACGCCGCCTTCTTTGCCTGTGATGTTCGCGGCATCGGTGAATCCCAGCCCGACACCTGTGGCGCGAACCAATTTTTGCGTCCCTACGGCAGCCACTACTTTTATGCCGCCTACGGCCACATGCTCGACCAGCCGCTGCTGGGCGGGCGAACACTGGACGTGCTCCGGGTGATCCAGGTGCTGAAGCAGGCGGGGCATGAAGAGATCCATCTGGCAGGGCGCGGCTGGGGGGCGCTGCCTGCGGCGCTTGCGGCGGTGCTCAGCGGCGATGTTTCACGGGTGACGCTGAAGAACGCGCTGGTCTCGTTTCATGAGCTTGCGGTTCATGAGGACTGCCAGTGGCCCTACGCCGTGATGCCCTTCGGCGTGCTTGCGGCGTTTGATCTTCCAGATGTCTACCGCGAGCTGGAGTCGAAGCAGCTGCGTTCCGTGGATCCCTGGGCTGCTGCCGATGGTTATGGAGCCTGAACGGCTGCGTCCGCGAAGCCGGACGTCGCAGCATCCACCAGCCGGACGCCCAGGCCGTCGCGGTTGATCACCAGCCGAACATGCCGGTTCAGTGCCTGCAGCACGGTGCGTCCGGGTTCTTCGGAGGAAGGTTTCGCGTCATAGCGCTGGAGCAGGCAGGCATGCATGGCCTTGAAGAACGCCAGGGCATCCTCACGGGTGAGCCAGAGCGTCTGCCAGAGGGCGTGGTCACGATCATGGTCAGGCGAGGCGTAGGCCAGCAGCCTGTCGCCCTTCCAGCCACGGGCGCCAAGCCCGGCCTCTTCGTCACTGTTGTAGGCACGCAGGGCGGTGAAGATGGCAAAGCGGCCGAGACGGTCGTCAAAATAGGGTTTCTGGCCGCCGATCTCCGGACTGGCGAGTTCAACCCTGGCGGGCGGCAGCCTTGCGGCGTCGAGCAGGCGTTCGGGCTCGATCACCTCCGCGCAGGAGGCGGGGGGGGATGAGTAGGAGGCGTTCAGCTGCGCAAACTCACCGGCGCCATGCAGGGCCTGGGCGAATTCAAAGCCCCGTGCGAAGGGGAACAGGGCCAGCTCCTTGAGATAGACGGGCATGGGCACCTGGTTCAGCGGATGATCAGGGTCCTCCACGGGCAGGTCGTTGCCGCTGCGCGGCACGGGGTTCTGGATGCTGAACAAAAAACGTGTTAATGCGGCGTCGCCGGTGATCAGCGCCATCCGGGCGATGCGCTCGTCGGTGCTCAGGGCGGACCTGGCGGCGTCGGGAAACAGCACGTTGCCGAATTCCCGCAGCAGCTGCCCGAAGGCGACCGCCATCGGCCGGTCTGGAGCGGGCATGCCAGGCACGGGCTTGTCATCCTCCACCAGCAGCGTGCCGGATTCGCGGTCATACCAGCCTCCGAGCTGGCGGGCGAGCACCGCCGCCTGGAGCGGCAGGGGGTCCACCGGCTTTTCGATCCACCCAAGCGCCGTCAGGGCCAGAGCGAACTTCGGCCCTTCGTCGCCAGGCTGCTGCAGCCGCAGCCAGCGCAGGATCGCCTGTTCCACGTTTTCACGGCTTGCCCCGGTGGTGGGGATCGGCAGGGCCTGGATGTTGCGGAACTTCATCAGGTCCAGGCCGAGCCCGACAAAATCCGGAGGCGCGTCGTCGGGGGCTGGCACGGGCTCGATCTTCGCCACGCCCTTCATGCCGAGCGTGCCCAGCTTCTGCAGCAGCTGGGAGTTTTCATCCTGAAGCGCGCCCACCTGTCCCTGAAGGTATTCCACCTGGCCTTCGAGGATGGAGATCTGCCTGCGCAGGTCATCGGCGGAATCCTGTTCCGTGGCAGCACCTGCCGCCGGAGGTGACGGCACTTTTCGTTGGGAAAGAACCAGCCCCGCAGCCAGGCCTGCGGCAAGCAGCAGGGCAAGCACAAGGGCGGGGGAGGCATTTTTCATGGAGGATGGCCCCCATGATGCCGGGCGGATCAGCGGCGTCCAGGGGCCAGTGGCAGATTCTGTCTCCCTCCTTGCAAGGCAGGAACGAGCGCCTACTGTCGCGCCCGCATGTCCGCACGAAAACTCCCTGTCCTCGCCTTGATCGCGGTTTTGTCTGCCTGGATGACCGCCGGGGTGGCGGCGCAGGACAGTCCCCCCGCCGTCACACAGGCTCCTGCGGCGGCCGCCTCCGCCCCATCTCCCGCCGACAATCCTTATGCCGCCGCGCTGACTCTGGACGGCTTTGTCGAACGCACGGGCGTGATGGCCTATCCCTTGATCGGCTTGTCGATGGTGACGGCCTTCTTCATCGTGCTGTTTTCCTTCACCGTCAGGCAGGGCACGGTGGTGAGCGACGCTTTCATGAACTCGGCGGACGCCCTGATCCGCAAGCAGGACTACCTGGGCCTGCTGGCCGTGTGCAACCGGCGCAACGAGTGCATCGCGCGCATCACCGCCAAGACGCTGGATTTCGCCACGCGCAACCCCACCGCCAGCTTCGAGGAGGTGAAGGAGGTCACGGAGGCCGAGGGCAACCGCCAGTCCAGCCTGCTGCTGGCGCGCATCGCCTACCTCGGGGACGTCGGCGCGGTGGCCCCGATGCTCGGCCTGCTCGGAACCACCCTGGGCATGATCACCACCTTCCATGAGATCTCCAACACCCAGTATGGCGGCAGCAACCAGCTCGGGCTGGCCCAGGGCGTCTCCGAGGCGCTGCTTTGCACGGCCTCAGGCCTGGTCATCGGCATCCCGGCCCTCATTTTTTACGCGATCTTCCGCGGCAAGGTGAACCGCCTGATTTCGGAGATGGAGGCCGCGACCACCCACATCATGGCCCTGCTGGCCGTCCAGTACAAGCGCGCCGCCCGCGCCGCCGCCGGACGTCCCGAGTGAGCAACCGACTGAAGCTCCATGAACTTCCGCAAACAACATTCCATCGAGCCCACGCCGATGCAGCTCGCGCCGCTGGTGGACGTGCTGTTCTTGCTGGTGATCTTTTTCGCCGTGACCTCCCACTATGCGAAGAATGAGCAGGTGATGGACATCAGCGTGCCCGCCGCTGACGAGGGCAAGGAGAAGGAGTCGCGCAACGTCGGGGAGATCATCATCAACATCAAGACCCAGGGAGAGATCATCGTGAACGGCCAGGAGCTTTCCGAGGAGGAACTCCTGGTGAAGCTGAAGAACATCGTGACGGTCTACAAGGACCAGGCGGTGATCCTGCGCGGCGACGAGGTGGCTGACTACAAGTTCGTGGTCAACGTGCTGAACATCTGCCAGAAGGCCGGCATCTGGAACATCGCCTTCGCCACCCGCAGGCCCGAGGCGGCGGAAGCCCCCAAAAAGCCTTGAAGTGACATGAGCCCAGCCACGTCCCAGACGCCCATGTTTCGTCCCTTGAACACCCTGCCGCTGGCCGCCCTGGCCGTGCTGGTCCTTGCCGCCGTTCCCTGCCTGCTGCCCGCGCAGAACGCGCCGCGGGCCGTCCCCGTCGAGGATGATGAACGTCCGGTGCCCAAGGCCATTCCGGTCGGTCCCAGTGAAACACGTCCCGCCCAGCCCGCTCGCCCAAGAGGGCCTGATGAAGACCTTTTTGATTATGCCACTCTCGCCTATGACCGTGGCGAGTGGAGCATGGCCTCCCAGTCCTTCGGGCAGTATCTCCAGACCTATCCCTCGGGACGTCACGTGCCGGCATCGTTGTTTCGCATCGGCGAGTGCTACATGAAGCTCGACCAGCTCAAGGTGGCGGAAACCTACTATGAGGAGGTGGTGAACCGCTATCCGAACAGTGAGGGTGCGCCGTCTGCCGCCTACCGCCTCGGCGCGATGCGCTTCAATGCACGTGACTTTGACCAGTCGGCCCGCCTGTTCGCCCTTTGCGAATCCAAGAGCCCCCTTCCTCAGGTGCGGCTGGCCGCCAGCTTCAACAAGGCCCGCGCCTATCAGATGCTCGGCGACAGCAAGAGGCAGTCGGCCGCCTTGAATGCCGTGCTGGCGGTGAAGACGGACAACCCCTATCGCGAGGCGACGCTGCTCAGCCTGGGCACCCTCTACCTGGCCGAGGACAAGAAGGCGGAGGCGCTGCCGTTGTTCACGGAGCTGCTTCAGTCCAGCAAGGACAACGCCATCGTCTCCGAGGCGGCGGTGAAGGCGGCGGTGCTCCAGGCCGAGCTGGGCAGGCCGGAGGAGGCCGTGCCGCTTTTCGAACGTGCCCTCAAGCTGCCTGAAACCAGCGCGGCGAATCGTGGCATCGCCCTGGTTGGCGTGGTTCAGGCGCTGTTTGCCAAGGGCGATTATGACGGCGTCATCAACAACTACAACGCCAACGCCGGCGTGCTTCCCGAAGGCGACACAAGGCCGAAGATGCTGCTCATGGTCGGCAACGCCTTCCGCATGAAAAAGAGCTACGCCCGCGCTGTCGAGACCTACCTCCTGGTGGAGCAGGGCTCCGCAGGCACGGACGCGGCCTTCGAGGCCGGCTACTGGAAGCTCTACTGCTTCTACCTCCTCGATGACAAGGACCTGGCCGAGTTCGCCACGGCCTTCATCACCAAGAACGCCGACAGTCACGCTGATCATGAGCTTCTCAACCTCGCGCGCCTGATCCGCGCCGATCATTATTTCAACCGCCAGAAGTATGCCGATGCGGCGGCCAGCTTTGCCGAGGTGAAGATTGAGAAGCTGCCGGCGAAGCTCCAGCCGGGCACGTTGTTCAACAAGGCCTGGGCCCTGGCCGAGGCAGGCCGGGCGCAGGATGCCATCCTGGCGTTCACCCAGTTCATCCATGAGAACCGCGGTCATGAACTCACCGCCAGGGCGCTGGCCCGCCGCGGCCTTGCCTACCGCGAGGCCAAGGACACGCTGAACGCCATGACCGATTTCAAGAAGGTCGCCGAGGAGCACCCGAACTCCGAGGCCGCCGAACTGGCCTACCTGCAGATGGGCTTGATCGCCTCCGAGCAGCGCGACTTCAAGGCCACCATCGCCGCCTTTGACCTGCTGGTGAACAAGTTTCCCAGAAGCCCCGCCGCCGGCCAGGCCTGGTTTGGCATCGGCCGCGCCCATTACTCGCTCCAGCAGTGGGATGCTGCCGTGAAGGCGCTCACGAAGGCCGTCGACACCGACCGCAAGACCTATCTGGACCAGGCCAGCCTGATGATCATCCAGGCTCAGTATGTTCAGCAGAACGTCGAGGCGCTGGGCAAGGCGATCGACGACTACCGCCGGGCGAACGCCGCCGGCAACATCCCGCCCAACGTGCTCACCTGGCTCGGCCTCACCTATTATAACCAAAAGAACTACCCGCGTGCGGCCCAGTACCTTGCCATCGCCGCCACGCCGGACGCGCCGGAGAACACCGACCCGCGTGTCTGGAGCTACCTGGGAATGGCCTTCCTGGAGACCAGGGATTACGAAAGCAGCGTCAAGTCCACGGACCACTTCCTCAAGGTCACCCCCGACGGGGCGCCCAAGGCCCGGGGCCTTCTCACCAAGGGCAGGGCGCTGCTCGGTCTCGGCAAGTTTGACGAGGCCGAGGCGGTGGTGCAGGAAGGCCTGGCCTTCGCCAAGGACGGCAAGCCGCAGGCCTTGCTGCTCATCCTCCAGGGGGACATCCTCATGGCTCTGGGGGACAAGCTCACCGCCTCCGGCCAGGGGGCCGCCGCCGGTGCAAAATTCACCGCCGCCGCAGGCAAGTTCATGATCCCCGCCCAGTTCTTTGACGATGACGAGATCACGCCCGAATCCCTCGACAAGGCGGCCGTTGCTCTGGAGAAGAGCGGCCAGGCCGCCAAGGCGGGTGAATTCCGCAAGCTGCTGAAGGACAAGTATCCGTCCTATTCACGCTGAGCAGCCACCCTGGCTGAGCCTGGACGCCATGCGGCAGCACCATCAGGCTGAAAAAGGTGGAAAGACCTGCGTTTCACGGCAGGTAGTCCTCCCCGGCGCACCGTAACACGCGCCTTCACGAAACATTCCCCCCATGTTTTCGATCCGTTCCCAATTCCTGTTCCTGGGAGTGCTCCTGATTCTGGAGCCCGCGTCGGCCGCTCCCGCCGAGCATCCCGGAAAACCGCTGTACCAAAAGCTCTGCGCCGACTGCCATGGCGACCGCGGCCAGGGCGTGGAGGATGAATACGACGAGGCGCTGACCGGCGAGAAGAACGTTGAGGCCCTGGCGCGCCAGATCGACCGCACGATGCCGGAGGATGACCCGGACAAGAGCACGCCCGGGGATTCCAGGCTCATCGCCGAGTACATCCACGACGCCTTCTATTCGCCCGAGGCCCAGGCTCGCAGCAACCCTCCGACCAGGGACCTTGCGCGCCTCACGACGGAGAAGTTCCGCAACAGCGTCATGGACGTGGTCGGACGCTTCCGCATGGGGCCCGGCTTCGACCGTCCCGTCGGGACCGAGCAGGGGTTGAAGGCCACCTACCGCGGCGTTGAGCTGCCCAAGCCTGGAGAGAAGCCCGTGGACACCACGCCGGAAAAGGGCATCAAGGCCAAGCGGCCTAACAAAACCATCGAAAAGGTGGAGCCCGTCGTCGACTTCCAATGGGGGCCGGACAGCCCGGTGAAGGAGACGCTGGAGGCCGAGCAGTTTCAGAACCGCTTCGACGGCTCCGTCGTCGCCCGCGAGACAGGCCTTTACGAGTTTGCCGTGAAATCGGAAAACGGCTTCCGCCTGTGGATCAACGACACCTCCGACGGTGATGCGCTGATTGATGGCTGGGTGAGCGCCGGGCCGGAGGTTCGCGAGGAGAAGAGGACGATTTATCTCGTCGGCGGACGCGCCTACCGGCTGGTGCTGGAGCACTTCAAGTTCAAGGAGAAGTCATCCTCCATCGAGCTGTGGTGGAAGCCGCCTCATGGAGTCAGGGAGATCATCCCCGCCGGCGCCCTGCGCACGGACCGGCCGCGCGAGATGATGATCGTCAGCAACAGCTTTCCCGCCGATGACAGCAGCGGCGGTTATCCGCGTGGCACGACGATCTCCAAGGACTGGGATCAGGCGGTGACCGACGCCGCCATCGCAACCGCCGAGCATGTGGTGGCCAACATCGACGAACTCGCCCAGACCAAGCCCGGGGCTGCGGACCGCACGGAGAAGCTGCGCAGTTTCGCCGAGGCCTTTGTGGAGGCCGCCTTCCGCCGCACCCCTGGTGATGATTTGAAAAGGCTGCTGATCGAGCCGCAGTTCAAGGCCGCGAAGACGCCGGAGACGGCGGTGAAACGCGTGGTCATGCTGGCGCTCAAGTCACCGCAGTTTCTCTATCCCGGCCTGCCCGGAGCCGGGCCGTTGGATGATTATGACAGGGCTGCCAGCCTGGCGCTGACGCTTTGGGACTCCATTCCTGACAGGAAGCTCCTGCAGGCGGCTGCCCAGGGAAGGTTGCGCACCCGCGACCAGGTTCGCGCCGAGGCCTCCCGAATGCTGGCCGACGCCCGCGCGAAGGCCAAGCTGCACGGCTTCTTCCACCACTGGCTGGAACTTGAGCGCGCCGAGGTCACCAGCAAGGACCCCAAGGCCTTCCCCGACTTCACGCCGGAACTGCTCGCCGACCTGCGCGAGTCGCTGTTCCAGTTCATCGACGAGGTCGTGTGGAACGGAAAGTCAGACTACCGCGAGCTCCTGCAGGCGGACTATCTCCTGCTCAACGAGCGCCTCGGCAGGTTTTACGGCAGGCCGGTCGCCGGCGAGGCCTTCCAGCGCGTCGCCTTCGACCCGAAGCAGCGCGCCGGCGTGGTCACGCATCCCTACCTCCTTGCCTCGCTGGCCTATTCAAGGCAGTCCTCGCCGGTGCATCGCGGCGTCTTCCTCACCCGCAACATCGTCGGCATGTCGCTCAAGCCGCCGAAGAAGGCGGTGGTGTTCGAGGACAGCCACTTCAATCCGAAGCTCACCATGCGTGAAAAGATCACGGAGCTCACCCGCAGCGGCGCCTGCATGAGCTGCCACAGCATGATCAATCCGCTCGGCTTCAGCCTGGAGAACTTCGACGCCGTGGGCCGCTGGCGCACCAAGGATAACAACAAGCCTGTCAATCCGGTGAGCGAGTTCACCACGCACGAGGGCCATCTGGTTCGGCTCAGCGGTCCGCGCGACATCGTGAACTACGTCTCCGGCAACCCCGGCGGGCACCGCGCCTTCATCCGCCACCTGTTCCACCATCTGGTCAAGCAGGAGCCGGCCGCCTACGGAGCCACCACGCTCGACACGCTCCAGAAGGACTTTGCGGCGAACCAGTGCAGCATCCAGAGGCTGATGACCGAGATCGCCCTTGTGGCCGCGGAGGTGAAGTAAGGCCCGCGCCTCAGGGCAGGTCGCTGATCGTGAGTCAACGGTGCTGCCATCAGGTGAAAGGCCGGGCAGGCATGAACCTGTCCCGGCCTCTCCGAGTGTTCCGGATGGCAGCCCCGGAGGGCTGCCTGACTTCAGGCGTTGTAGCCGGACTCGCCATGTTCGGCGAGGTCGAGGCCCTGGTTCTCCTGGTCGGCGTCAACGCGCAGGCCGATGGTCATGGCGATGATCTTCAGCAGCACGAAGCTGACGACGCCGGAAAGCAGGATCGTGTAGAGCGAGGCCAGCAGCTGGGTGACGAGCTGCCCGCCCATGGTCACGCCCTCGGCGTAGCCCATGCCGCCGAAGGCGGGGGAGGCGAAGATGGCGACGAGCACCGTGCCGACGAAGCCGCCGACACCGTGCACGCCAAAGACGTCCAGGGAGTCGTCATACTTGAAGGCATGCTTCACCTTCGCGCAGAAGAACCAGCAGACGAGCGCGCTCAGGCCGCCGATGCAGACGGCACCCACCGGGCCGACCTTGCCGGACGCGGGGGTGATGGCGGCGAGGCCGGCGATGGAGCCGGTGGCGATGCCCAGGGCGCTGGGCTTGCCAACCTTGATCTTTTCAATGAGCGACCAGATGACACAGGCGGAGCTGGCGGAGAGGTGCGTGACCACCACGGTCATCGCGGCGCTGCCATTGGCCGCCACCTGGCTGCCGCCGTTGAAGCCGAACCAGCCGACCCACAGCATGCCGGCTCCGGCGATGGTGAAGGGCAGGTTGTGCGGCATCATCTGCGTGTGAGGATGGCCGCGGCGCGGGCCGACCATGATGCAGGCCACCAGGGCGGCGACACCGGCGGTGATGTGCACCACGATGCCTCCCGCGAGGTCGATGACGTTGGTCAGGCCGAAGAACTCCATCTTGTGCCACACGCCCCAGCAGGTGGGCGCATAAACGAGCAGGCTCCAGAAGATGCTGAACACCATGATGGCGCTGAACTTCATGCGCTCGGCAAAGGCGCCGATGAAGAGGCCCGGGGTGATCAGGAAGAACATCATCTGGTAGGCGAACCAGAGCGGCTCCGGAATGTTTGGATAGGCCGCATAGGTGCTGGCCGGCGTGACGCCCCGCAGGAAGGACTTTTCCAGCGTGCCGATGAAGCCGCTGTCACCGGTGAAGCTGAGCGAGTAGCCGCAGGCCAGCCAGACCAGGCTGAGCACCGCCGTCAGCGCGAAGCACTGCATGAAGATGGAAAGCACGTTCTTGGAGCGCACGAGGCCGGCGTAGAAGAGCGCAAGGCCGGGGATCATCATGAACAGCACGAGGGCCGTCGAGGTGAGCAGCCAGGCGGTGTCACCGCTCTGGAGGGTGGAGGGGGCGGTTTCGGCGGCGTGCAACGACGGGGTGACGGAGGCACAGCAAAGCGCGGCGCACACCGCAAGGAACGGCGTGGCACCACGCCCGCGACGCAGGAGCGCAGGGTGGGTCATGGTTGGTTGGGAATGTGGTTGGTTGCTTGAGCCGCTGCAGTGGGTGGTCTGCAACGACCTCGGACCCATATCGGTAAGCAGGTGCCGTGCCAGTTTTTTAGACTTTTCAGGACTGCTGTTTCGGCACCGTCGCCTGCTTCGAAGCTTTTCCGCCCCTTCTGACGATCCATCCCCGGAGCCAGAACCCCATTGTCACTTTAGCTTGCGCCAGTGATGGCCTTCGCCGGCAAGGCGGCGGATGTGACTGCTGACCACCTGCGGGTTTCTGCAACGGGGCTGGTCATGATGCCGAGGAGGCAAAGGGCGATGCAGGAAGGTTGGGGAAGGGAAGGCATGATCTCTAGTCTGCTGGCTCAAGCTTCATTGCCTGGCGAAGGACGGAACCGGGTCATGATTTGACGCAAGACCTCGGTCCGGCAGACGTAGCGTAACACCATCCCCCCATGAAGCATCTCGACCGCCGCCAGTTCCTGCGTGACCTCGGCATCTCCGCCGCAGCCCTCCCGTTTCTTTCCGGCCTGCCCAGCATCACCGGGGCGCCTGCTCCCCAGAAGCGCCAGCGGCTGGTCATCATGTTCTCGCCCAACGGCACCCTGCCGGACGAGTTCTGGCCTGATCAGGAGGGTGGAGAGTTCAGCTTCAAGTCGATCCTCCAGCCGCTTGAGCCCTTCAGGAAGCGGATGCTCATCCTGCACGGCATCGCCAACAAGGTCCGCGGCGACGGTGACAGCCACATGCGCGGCATGAGCTGCCTGCTGACCTGTGACGAGCTCATGAAGGGCAACATCATGGGCGGCGGTGGAAATCCGGCGGGCTGGGCCAGCAATATTTCCATCGACCAGGAGATCAAGAACTTCCTCCAGTCCCGCAAGGAGACGAAGACCCGTTTTGGCTCCCTGGAGTTTGGCGTTGCCGTGCCCGATCGCGCCGACCCATGGACGCGCATGAGCTACGCCGGGGCAAACCAGCCCGTGGCTCCCATCGACGACCCGCACCAGGTGCTGAAGAAGGTCTATGGAAGAATGAAGGACAAGGAGAGCCTCGTCAGCATCCTCGATGACGTGCGCGAGGACCTGAAGCGTGTTTCTTCAAAGCTCAGCTCCCGTGACAAGGCTCTTCTGGACCAGCACATGACCCTGGTCCGCAGCCTGGAGCAGGACCTGGCCGAGGCTGACAAGGCAGGCAGCCTCATTCATCCCGTGCCTGCCGTGGATCCGAGCATCGAGCTGGTGAACGACAATACGCCACAGATCAGCCGTATCCAGATCGACCTGCTGGTGAACTCCCTGTCCAACGACATGGCCCGCGTGGCCACGCTTCAGTACATGCGCAGCGTCGGCATGGCCCAGATGCGCTGGCTGGGGGTGGAGGAGGGGCATCACAGCCTTTCCCATGATCCTGACGACAAGAAGGACAGCTACGAGAAGCTGAAAAAGATCAACACCTGGTTCGCCGGTGAGTTCGCTTATCTGGCGAAGCGGCTGAGCGAAACCCCCGAGCCCGCAGGGGACGGCTCCATGCTCGACAACACCCTGCTGGTCTGGACCAACGAGCTGGGGAAGGGGAACACGCACACCCTGGACAACATTCCGTATGTGATGATCGGCGGCGGGTTTGGATTCAAGATGGGTCGAAGCCTGAAATTCGACAAGGCTGCTCACAACCGGCTTTGGATGTCCGTTGCCGGGGCGATGGGGCATGAGCTGAAGACCTTCGGAAAGGTGGAGTTGTGTGAAGGTGGAGCGCTCAGTCTTGCCTGAGAGTCATCTTTATCATATTTGAGAATCAATCCTGATTCTAACGTCGAGGGCACCCCCAGCGAGGGTTGGATCATCTATTCTTGGACTGCTTGTCGCCACCCACGCATGAAGGGGTAAGAGGCTCATTTTCATCGGATCAAGAGACTAAGGATCCTTGGTGTGTATGGGTTATTAAATTTGCGTGCCAAAGAGTTTTTTTTCTTGGCTAAAAAGGGGGGGCCGTGTTTACATCGAGGCCTCAACCTCAAAAGTGGCCAACCATCTTAGCATCAACCAACCAGCCCGCGCTAAGCCAGACGACTCGTTTTCGTCACGGGTGTGTTGTTGCGATGCTTTATGTTACGCCTTGAATTCCAAGCCAATATGAGAACGAATAACCAACTTTACGTCTTGGAGGCAAACTGTCCGCCGATTGATGAAGGCAGGCGGATTTGTCGCGTTTCCTGCCGGTTGGTTTATTTTTCAAATAATCGGTAATTTTTCCTCTTTCGCAGAATCGCCCACTTTTAGTCACAGGTTTCAATTCGAATTTTCTCCCTATGAAAACCAGCAACCCGAACAAGCTCCGCCAGGATTCCGTCATCCAGCAGCTACGTCGCCCCGTTTGGAAAAAGGCGATTTCTTCCGTTCTGCTTGTGCAATTCGCCCTCTGGAGCGTGCAGGTCAACGGCGCCACGGGAACCTGGATTCTGAACGGCAACGGCAACTGGACCGGCACGCCGGCTAACTGGGACCTTGGAGTGATTCCAAATGCAGCGGGCGACATCGCCGTATTCCGAAATGAAATCACGGCCGCGCGCACCGTTACCCTGAATGCTCCAATCACTCTGGGCGGCATGCGTGTCGGTGACATTTTGGGTGGCAGTGCTTACACCTTCACTGGAACCAATGCCCTGATCATGGACAGCGGTGGCGCAGGCAACGCCTTCATCAATCTCTACAACAACTCCACCAACAACTTCCAGACGCCGCTGACGCTGAACAGCAACACGGATCTGAACGCCTACACGGGCACGATTGACATCAACGGTGCCTCTAACGCCCAGGTGGTGGTGACTGGCAGTGGCGACATCATCAAGAACGGTGCGGGTCAGGTTCGTATCAATGGCACGCTGACCGGTTATTCCGGGGATTATGTGCTGAATCTCGGCACCCTGGCCATCGGTGGTGCCAACGGCGCGACAATCAACCTGGGCACGGGCACCGGGGGCATCACCCTGAACGGCTCCGGTGCGCTGGACCGCACCATTCTTCAGCTCCGCAACAACGGCACGGGCAACAACGGCACCATCCAGGTGCAGGGCAATAACAAGGTCACCGTGCAGGGGGCTGTCAACATCAACACCGATACCAATTTCGTGTCTGGTGCAAACACCGGAAACACCTTTGAGCTGAACGAACTCGTGATGAACGGCGGCTTGCTGCAGACCACGGGTGGCAACAGCTACGGCCTTCGTGTCGCCGGTACGACCTCCCTGAACGGCCAGACCAACGTGTTCTTCCCAAGCAGCGCGCAGCTCACTCTGGCCGGTGTCATTGATGACGGCCTGGCCAGCCGCTCGCTTGTCAAAGAAGGTCTCGGACGTCTGCTCGTCAGCAACACTGCAAACACGTATGACGGCGTGACGGCGATCAAGAACGGCATCCTTCGCCTGGGCGCCGGTGCCAATCTGGGTGCGGGTACCACCTATGTGAACGGCGGTGTCCTGGTGGTGGAAAACAAGGCTACCCTGGATGCCGTCAGCACGAAAGGCCTTGTGTTCGCCGGCCAGCTCGGCACCTCGCGATATTCGGTCGGCGCGGTTGGCATCACTCAGAATTATGGTGTCATCGATGCTGTCAATAACGTGGCCGTGAACGTGCCCGTTGCAGGTCTTGCGCTGGCGATTGATGGAACTGTCACCAACGACATTGACCTGAGCAAGGTTGGTAACGCAGGTGATGGCAACCGAGTCTGGCTGACGAACGTCATCGGTGCTGATCAAACCTTTCAAGGGGTTTTGCTTCCTTCCAGTGACAACTCCATTCGTCTGACTTCTTCTGCCAACTCGGCAAGCACTCCTGTCGGCAACACGCTGATCATTTCCGGAACAAGCAATCGTCTGGGAGGTCCTGCTTCCACAGCCAACCTGATCTTTGGCTATGACAACGCCAATCCCATGGTTTTTAACGGTACCGCCATCATGCAGATGACCGGCGGCACCGTCTCCATCCGCACGGACAACGCCACCACTGGCAACGTCATCGTCAACCGCGGTGTCACTGTTAACATCAACGGGGCTGTCACGACACCTCTTGGAACGGGCCCGGTCACTGCTTTGGGTGGAGCCATCACCACGGATGCCAATGCCGCCGCCACTGCCGCCAAGTTTGGCAACACCAGTTTCACGCTTTTCGGCGGCAGCAGCCTGCTCCTGGACAATTCGGGTGTGGTCACCACCAACACCAATCAGCGCCTCGACCCGTCCACAGACATCTCTCTCACTTCCTCCACCCTGCGTCTTCTGGGTGATGGTGGCGCCGCCACGGTCTCCTCGCAGGCCATCGATCAACTCACCTATGCCGGTGGCAACACAATCAGCGTGGACACGGACGGCACCACCGCGAGCAGGCTGACAACCCTGACGCTGAACAGTCTCACCCGCACCGGCAACGGCACCCTGAACATTCGTAACATCGCCAACACGGCGACGACCCTGGGCACCTCCGCAGGCACCCAGAAGCTGATCATCAGCACCGGCGCACCCACGGTGAACAATGGCATGATCGGGGCCAACATCGCGATCTGGGGTGGCGCGAACTTGAATGATGCCGGCACGCCGTTGTTCGCGACCTATGACTCCACCCACGGTCTCACCAGTGCCGCCTTCACCCTGAACAACACCTTTACAGCGGCCACCACAGGTTCCCTCGTCAATTTCGACGCCACGGCCTACACCGGCGCCGGTGCCAGCGTGCAGGCCCTGCGCATTCGATCCACCGCCAACACCAACACCTTCAACGCCTCCAGCGCAATGACGCTGGGCGCCGCCGCCGGCGTCGGCCAGGGTGCGGGCCTTTTCCTGGCGCACACCGCCAACAATGGCATCACCCACACCACCAACTTCGGTTTCGGCTCCCAGGAAGGCATGATCTATGCGGCGACGACAGGCGGCACTGCCGGTATCATCACTCTGAGCGGCGTGCTGACCGGCTCCGCTGGCATCACCCGCTTTGGCGACGGCGTCCTCTCCCTGACCGGCCAGAACACCTTCTCCGGCCCGCTTAACCTCAACGCAGGTGAAACCCGGCTCAGCCAGGGCGCCGCAGGCCTGCCCACGGATGCGACGGCCAAGGATGTGAACATCTGGGGTGGTTCCGTTTACCTCCAGTCCGGCAGCTCCCGTTATCAGAACAACCTGATCATCAAAGATGACGCCCGTATCGGCAACGTCAACGTCGGCGCCTCCGGCTTCAACAACCTTGTCGTTGAGCCTCGGGTCGGCAGCACCGCTCCCACGCAGGTCCGTGTGCAAAACCAAGCAGGTGGCAACATCACCACCGTTTATGGAACACTCACGCTGAACAATGACGCTCAGTTCTCCATTCAGCATCCTATTCAGCTCAATGGTGGCATTGCAGGCACGGGCAGGTTTGACAAGTTCTACAACGAGAGGCTCATCGTCACAGGGGATTCCTCAGGCTACAGCGGTGCCATCACCAGCTATGCCGGCAGCATGACCAGCCTCAATACCGGTTCGGCCCCCTTCGGCACGGGTGCCATCACCCTGAATCCGGGCGCAGCCATCACCCTGGCAAGCAGCAACAACCTCAGCTCCGGCCAGCTCACCATCAACTCTGACCGTGGCGGCATCTCCGGCATCGGCATGCTGTATGTGGGAGATCCGATGACCGCACTTCCGTCCTTTGCCATCAACACCACCGCTCCCTGGGCGGGTGGTCTCGGTCTGGGGGCCGTGGGCTTCAGCCAGGACATTGATCTCGCCGCCCTCGCCACCAACTGGGGAGGGGATGTTTACCTTGGTGCTGCCCTGGGTTACACCGGCATCTTCACGGGCGATCTTGCTCCGGCTTCCGGCAACCGATACCTCCTCGGCACCCAACAGGGCACCTTCCGCGTGGCGGTTCCCTTGGCGGGTGGCAACTCGATCATCACCGGCATCTCCATGACCGGTGAATCAAGCCGTGCCGACCAGACGGTGAACAACAGCGGTGGTGTTGTTCAGTTTGACGTCCTCCAGGCTCATACGGGCGGCACTGTTTTCAACCCCGGTGTTTCCGTGCGCTTGAGCGCCCGTGACGCCCTGGCCGGCACCGGAGACATCACTCTCGCGGGTGGCTCCTTCCGTGTGGACTCCGCGAGCGCTCAAAACCGTGCGATTGTGCCGCAGACCATCAGCAACAACATGGTCTTCACCGCGGATAGTACGCTGCAGATGGAGAACATTGCTTATGATGTGCGTCTGGGCGGCACGCTTGCCCTGGCACCGGGCTCAACCGGAGTCGTCCGCACCTTCAACATCGGCACCGATCAGACCGGTGGTGACGTCAACAACGCCGGCATGGTCTGGATCGACGGAGGCATCACCGATGGCGTCGGCGGTTCTGGCAATCACTTCGTCAAAGGCGGCCTCGGCACCCTGTTCTTCAACGGTGTCAACACCTACACCGGTTCTACCACCCTTGCGGGCGGTCTGATTGGCGTCAACCAGGACAGCGACTGGGGCCAGACCAGCCTGATCAACATGGTGAATGGCGGTATTGCTGTCTGGGAAAACTCCTTCACCACCTCCCGCAACTACCACGTCCATGGCAGCAACGGTTACTTCGACATCGCTGGCGGCCTGACCCTGACCCAGGATGCCTCCTCGGTGATTGATGGTGGCAACTCACTGATGAAGCGCGGCCTCGGCACGATGATTCTGAACGGGCAAAATTCCGTCATTGGCCTCTTTGTGGCGGATGGTGTCCTGCAGGTGAACAATCAGCTCGCCCTGGGAGATCCTGCCACCACCAGCCAGTTCAGCTATGGCGGCGATCAGCTCCTTGGTGGTGCTGGCACCAACACCCGCTACATGGGCGGCACGACGCGCATCAATTTCACCGGCAGCACCAACCGTGGTGCCGTCTTCAACAACAACGGCAACACCAACACCAGCGGTGGCATTGACATCACTGCCGGCAACACCTTCACCATGAACGGTGCCTTCACCCAGGGAACGGAACTGGACTACGGCTTCAAGACCGGTCCGGGCACCCTGATCACCACCGGCACCAACACCATGCGCGGCTTTGCCATGGTCAATGGTGTCTGGCAGTTTGCCAATGCATCCCCCTGGACCAACAGCACCACCACGGCCAGTGACAATACCTTCATTGACATGATGGGCGGCACGATCCGTGCGGTCAACACCACGGCCAACTTCGCCCTCACGAACCAGGCCAGCACCACGACTTACAACTATGGCGGCGGCATGACCCTCGCCATGGGAAGCGGAACCGGATTCTCCATGGAGTTCAATGCCGACAACATCATTCGTCAAAATCAGGGCACCCTGGTCCTTCAGCTTGTGGGGGCAACCACGCTGGGCGGCACTGGTGGCAGTAACACCGCCCGTGTGATCACCACCAATGCGGTCAACGCCAGCCTGGCCCGCGCTTCGGCGCTTACCAACGGCATCTTTGCTCCTTCCCTCATCGGTGCCACCGCGACAGGCGACGGCTTCTTCCTGGAAAACGACGCCACAAACGGCTTCAAGCCCTACTCGGGCGCATCGAACACCAGCCTGTCCGGTGCCTTCCCGAATGCCATCGCTGACATCAGCGCCGAGCAGAACCTCACCGGTGAAAACGGCATCTATGCCTTCCGCACCAATGCCAACGTTCTTGGCGGCACCCTGCGCATCGCTGCCGTGGACAACGTGAAGACGGGCGGCATCCTGATCAACGGTTCCAACACGGTCTCCTCCAACCTGATCTTTGATCCAGCCTCCGCGACGGCCCCCGGCACCGGAACGACGGGTGAAGGCCTGGTCTTTGTGAAGAGTGGTGCCAGCGCCATCATCTCCGGTAACATCACATCCAATGCATTCACCAAGTTTGGCAATGGCAGCCTCGAACTACAGGGCGCTGCCATGGCTCCCTCGTTTGTCAGCGTGCAGGCAGGCACCCTCAAGCTGGGTGGTCAGGGCGTCTTTGGCACGATGAACGCCGACCTTCGCGTCAATGGTGGTGCGGCCCTCGACCTTAACGGTTACAACGGCTCCTTTGAGACCCTCGAGTCCAACAACCGCCTCATCGGTGCGGTCGCCCGAGTTGGTGGTGCCGTCAAAAACACCTCCGGCACCCCCGCCACCCTGAACATCGCAGGGCCGACCACCTCCACCTACAACGGCACCCTTGAGCTCAACATGCGCCTCATCAAGCAGGGTGCCGGTGTCCTCACCCTCAACGGCTACACTGCCTCCACGCCGGATGCCGGCGTCAACACCCACACGGGCGGCACCGACATCTACGGCATCGGCACCACCGGCGGCCTGAACATCAACAACTCCACCACCGCGCTCGGCGGCGGCAACGGCATCACCCCCGGCGATGTCAACCTCTACGGCGGCACTCTGGGCCTGCTGTTCAGCAACGGCACCACGGGCATCAACGGCAGCAACGGACAGCAGTACAACAACATGGTGGCGATCTTTGGCAAGGACGGCACCGCCGGCCTGACCCTCAACGTCCGCGGTCCCGGCCTTGTCACCGTCAACAGGGGCACGCCGCTGAGCAACGGCGGTTTCGGCGTCGGCAACATCATGCAGGTGGGCGTGCTTAACATGTCCAACACCACCCTCCAGGTGAGCGGTGGCAACAACTACCGCTTCCGCGTTGGCGGCCCCACGAACATCATGGGCTCGCAGGCCGCCTTCCAGACCAACAGTGACGGCCCCAGCGGCATCATCGAGCTCTTCGGTGTCATCTCGGGCGGCACCCTCACCAAGCTGGGCGACGGCACGATCCGTAACCTCACCATCGGCGGCAACGCCAACACCTACAGCGGCGGCACCAACATCATCGGCGGTGACATCCAGGTCCTCGCCACCAGCGGCACCCCCCTCGGCACCGGTCCTGTCCGCATCTTCCCTGACGGTGCCCTGCGCATCGCCGGCAACAACAGCGTGGACGGCACCAAGCTGACCACCCTGAGCCGTGCAGGAGCCCTGGGCGCGGTGGTCATTGAAGGCAACTTCAATCCAAGCGTTCTCGACGCGACCAACTTCTCCAGCGCTTACAACACCGCCCTTCAACTCGGCGAGCCTTTCTTCCAGACGGCCCTGGACATGAACGAGATCGGTGACGGTCGCGCCTTCCTCGGCGGTGGTCTCAACGGCGAGGTCGCCTATGTGGCTCCCACCCTCGGTGCCGGTGCCCCTGATGCCTGGAATCCTACCATGGGTGTCTATCGCATCGCCCCTGGGACGAGCAGTTTCGCCTTCTCGGGAACCGATAACGTGCTGACTGGTGACAATTACCTCCAGGTCGGACCTCAGCGTAACAATATTTTTGGTGTCATTGTCAACGGCGGCAACATCGTGGTGATGCGCAACGCCAACGACTTCACCGGCGGCGCGCAGATCACCAAGGGGGCCAGCATCTACACCGATATTGGCGGCCGCGTTGGTGGTGAATCCGCTCTGGGTGATGGCGACATTGAAGTTTATGGCACCCTGCGCATCCGCGGTGCCCAGGGATCCATGGTCAATCCCGCCACCGGCCTTCATTACAACGACATCTACCTGCGCCCGGGCGGCCAGGTCGGATTGCACGACGCCGATGGTACGAATGCCATTCCGTTCATTGGTGCCGGCGGCCAGGGCCGCTGGGCTGACACCGTGGGCATCGACCTGAACGGTGGTGAGTTCCGCTATGACGGCGGCGCCAACATGACCACCACGGAGACCATTGGCGATGTCACGGCCCGCAAGCGCGGCCTCATCACCGTGGTTCGCAATTCGGCCGCTTCAGCCGCCCAGTTGAATGTCGGTGACATTTCCCGTGCTGAGGCTGGCATTCTCACCCTCAACTACAACAGCGGCTTCCTTGGCATTCCTATCACCACCCCGCTTTCCTATGAGCGCCTGCTGGCTACTTCCATCGGCGGGGTTGCTGTCACCGACCCTGGCATCCGCAGCGGCACGACCCTCAACGGCTCTGGTGCCACGAATGGCGGCATGGTGGCTCCCTGGATCGTTGACCGTGTGACCCACTCCTTCGTGGGTTACAACCCGACGGCCGCCAACACCGGCTTCCAGCCCCTGATCAGCTCGGCCACACCTGGAGCAGGTCAGATCTCCTACAACCAGATCCTGGCCGGTGCCACCTTCACCGCCACCGGTTCCAATGACATTGTGGACGTGACCACCGCAGCCAAGACCCTTGGCGCCAACGTCACCATGCATGCCCTGCGCACCAGCCAGAACATCAGCCCGACGGCTAGCTTCAACACGATGACCTTCAACAGCGGTGGCCTGATCGCCACGGCTGGCACCATCAACCCGACGGGTGCCATCACCGCCGGTGTCGTGTCCCCGATGACCCTCAACTTCGGCGCAGCCGGCGCGGGTGAAGCCTTCATTTACAACAGCGGCACCGTCATCATCCAGGCCCAGATGAATGCGGCCCTGGGTCTCACCAAGTTCGGAGCTGGTCAGCTCCAGATCCACGGCGTCAACCCGGGCATTGGCGGCCCGGTGACCCTGCATGAAGGCACCACCTACGTCCGTGTGCCTTATTCCCTCAGCACTTCCTCGGTCGGCCAGGTCCTGAACAGCCAGGATGTCATCGTCAACTCGGGCACCCTGAACCTGCAATCCTTCAATGCCAACCCCGCTGGCACGGCCACGGAAATTGCCTCGAACGTGCAGTCCGGCCAGGGTTACTTCGCCAGTGACATCTACATCCAGGGTGATGCCGTCCTGCGTAACAACGGCCAGGCCCAGTATGTGCGCATCGCCGATCTGACCATCGGCAATTCCGCCGGTTCCAGCCCGATGACGGGCAACAGCAGCATCACGCTCGAACTCCAGAGCGGCATCTGGGTGACCGGAACGACCACTCTGAATCCTGAGGCCAGGATCAACGGCACCTTCAGCGGCTTCTCCCAGACAAGCCTTGCCGGTGTTGTCACGGGTGCGGGCGGCCTCATCAAGTACGGCAACGGCGCCACCACCCTCATGAACGCCGCCAACGATTACGCCGGAGGCACCACCATCTGGGGCAGCACGACGGGAACGGCGACCAGCACCGTGGCTTCCACGGTTCGCGGTTCCGGCACTCCGTTCAGCACGGGTGACATCAACATCATGCCTGGTGGCCATCTCCGCGTCGCCGACAACGCCAACATCGCCTCCAACGCCGTCTATCTGACTTCCGACGGCTATGGCCTGGGCGGCATCGGCCTGGCTCACAATGGAGTCCTGCCTTCGATCATCACGACCGGCACCCCGACCGCTGGCCAGGTGAAGGTCTCCTCCTCGGGCGCGTTCGCGGGTGTGGTCTCCCTGGACTACGGCTACTACAGCCAGCCTCTCAACATGACCTCGATTCCTGGCGGCAAATGGTGGATTGGCAACTCGCAGCAGGCCGAAACCTACTACTTTGCCCCGACCTTCGGTGCGGCCTCAGGTGGCAAGTACCTCCTGGGTGGCGGCGGCAACCAGGGTGGCCTGAACTTCGGTTCCGTCAGCGTCAGCAACGGTCGCACGACGCTTTATGAAAACCTCTTCAGCGGCGGCACCGCCGGGCAGGTGGCGATTGAAATCGGTGCGGCCACCGGTGACTTTGCCTCGACTGCTCCCGCCTTCATCAACGGCAACTCCGGCTACATTGCCCTTTCGACGCGCAACACCGGACTCGTCGGTGATGTCCGAGTCAACACGGGTTCCGTGCTGGCCATCGGCAACAACTTCGCCCTCGGCAACGGCCGCCTGATCCTCAACGGCGGCACCACCCGCTCCGACTTCGGCAACAACAACTTCACCAACAGCGCCATCACGCTCAACAACACCGTGGTTATGCAGGGTGACATGGGCCACAACGCCGGTGACATGGTTCTCCGCGGGCCGCTCCAGCTGAGCGATGTCACTGGTGCCGGTGCCACCCGCAGCTTCAATGTTTCCGCCGGTAACTTTGCCGTCCGCGGCGTGGTCAGCGGTGTCAATGGCAGCAGCGTCATCAAGGTTGGTGCCGGCAACCTGCACCTGACCGGAGTTAACACCTACAACGGCTTCACCCAGGTGAGCGGTGGCTTCCTGTTCGCCGCAGGCGACATCCTTCCCAATCAGGACGGTCCGCTGGGCAACAGCGATTCCGCCATCATCCTCTCCGGCGGCAGCCTGCGCGCCTCCGGTCGCATGACCATCGGACGTGACCTCATCGTCAATACGACCGGCACGTTTGACACGGGTGTTGCGAACCGCGTCCTCATGCTGGGCGGCATCTCGGTCGCCAGCGCCCAGACCCTGACCGTTGGTGCCGCCGGTGCCGATGTGGCTGCCTTCCGCGGTGGACGTCTCGACCTCCAGGGCGTCATCAGCGGCCCCGGCGCGCTGACTGTCGGCACCACCGCCGCCGTTCCTGCTCCCTCGGGTACGGTCACCTTTGGTGGTAATTCCAACGGTTACGGCATCAACACCTACTCGGGTGGCACGACCTTCCAGTCTGCACGAGTTCAAATCGGTGGCACCAGCTACTTCACCGGCCCCGCCAACAATCCGACCACCATCTTCAGTGGTCCTTTCGGCTCGGGTGCCCTGACTTTTGCCGGTGGCGAGCAGAACCGCGGCACTCTCTTTGAGTCCACCGGCGGCTCGGTGACCATCGTCAATGCGCTCAATGCCATCAACGTGGCAGCCAACACGAGCATGACCTTCGGCGGCAACCAGGCCATCACCTTCACCCGCGGCCTGGATGTCAACAGCGATACCTCTCTCCGCACACGCACCATCGCCGTGCAGAACCAGCATGCGCCGATTACCTTCAGCGGCATCCTGAGCGCCTCTGGAGCCGCCGGTGTCCTGATCGACAAGACCGGTCCCGGCATGCTTGTCCTCACGGGTGCCAACACTTTCGCCACCAGCAGCACGACCGGCATCCGTGTCTCCGGAGGCGTCCTGCGTGTGAACTCTGACGCCGCCCTGGGCGCAGGCACCACCGTCAATCTCAACGGCGGCGTGCTCTCCTTCTCGGAAAGCGTCACCTCCTCCCGCGTTCTGAACCTTGCTGCTGGAAGCGGAATCGACGTGGCATCCGGCAAGACCGTCACCCTGAGCGCCGCCACCACCGGCGCCTTCACCCTCAGCAAGAGCGGCGAGGGCACCCTGCTGCTGAACAACAGCGCCAACACCATCACCACCCTGACCCTGGGTGGTCAGCCGGTGCTCGACAGCAATGTCGGCCGCTACACCCTGGGCGGCATCGTTGGCACGACCGCCACCACGGGCACTCCGTTTGCAACCAGCGCCGTGACCCTTGCCGGTGGAGCCCTTGCTCTTGTCGGCGGTGCTTCCGCCCAGGCTCTTGCGGTTCCCACGCTGACCTACACCGGTGCCGGTGCCGTGGCCCTCAACAAGGGTGCCACCACCAGCCAGCTGACCCTTTCCACCGCCCTGACACGTGGTGGTGCACCTGCCGGCTACACTCCCGCCCTGACCAGCGTGAACCCGGGCACGATGTATGTGGTTCCCACCGCCCTGGCTGAGCTTGGCACCAATGAAAGACTGATGATCACCGCCGGTGCCCCGGCCAACACCGCCACCGGTGGCGGCAACATCCTCACCACGCCTTCGGTCTTCGTCCGCCTTCAGACCCCGGGTGACGCGAACTTCGCGCGCTACGACGCCACCACCGGCATTCGTGAGCATGATGTGACCACGGTGACCTCCCTGGCCGCCACTGCCTCCGCCAATGTCGCCGACATCTCCGTCGCCGACGTCGCTGGTGCGGGTAACATCGATGTCCAGGCCCTCCGGACCTCCGCCAACATCACCCCTGCGGATGTCAGCACGCTGATCCGCATCGCCCGCGGCGGTCTGATCATGAACGGAGCTGACGGTGTCAGCCTCAGCGCCCCCGTCCTCTTTGGCACCGGTCCAGGCGCCTCCCTGACCGAAGCAATCGTTTATGTGCGTGAAGGCCAGGCTGCGGCCTCCTCCATCTCCGGTGGCATCAGCGCCCGCGACTTCACCAAGACCGGTCCTGGGGTTCTTGAAGTCGGTGGCACAGGCAACCTGCTTAACACCAACAACAGCCGCCTGCCGCTGGTCAGCGTCCAGGATGGCACGATGCGCTTTGCCTCCACGGGCGCCGCCTTCCAGGTGAACAACAGCTTCCGCAACACGGCTGCAGGCGACCTTCTCGGCCACTTTGCCCTCAACGTCAATGAAGCCGGCGTCTTCGACCTGAACGGCCTCAACATCTCCGTCGCAGGCCTGACCGGCAACGGCACGGTGCGTTCGAACATCTCGGGAGCCGCCACCCTGACCGCCGTGAACGGCTTCGGTGCGGATGTCACTTGGTCTGGTCGCATCACGAATGGTGCGGGAACCGTGAGCCTGGTCAAGTCTGGCTCGGGCGCGCTGCTCCTGAACGGCTTCAGTGATCATTCCGGTGGCACCGTCGTTCGCAGCGGGCGCGTCACCAACGCCACGGGCAACGCGACTCCTCTGGGCAGGCTTGAACCTCAGACCGTCAACTCGCTGGGATCCGGCAACGTGACCCTCGAAGGCGGTCGCCTGCGTCTGAACGGGTTGGCTGTCCTGAACGGTGCCACCAACCTCACGGAAGTGACCGATGGCATTGATTACCTGCGCTGGGGCAACTCCGCCAACGGTGTGAACGTCACGGTTTCCGCCACTTCCTATGCCAACGGCGTCCTGCTGCCCCTGAACACGACGTCGCAGATTGACGCCGTGACCCGCAACGCTGGTATCAACACCCTGACGCTCAATGCACCTCAGCTCAACTTTGTTGAAGGCAGCACCGTGATCTATGGCGGCATGACCATCAACAATGATGCCACCCTGCGCCTTGCCGGTGGCACGCTCTGGGTGGGCGGACAGTTCAATGCCGCCGGTCAGGACCTGGTGAAGACCGGTTCGAGCACCCTGGTGCTTTACAACTCCGCAGGCGGCGCCAACCAGAACCAGGTCGGCAGCTGGCTGGTTTCCGGTGGTCTTGTTCAGGCCCGTTCTTCTGAAGGTAGTGCCAACCCCCTGGGGGCCAATCAGACCATTGAATTGAACGCCGGCAGCACCTCCTATGGTGTGGCCATGCTCACGGATGGTGACGGCACCGCCCTGGGAATGAGGACCATGACCTACGCCGACACCAGCTTCCGTTTCGGCTCCAGCCTGCCGGTTTCCAGCAATCAATTTGTTAGCGGCGCTGGCAGCCGTATCCAGGTGGACCGCGCCTTCCTGGCCAACAGCAGTTGGAAGACGGTTCAGATCAACAATGTCGAGGCTGCCGGCGCACTGGGTACGCCCTACGCCTACTTCCTGACTGGCAACAACGACTCCATCTGGGTCAACGGCACCACCACTTTCGAGCGTGACCTGATCATCCAGGCGGACGGCGGCGGGCTGACCCTCAACGGTCCGATCACCGGCAACGGCACCTTCAACCGCCGCAGCAATGGCGGCACCCTTTACATCAACTCCGACAACAGCGCCGGCTACAGCGGCGGCACCTTCCTGAGCGCCAGCGGCCGCAACTACTTCGGCAGCTTCGAAGGCGGGCAGGTGACGCTCAGCAACACGGCCAAGTTCGGTTCCGGCCACATCTTCCAGGGGCCGATCTCCATGTTCCAGGTCAACGACGCGGGCAACCTCGTGGAAGGCCAGAACATCTACGTCACCGGCAACCTGAGCTGGATGGCCGCTTTCTCCCTGGCCTCCGACCTCTCGCTTGATGATGTCCGCCTGCGCGCCCTCGGCCTCGGTGGTGTTCAGAACAGCGCCACGGACTACTACCTGAAGGCCTCCAATCCGTCCTCCGCCGCCCTGGCGCTTGGCACGATCTACACCAAGGCTCTCGACATGCGCAGCATCGGTGACGGCATGTGGTTCCTCGGTTCTGCGACCAACGGCATCGGTGCCAACGGCTCCTACAATGCAGCCACCCTGGCTCCTGGCATTGGTGACACTTACCGTCTTGGCGCGGGTGGCAACACGCTGTTCTTTGGCAGCAATGGCAACTCCAACATCCTGACCGACGTCAACGCCGGCAAGGCCGCGGGTCTCGTGGTTGGAACGCCGACGACCGTCCAGGACATGAGCAACCTTGCCAACGGCACCGGCACCATTGTCCTGATGCAGGGCCAGAACTACACCGGTTCCACGCTCATCAACCGCAACAGCACGCTGGAAGCCCGCGGCACTCTGACCACCTCGGACATCAAGATTTATGGCAGCCTCAACGTTGCCGGCGAGGCGGGCACCCTGATCAATCCAAACACCAGCGCTCCGATCCCCGTGACCCTGCGTCCTGGGTCCTTGGTCCGCCTCGACAACCTTTCGGGCGTGCTTCCAGCCTCCGCCACCCAAGGCCGCTGGGGCGACTCCACTCCCTTTAACATGAACAACAGCGTGCTGCGCCTCCAGGGCAATCCTGCCGTGGAAGTCGTTGAAAAGGTGGGTAATCTCAACGTGGGCCGCGGCGCCAACCGCGTCGAAGTTGTCCGCGGCGTCATCGGCCGAGGCACGGAGCTTCAGACGCCTGCTATCACCCGCCAGAACTTCGGCACCCTGCAGTTCATCCATAACAGCAGCCAGTTGGGTTCCGATGAACGCGTGATCATCTCCTCGGGCGGCACCATCCCCACCGTCACCAACGGCATGGTTGAGCCCTGGATGGTCAGCGCCTCCGACCAGCACTTCCTGACCTATAACACGGACCTCGGCTTCACCCTGGCCGGCTTCAGTCGTGTGCAGGGAACCGCCACCCACACCGCCCTTGTGGACGCCTCCACCGACCGCCTGCTCATCAATGCCACCCAGACCATGAACGGTGGTGATGTCCGCGGCTACGCGGTGCGTCTTGAAGCCGACATGAACCTGACTACCGCCACGGCGGCCACTGACACCGTCAACCGCCTCATCATTGACAGCGGCGGTCTCATCGCCCAGAGCGGCGCTACACGCACCATCCAGGGTGGCCTCTGGGCGGGCGCAGCCGGTGACAAGGAACTGATCATCTACAACGCCGGAACCCTCAACGTCGGTCTCCTGGCCAATAACACCACCTCGGGCCGCATCAGTGCGTCCTCCATCACCAAGATGGGTGCAGGCACCTTCCAGATTCTCTCCGAGCAGCCTAACTTCCTGGGTGACATCCGCATCCAGCAGGGAGCGCTTCAGCTTCAATACACCCAGACGATCGCCACCAACATCACCTCCCAGATGGGTGGTGCCAAGGTGGGTGGCAATGACATCATCCTGGATGGCAATAACACCTCGCTCATCCTGCGTATCGGAAATGACAGCTGGACGGTTGGAACCACCGCCACCTTCAACAACAACATTGTCCTGGGTGACAACGTCTCCGTGGCGACCATCAACTATGACAGGGCCGGTGGCTCCATCACCAGCCGCACGATGATCCTGAACAACCTGACCTTCGGCAATAATGAAGGGGACAACGGCCAGGTGCTCAGGCTGTTCGGTCCGACCAACACCAACGCCGCTGGCTTCTGGCGCATCCAGTTCAACGGCACGACGACTCTGAAAGGCCGTTCCGCCATCGCTGTTGACAACGGCTACAGCGGCGGCGCCAACGACGCCTATCTCATGGGCAAGGTCACGGGCACAGGTATGCTGATCAAGGGGCCGAGCGACAGCCGCACCCGCACCCTGTTCCTGCAAAACGTCACCAACTTCAACGACTGGAGCGGGGGCACCGTCCTTCAGGGAGGCACCCTGCAAGTCTTTGCCAAGGCCACCAACGTGGCGGCGAACGCCAACAGCAACATCACCGCAGGCGGCATCGGCACGGGTGACATCACCCTCATGCAGGGCACCCTCGACCTCCGCGTGGACAACGACGTGGGCGGCGCTGCCGACACCAACCTCGAGCGCACGCTCTTCATCGGCACCGGCGGCACGCTGCCGAACGTGATTGTGAACGGCAATTCCATCATCAACGTGGACCGCACCGGCCTTGTCGCCGTAGGCACCACGAAGACCGTCGTGCTCGGCAACCTGACCGTCGGCCAGCAGTATTTCACGGTGAACGGTGGCAACAGCTACGGCCTTGAGTTCGCCGGCACGACCACCCTTCTCGGCAGCCCGCACTTCAACAATGCCACCGACCTTGTCCTGAACGGCGCCATCAGCACCGGCGGCGGCCAGGTGGTGTTCAACAAGAACAACGTCGGCACCATGTGGGTCAACAGCGCCAACACCACCCTCACCGGCCCGACCTATGTGAACGCTGGTCTGCTGGCCTTTGGCAATCGTGTCGCCAGCAGCAACACGGCCCACCTGGGCTCCGGAACGATCTTCGTCAACCCGGGTGCCAGCGTCCGTGTCAACAACGTCGCCAACGTCGGTGCTGGTGGCATCAGGCTTATTGGCACGCAGTATGCTCCGGCCGTCTTCCGCTCGGTGGGTGCCTTCACGCAGGCCCAGTATGCCTCCATGATCCAGACCTACACGCCTGAGACCAACCAGGTGCTCATGCTGGCCCTGGAAGCCAACAACGCCAACGCCCTGAACCTCAGCACGCTGGCCAACGGTCGTCTTTACCTGGGAGCCAACGGTGACCGCACCTACAATGCACCGAGCCTCAGCCCTGGCCTTGCCAACCTGGACCACAGCGTCATTGGCGGCACCAGCACCAACCCTGTCTATCGCTTCTCCCACCAGAGCGGTAATACCCTGACCGTCGCGCTCGCGAGCGGTGGCAATCTGTCCGATGTGGGAGGTCCTACGGATGTGCAGGTCGGCTCTCAGGCCATCCTTGGCCCGAACGGCAACTGGGGCAGCAACGGGTTTGTTTACTTCCAGAACCAGAACACCTACACCGGTCAGACCGTGGTCGGACGTTCTGCCACGCTGCGCTTCAACACGACGATGGCGGCGGGTGACACCGCAGGGCCTCTTGGCAGCAACCCCAACGCCACCATTGATGTCTATGGCGGCCTGCGCTTTGAAGGCACTGGCAGCCTGCGCAGTGCGGTGACCCCCACCTCGCACTTCTACAACAACCTTCGCCTGCATCCGACCAGCACCCTGACCTTCCAGGACATGACCGCCACGGGTGCCGGCTCCAATCGCTGGGAGGATGGTGTTCCGATCCAGCTTGATGGTTCCAGCATCGTCGCCGAAGCCACCGATGGTGCCAATGATAACTCTGAAACCATCGGCAACCTCACCTTTGACCGCGGATCACGTGTTGGCCTTGCCTCCCAGAACAACGGCGATGCCATCCTTGTGGCAGCTTCCATCGACCGTGCTGCTGCCAGCACAGGTGCCGGAACCGGTCGCGGCACCCTGGTGGTGGTCCCCAGCAACCCTGGACCCACGGTCACCACGGTTGCTCTTGGCGCGGCGCTTACCGCCGGATCACCCCAGCAGCAGTTGAAATTCACCACTGCGCCAGCCGTCTCGACGGTTTCGGCCGTGAGCAACATGCTTCCTGGCTATTACATGGACGGCCAGTCCCATCGCTTCCTCAGCTACAACAGCAGCACGGGTGTGGTGCCTGTTGCTGATGGTTCCATGGTCGCCATGCCGGCCGGTCCTGGTGCAGGCACGGAAGTCGTCAACATCACCGCCACCACCAGCATGGGTGCCTTTGAGACCTCCATCTTCGCCCTGCGCGGCGGCAACGTCACCCTCAATAGCCCAAGCGCCACCGCCAATGACAACAGCGCCACCATCATCCTGACCGGCAGTGGCAGCGACATCGGTGCCGTGGTTTCCACCGCCAACACCTTCACCATCAACCCGAACCTGAAGTTCGGCGCGGATGGCTCCAACGAGGCCATCTTCTACACCGGCGGCAACATTCAGTTCAACGGCAACCTCACCGCCGGGTCCGTCACAAAATACGGCACCGCCATCCTGGTCATCGGCAACGACCAGAGCGACGCGGCCCGCGGCACCGGCAATGGCTACAGCGGCGGCTGGGTTGTGAACGAAGGTGGTCTCTGGTTCAGCCAGTTTGGTGCAGGCGGCAATGCCGTGGCCGGCAACACCATCGTGCTGAACGGCAGCCAGGCCAGCTCCGGAGCCCTCTATCTGCGCGCCCAGCCCTCCGACACACTGCTGAACTACTCCTACACCTTCGGCCGCATCACGGGCGTGGACTTAGCCACCATCGACTGGGATCCAGGCGCCGACAACCGTGTCCACAGCATCTCGGACATCGAAATCCAGCAGTCGGGCGGCATTGGCAACGATCCGACGAACGGCACCATGGACGCCTACCTGCGCGTGGCCAACAACCGCTCGCGCACCATCCTCTCCGCCGGTGACCTCATCATGACCAGCAACGGTATCCTCAATGTGGACACGACGGCAACGCCGACCCACATCGCCGGTGGCAGTGGCACGAACGCGGGCAGCCTTACCGGCGGCCTGAGCAGCGGCCTCTCCATCGCCTCCCTGACCGGCACCGGCCGTCTCACCAAGTGGGGTGACGGAACCCTCTACGTCCGTGGTGAAAGCGCTGGCTACACCGCTCCGGTCATCATCGACCAGGGTGCCGTTCATGTGGCCCACAATGGCTCCCTCGGCACGGGTCCGCTCGTCATCAATCGCTACGGCGTGCTCGAAGTCGGCGTGGCCAACTACAGCCAGAGCAACTCCACCACCGTTTACAACGAGGGATCCGTCGAGCGCTGGAACGTGAACAACGCCCGCAGCGGCGCCTTGAACCTGGGCAAGGGCACCCTGCAGATCGCCGCCGATCAGCCGACCACCGATGTGGACGTGACCTTGAACGGCGGCGGCGTTGAGGCCTTCCTCCGCACGGACGACAACATCAGCGTCAACGGCGGCGGTGTCCTGCGTGTCCTCAACCCCAACATCAACTTCACGCTGGCCGGTGACTCCTTCGTCGGTTCCCGCTACTACCTCGGCATGGCCGGTCTGAACATGGGCCAGCAGGTCGGTGACAATCGTCCGATGGAAGAATACCTCTCCTCCGGCGCCCTGCTTGAGATCAAGGGTGTGATCAGCGGTCCCGGCAAGCTGACCAAGGCTGGCTATGACACCGTGATCCTCTCCGGCACCAACACCTACGAGGGCGGCACCTTCGTCGAGGGCGGCAAGCTGATGATCGGCAAGGACAACACCCTGCCGACCAACACGACGCTGACCACCACCGGCAACGGCATCCTTGATCTCAATGGCCAGAACCAGACTGTTGGAGTGCTGACCAACCCGGGAACTCCTGCCACCACGGCGAACGTCACCAGCGGCTTCATCACCAACGCGTCCACGTCGGTGAAGACCCTGACGGTGGGCAACACGACCACCTCCGACTTCACCTACAGCGGCGTCATTCAGCACAACGTGGCTCTGACCATGGCTGGAACCGGCACGCTGAGCCTGAACAACGTCAACACCTACTACGGTGCCACCACCCTCACCAACGGCGGTTCCGTGAAGATCGGTGCCAATGGCAACATCGCCGACTCCGTCTGGCTGAACATCGGTGCAGCCTCGAAGTTTGATGTCTCCGCGAAGACTGCAAGCAGCGGCAACTTTGTCTTCGACGGCCGCGTCAGCGGCGGCGGTACCTCCAGCGCAGGCAGCAGCTTCGCCTCGGCCGGCAATGCCGCGCGCATCGATGCCGCAGGCGGCACGTTCACCATCGGCGACAATGTCGGCGAGGTTTCCAAGGTCGGCTTCCTGGCACCTGGCGGCAACAGCGGTCCTGAAATCGCCAATGCTGGCAACCAGATCGGCCACGTCTATGTGAACGGCAACCTGACGGTTTCGGGCCCGGTCACCGGCTCCCCGAACAACAACACCGTGGACCGCGTGCAGATGCAGCTGAATGGTTCGACCGCCAACGCCGGTGTGATCGATCCGATGTGGGATGGCACCACAAGCTGGCTGGTCACCAACGCTCCGAACTACCTCAACGGCGCGCAGGGCACCATCAACAACCACGACTACGTGAACGTCTCCGGTAACATGGCCCTCAACCATTACGGCCGTGTGGTGGTCAGCAACTTCGAGACCTACACGCCGGTCTATGGTGATATGTTCAACCTGTTCGACTGGACCACCCTGACGGCTCCTGGCTTTGATGCCGGCAGCACCCAGTATGCCGGCGGCTCCTCTGTCTTCGACCTTCAGCTGCCGAACCTCAGCGCCTACAACCTCCTCTGGGACACTTCGCTCTTCATGACCTACGGAACGCTGGTCGTGGTGCCCGAGCCGGGACGTGCGCTCCTGATGATCCTCGGCCTGATGGCGCTCTTCATGCGCCGCCGCCGCCAGGACTGATGGACCTGAGGATTGTGATCAAACGCAGAACGCCACCTGGAGACGGGTGGCGTTCTTGTTTTCAGACCTTCTTTCGTTGAGCCGGACTTTCCTGCGGGAGAGGGGGCTGTTTTCAGGCCAGGTCCAGGATGACCTTGCCGCGACGTCCGCCTTCAGCCGCCCTGGCGAGAGCACGCTGGAAATCGCGGAGCGGGATGACTTCATCCACCGCCGTGTGCAGTTCATGATCCAGGATCATCCGGGTCAGGGGTTCCAGCGCCTTGTAAAGTTCATCGGCGCCGGCTTTTTCAAACCAGCGGGTGATCCACAGGCCGTGCAGGCGCAGGTTCTTGAAGATCAGGAATTTGTTAGGCACCTTGAGGCTGCGCCGGCTCATCGCGCCGTAGGTGACCAGCATGCCTTCGGGCGCAAGCAGGTCCATCAGGCGGATTGCGCTGTCACCGCCCACGGCGTTGGCAGCCAGCCGCACCGCTTTCCCCTTCAGGCATTCCCGCGCGGCGGCAAGGCCGTTGTCATCATCCAGAAACACGGCATCGGCGCCGAGGTCCAACATCTCCTCCACAAGCTCCGGCCTGCGGACGAAGTTCAGGGTACGCAGGCCCTGCTTCCGGGCGATCTGGACCAGGGCCCTGCCGACGCCGGAATTGGCGGCGTTTTGAACCACCCAGTCGCCTTCGTTCAGCTCCACATGCTGGGTGAGCAGATGCCAGGCCGTGACCGGGTTGATGCGCAGCATGCTGGCCTGAACGGGATCGATCGATTCCGGCAGCAGGGCAAAGTGCTGTTCCGCAGCCGTCATGTGCTGGGTCCAGCAGCCGGTGCCAAGCAGAGGGATGACGACATCCCCTTTCTTCAGGGAGGTGACCAGAGGGCCGACGGCCTCGACTTCACCACAGCTTTCATGACCAGGAACCGCCGGTGGGTGAGCCGCACGGCCGTAGGTGCCTTCGATGAAGTTGAGGTCCGCCGGATTGATGGGCGCATAACGCATCCGAACCCGCACCTCATGGCCGCTGAGGGGGGGCAGGGAGCGTTCGGTCAGCTTCAGGACATCTTCCGGACGGCCGGTGGTGTCAAAGGACAGGCAGAGAGAGGTCGGGGACATTCTTCAAAATGGCACAGGCTGGTGGAATTGCACAAGCATGGCGGCATCCAGGTCGTGAGGAACCTCAGGCCCGCGGGTGAAACTGCCGGTGCACCTGGCGCAGGCGCTTCTGGTCCACATGCGTGTAGATCTGCGTGGTCGAAATGTCCGCGTGTCCGAGCATCTCCTGGATCACGCGCAGGTCGGCGCCGTTGTTCAGCAGGTGCGTGGCAAAGGAATGCCGAAGCAGGTGCGGATGAACGTGGATGGACAAACCTGCCGCCCGGGCCCGTTCTTCGACGATCTGCCGGATGCGCGCCGCCGTCAGGTGGGTGCCCCGGATGGAGAGAAAGAGGTGGCTTTGCGACTTTGGGGTGACCAGTTCCGGCCGGGCGTGATCCAGGTAGGAACGCAGGGCGTCAAGGGCGGCGCCCCCGACGGGACAGAGCCTGGTCTTGGCGCCCTTGCCGGTCACACGGATCCAGCCCTCATCCATGTTCAGGTTTTCCAGCCTGGCACCGAGCAGTTCCGCGAGCCTCAGGCCGCTGGCGTAGAACAGCTCCAGGATCGCGCGGTCACGACGGTCAAGCGGGGAGTCTCCGGTGATGGATTCCACGAGCCGCCTGGCGTTTTCTTCGTTCAGGCTGCCGGGAAGGTGCTTTTCCACGCGGGGTGGCAGGATGGCTTCAGCGGGGTCGCCCTGGCGTTTGCCCCGGGCCGCCAGCCAGCGAAAGAAGATCTTCACGGCCACCAGCTCCACCCGGGCGCTGGTGGCCGCCAGACCGTCTTTTTTACGCCTGCCAAGGTGTTCGGTGAGATGTGCCGTGGTCACGCTGGCGGCGTCTTCAATTTCGTGCCGTTCCTTCAGCCAGGAAGCCAGGTTCTCCAGGACTCTGCGGACCAGGAGCTGGTAGTTCACGGACAGGCCCCGCTCGGTGGCCAGATGAAGAATGAATGAATCAATGAAGGCGAGCACGGCGGGTTGATGTCTTGCACAGTCCTCCAAACCTCTGACGGACGCAAAGGAGGAAACAAACATCGCAAAAACTAAGGACCGGCATTTTGTGGCGTTAGAACAGGAGCCCTCACTTCCTCGCATTCATGATGCTTCGCTCCCCCCTCGCCATTCTGCTTTCAACGCTTTCCGCCGCTGCGGTTGACTTCAAGAAGGACATCGCGCCGATCCTCGAGAAGAACTGTTATGAATGCCACAGCGAGCAGGCGAAGAAAAAGAAGGCCGGCTATGTGTTTGACGACCTGGAGACCCTGAAGCTGGACATCAACCCCAAGGGGGCCATCGTGCCGGGGAACCCGGCGGAGAGTCATTTTTTCATCGTCGTGGCCGACCCCAATCATGAGGCGCACATGCCTCCGGACGGCAACCTTTCCAGCGCCGAGATCGAAAAGCTGAGGGCCTGGATCACGGAAGGTGCGGCGTTGGATGGGGCAGGGGGCAAGATGATGCCGGTCAACAATGCAGGCAAGGCCAAGCCCGGACTGCCTCCGATCATGACCTGGGTGAATTTTGAGGGGAAGAAGATCAAGGCCGGTTTTGTCAGGCTCGAGGGTGACAACGTCATCCTGCGCATGCCCGCGACAGGCCAGGAGGTGCCTTATCCGATGAGCAAGCTGGACACCGCCAGCCAGCAGCAGGCGAAGGATTCGGCCCAGTAAGCTGTCCGGACGTGCGAAGCCCGGGGGGCTCCGTTGTTTGATCAGTCTGGCACTCTGCGAAAGCGCATGAACCCCGTCTGGGAAGCGGGCGGGTTTGGCGGTCTGTCCTGATGGCGGATCAAAGAGCGCGGCTGAGACTACCTTTGAGTTGTGGCGGGTCAGCTGGTCTTGAGCACTTCGATGAAGGCTTCCTGGGGGATGTTCACCTTGCCGATGGCCTTCATCTTCTTCTTACCCTCCTTCTGCTTCTCGAGGAGCTTGCGCTTGCGCGTGATGTCACCGCCGTAGCACTTGGCGGTCACGTCCTTGCGCAGGGCGCTGATGCTTTCGCGGGCGATGATCTTGCCGCCGATGGCGGCCTGGATGGCGACGACGAAGAGCTGCTGGGGGATGACCTCCTTGAGCTTGCCGCAGAGCTGGCGGCCGCGGCTCTCCGCCTTGCTGCGGTGGACGATGCAGGAGAAGGCGTCCACGGGATCACCGGCGATGAGGATGTCCATCTTCACCAGTTCGGCGGGCTGGTAGCCGGCGTGTTCATAATCCATGCTGCCGTAGCCGCGGGTGATGGACTTGAGCTTGTCGTTGAAGTCCACGAGGATTTCGTTCAGCGGCATCACGGTGTGGAGCAGTACGCGGCGGTCGTCGAGGGTCTCGGTGTTGTTGACCTGGCCGCGCTTGTCCATGACGAGCTGCATCATGTCCCCGATGTGCTCGTTCGGGATCATGATGTTGACCTTCACGATCGGTTCGCGGATTTCGTCGATCTCCTGGGCGCTGGGAAGGAAGGTGGGGTTGTCCACCATGAGCTCCTCGCCGTTGGTCTTGCGGACCTCGTAGATCACGGAGGGGTACGTCGAGATGACGTCCATGTTGAACTCACGACGCAGGCGCTCCTGGACGATCTCCATGTGCAGGAGGCCGAGGAAGCCGCAGCGGAAGCCGAAGCCGAGGGCGGCGGAGCTTTCGCTCATGAAAGTGAAGGCGGCGTCGTTGATCTGGAGCTTGCCGACGGCGAGCTTCAGGGCTTCGAAGTCATCCGTGCTGACGGGATAGATGCCGCTGAAGACGAGGGGATGGATCTCCTTGAAGCCGGGGAGGGGCTGCGGAGCAGGCCTTTTGCTCTCGGTGATGGTGTCGCCGATCTTGACGTCGGCGGTGGACTTCACGTTGGCGATCAGGTAGCCGACATCTCCGGGCTCGAGCTTCTCGCAGGCGGTCATCTTCGGACGGAAGATGCCGACGTCCTTGATTTCGTAGTCAAGCCCGGTGGACATCATGCGGATCTTCTGGCCGCGCACGATGGTGCCGCTGACGACGCGGACGTAGCTGACGACGCCGCGGTAGGCGTCGAAAACGGAGTCAAAGACGGAGGCGCGCAGATAGCCGTCGCCAGGATCCTTGGGCGCGGGAACGTAGGCCACGATGGCCTCCAGGATGTCCTCGATGCCGATGCCCATCTTGGCACTGGCGGGCACGGCTTCATCGGCGGGGAGCTGGAGGATGTCCTCAAGCTGGCGTTTGCACTTGTCGATGTCGGCGCTGGGGAGGTCGACCTTGTTGATGACGGGGATGACGTGCAGGTTCTGCTGCATCGCCAGGTTGAGGTTGGCGACGGTCTGGGCCTCCACGCCCTGGGAGGCGTCGATCAGCAGCAGGGCGCCTTCGCAGGCGGCGAGGGAGCGGCTGACTTCGTAGCTGAAGTCCACATGGCCGGGGGTGTCGAGCAGGTTCAGCTTGTAGTTCTGGCCGTCTTTGGCCTTGTAAAACATGCATACCGGATGCGCCTTGATGGTGATGCCGCGTTCGCGCTCCAGGTCCATCGCATCCAGGAGCTGGGCCTGCTGCTCGCGCTGGGTGATCGTCTTGGTGAACTCCAGCAGGCGGTCCGAGAGCGTGGTCTTCCCGTGGTCGATGTGAGCGATGATGGAGAAGTTGCGGGTGTTTTCGATGGGCATCCGGGGAAACGGGCGGCGGTTTGGGGGCGGAGCTAGTAGCCGCGACGGGGGGAGGGGTCAAGCAGTGCCAGTGCCACAAGGGCGGGGCGGCTCATCTTCAGGCGAAGGGCTGGCCGAGGATGCCATGCTTTGACTTCGATGACGGCACTCCGAGGCGGAGGATGTGTTTTCGGCGCTTTTCAGGGCCAGGACCTGCATTTCAAGCCCCCGGCTCAGGGCTTGGTGGATGCACTGGCGGGAGAGGGTTCCACCTTTGCAGGAGCCACGGGCTTGTCCGACTGGGAAGCGACGGGGGGCTTGGGAGATTCCGGCGCTTTGGGGGCAGGCAGCGGGGATGGCGAGGCAGGTGAAGGCATCGGTGCCTGGTTTGAAGCCGGTGAGGGCTGCGGGTTTTTATCGACCACCTCCCTGCCATTGATGATGATCGGCTTGGGGGTAATCTCAGGTTCGGGCAGCTTGTAAATTCCCATCTGCACGAGGGCTACGGGGACAACGGTGATGATCAGGAGAACCGAGGTAAAGAGCACGACCAGGGACTCCAGAATCGTCAGTCCTCTGGAGAGCTTGGAGCGCTGAAATAACATCATGATCTGCACTAACATTGCCGGTGACGGCTGGCAACGGCCATTTGGAGCGGGAGGTGTTTGGCATGGCAACGTTTTATGCACAAGCAGGAACTTGCAGGGCACCCAATGCAGGGCGGCGCCTGGGGAAATCCAGACGCCGCTCCGCAGTTGGCTTGGTGGATGAGTGCAGGGGGCTTTAGAGGCTGCGCGCCTTGGTCCGGCCTTTCTTGGCCAGCGGCCTGGGCTGCAAGGTCGGCCTGAAAGCTTCGCCAAACAGGTACTGGCGGGCGCTTTCCACCTGGCCAAGCACGCGGTCCTGCCATTTGGTGAAATCCTTGCCCAGGCTTTCCTGAAGTGAGGTGTCCAGGAGCACTTCGGAGAGCTCCAGATGGCGGGCGTGGAGGTCATGTTCGATCTGAAAACCGACTTCGGGGATGTGCAGTTCGACGGCTTCGAACATGTCCATGACCCGGGCGGCATAACTGCGGTCCCAGACCTTGTCGTCGTCCTCATAACTGCTGGTGACGAGGTGGGCGATCAGGTATTCCGCGTGGTCGGAGTAGATTTCGGCCGCCTCGATGACCGAGTCAAAGCTCTCACTCTCGCTGGATACGGGGAGGACGACGGAAAGGCTCACGCCTGCCTCGTCCAGAAGGGCTTCCAAGGAATGGTTGGTATAAAACTTCCCGAAGAAATCTCCCTGGCCGGTGGAGACTTCCAGGACCGTGATGGGACTTTCGTCCACTATTTCCAGGAACGATCGCGGAGTGATCCTGCTGGCATCGAGCAGGCTGTCATCGTCATCCGATTCAGTTTCCTCGACCAGGGTTTTGAGCTGGTGAGAAACGCCGAAGCGGTTCAGGTAGTGGCTGAAGCAACGGGCGAGAGTGCTCTTGCCCGTGGAAGGGTAGTCATTCAGGAGGAGGATGAGCTTCTTCATAATGGTGGATCGATTTGATTTCGATTTTCATAAATATTTTATAAAATATAAATTATATGGCAAGGATAATTTTTCGGATTTCTAAAATTTCTATAAAATTTACTTGGGTTGATTGAGCCTACCTTGGGTTGCGAAAATCCCCGGTGGCCCCTTTCTGCGCTTTCAACTGAGGACATCCAAGGCACGGGGTGGGGGGATGGGCAGCCGTGCAGGTTTTTAAAAGTTTCGGTGCAAAAGGGGCAGCCTGGTGCCGAAGGAAGGAATCTGGAAAAATGCCGAAGACCATTCCCAAGAAGGCCGCCATCTCCGCGTCATGACCTGTGATCATGCAGCCCACGAACGACGAAGCCCAAACCCTTCTCCTCGCTGCCCTGGAGCGTTATGAGCGACCGCTGATCCGCTACGCCCTGAATTTTACGGGTGATCTTGAGGAGGCCAGGGACGTGGTTCAGGACACCTTCCTGCGGCTCAGTCAGCAGGAAAGGCTTCCGGAGGTGGAGAAGCTGGCCCCCTGGCTCTTCACCGTCTGCAAAAACCGGGCGCTCGATTTTCAGCGAAAGCGCGCGCGGCTGGTGGTCACGGAGGTGGCGGTTCTGGACCTGGAGAGCTCGGAGGAGGCGCTGCCCGGGGAGGCCATGGAGTCCAGGGAGAACGCCGCCGCGCTGCGTCTGCTGATCGAACAGCTTCCCGCCCGTCAGCGGGAGGCGGTGACCTTGAAGTTCATCGCAGGGCTCGACTACAAGGAGATGAGCCGGGTGATGAAGACGAGCATCGGCAACGTCGGCTACCTGATCCACCACGGCGTGCAGGCCCTGCGGCAGAAGTGGCGGGAGATGGAGGCCCGGCAGGAGCAGCCCCTTCAGCCGGTGCCGGCGCACTAAGGACACCCCTAACTTATTTTTAGACATGAAACCTGAAGACCTCACCGCCTGGGCCCTGGATGAACTCAGCCCGGAAGACCGTGCCGCCGCCGAAGCCGCGCTCGGCACCGATGCGAAGACGCAGGAGGATGCGCGTTCGACCCGGTCCTTCTGTGACTTTCTCAGCCGTGAGCTGATGGACGGGAACCTGGCCCTGAAGCCTGCCCAGCGGGCTGCGATTCTGGCCGCCCGGTCAAACGGCCAGCCAAGGATGGTCACCCCCTTCCAGCCACGCCCCCTGCGCTGGTTCCAGCGCCCCGCCATTCCAATGGCCGCCGCTGCGGCGGTCATAGTCCTGGGCAGCCTGGCCGCGCTTCACCTTTCCCAATCCGTTCGCGATGCAGGGCTGGAACATGTGCCGGACCCGTCGGAGGTGGTCAGGATCTCGGGAGAGAAGCGCAGCAATTCCGACGTCGCCAAGTCCATCGGTGCGCCGCCCATGCCGGGGAAGGCTCCATCGGCGGCTTCGATCCTTCTCACGGAGCCCTCTGGCAGCCCAGCTGCCGTGCCAGCCCTGGCTGCCACAGCCAGGCCCGCCTCGCCGCCTCCGCCACCAGTTCTGAAAGCGTCGAACCTGATGGCCGAAACCATGACGCTTGCGGCCGGGCCTGCCGCTTCGGGTGCTATTGGCAGGGGGCTTCAACCAGGAGCTGATTCCACGACCTCCCTGGGGCTTCTCGACAAGGAGGAGGTCCACGGCAGCCACATGCGCCGGGAAACCAGGAGCACGGAGGAATATTCCCCAGTTGTCGAAAACCCCCTTGTCAGCGTTGTCCGCGAACCGCTCTCCACGTTTTCCACCGATGTGGACACGGCGTCTTACGCGAATGTGCGCCGGTTCCTCAACCAGGGCATCCGTCCTCCCCGGGAGGCCGTGCGGATTGAAGAGCTGATCAACTACTTTCCATCCCCGGAGCCCGGGCCGACGCTGGATGCCGTGCATCCGATCCTGGTGAAGGCCGAGATGGCCGCGTGTCCCTGGCAGTCTCAGCACAGGCTGGCGAGGATCCATCTGAAGGCACGCGATGTGCCGACGGGCAGCAGGCCCGGCAACCTGGTGTTTCTCGTCGATGTGTCCGGTTCGATGAACAGCGAGGACAAGCTGCCCCTGGTGCAGCGCAGCCTGCGCATGCTGGTGGAACAGCTGGGCGAGGCGGACCGTGTCGCCATGGTGACCTATGCCGGCGGCACCGAGGTGGTGCTGCCTTCTACGAACGGCTTGAAAAAGGCGGAGGTTCTGGCTGCCGTGGACCGCCTTCATGCCGGGGGAAGCACGCATGGAAGCGCCGGAATCAGGCTGGCCTACGAGCAGGCGGTGGCCGGCTTCATCCAGGGCGGTGTCAACCGGGTCATCCTGTGCACCGACGGGGATTTCAATGTCGGCATCAGCAATCCCAAGGAGCTGGCGGACTTCATTGCCGACCAGGCGCGCAGCGGCGTGTTCCTGAGCGTGCTTGGCTTCGGCTCAGGCAACCTCAAGGACCGCACCCTGGAAACCCTGGCCGACAAGGGCAACGGCGCGTATGCCCTCATCGACAGCGTCAGCGAAGCCAGGAAGGTGCTGGTGGAGCAGATGCAGGGCACGCTGGTGACCGTGGCCAAGGATGTGAAGGTGCAGGTGGAGTTCAATCCCGCCGCAGTGCGTGAGTATCGTCTGATCGGCTATGAAAACCGCCTGCTGGCGAAGGAGGATTTCAATGACGACGGCAAGGATGCCGGTGATGTCGGCGCCGGGCACAGCGTCGTGGCGCTTTATGAGCTCGTGCCTGCGGGGCTGCCACCGGGGGCTGAAACGAGGCCGTTGGTGGACAGGTTGAAGTATCAGCCTGAGGAAATCCGCCTTGCGGCCCCGCCTTCTCCGTCCGGCTCTGCTGCGGGCAGCCTTGAGGCGCTGACTGTGAAGGTGCGCTACAAGGAGCCCGAGGGGAATGTCAGCAGGCTCGTTGAAGTGGCGCTGAAGGATGATGAGCGGCCTGTCGAAAAGGCGGGCAGGGAATTCAAGTTCACCGCCGCCGTGGCAGGCTTTGGACTGCTCTTGCGCGAATCCCCGCATGCCGGACAGCTGAGCTGGGACCTGGTCCGGCGGCTGGCCCGTGAAGGCAAGGGAGAGGATGCCCTTGGTTATCGGGGTGAGTTTCTGCAGCTCATTGAAAAAGCGGCCGCGAGGTGAGGACAGCGCATGCCTTTTCCGATTTCCAGGCGTCCTTCATTGGGGGGCTGGCCTTCGGTTGATCATGGGGCGAGATGGCCGTCCTGCTTCGCCGGATCGTCGCTGGCAGGTTTTCAAACACGGCCTAGGATGAACCTGAGATGAATCAGGATCCAACTCAGGATGTGTTCCAGCTGCCGGTGCCGGTGCGGGGTTTTTTCAACCTTCGTGTCCAGTTGCCGCCGAAGGATGATCCTCGCAGGGTCGATCTGGTGTCAAAACGGCGCTCCGCCATGCTCTACAAGGTGGATGACGGGCGCGAAAGCCTGGCGGTGAAGGTCATCAACCGGCTGAAGTACAAGGACTTCATCCGCATGTGCTGGAAGAACATCGCCCGGCGCGAGTATGAGTCGGCCCTGCTGCTTCAGGAGGCGGGCATCCGGGTGCCTCAGCCCAGGCGCTGGCTGCGGAACTGGAACCTGCTCTCCTGGGTCGATTCGATCTTTGTCGCGGACTTTCTGGAAGGCCTGACCGGTGGCAACAGCTTCCTCCATGAGCGTGAGGCGGCCGGAGGCAGGAGAGAGGTTTTTTTTGAAAAGTATGTTAGCGACCTGGTGAGGATGCTGGATGCAGGGCTGCTGCACCTGGACGTGCATCCGGACAACGTGCTCTGGTCCGGGCGTGAGGAGGACGCCCTGGTGTGGCTGGACAACGACGTGGTGCGTTTTCCCGCCTCCCAGCGGCCTCGCTGGCGGGACTGGCTGCTGGACAAGCATCAAGGCAAGGTTCGCCGCAAGGCTTCGCTCCTGACGATGGAGGACGTGGAAAGAATTCGCCGGCGGCTGTGATCAGCCGGCGATGACGGCGCAGACGCGTTCGATGTCCTCGTCGCTGGAGGACGAGCAGGAGGGCAGGGAAAGGCAGTTTTCGAAAAGATCCTCCGCCACCGGGCAGGGGAGCTTCACGGCGTCCTGGTGTGCGGGTGAGAGGTGGCCGGGCTGCCAGAGCGGACGGGCCTCGATGCGCGCCGCCTTCAGCCGCTCGCGAAGCTCGCGGGCGGTGCTGCCGAACGCTGCGGGGGCGACACGCACGGTGGTCAACCAGCAGTTGCTGACGACGCCCTCGGCCTCGGCCTGAAACTGCAGCCCCGGAGTGCCCGCGAGCCGCTTCCGGTAGAGCGCATGGATCTCGCGCCGACGCCTGACATGGCCCGCCAGCGCCTCCATCTGGGCGCAGCCGAAGGCGGCCTGGATGTTGGTGAGGCGGTAGTTGTAGCCGACTTCGTGATGGATGTATTCCTGCGGGTCGTCCTTGGCCTGAGTGGTGAGGTAGCGCGCCTTTTGGGCGAGGGTTTCGTCGTTGGTGACGATCATGCCGCCGCCGCCGGTGGTGATGATCTTGTTGCCGTTGAAGCTGTAGCAGCCCAGGTGGCCGATGCCACCGACGGGACGGCCCCGGTACAGGCTGCCCAGGCTTTCCGTGGCGTCCTCGATGACGGTCAGGTTGAATTCAGCGGCCAGGGCCATGAGGGAATCCATGTCCACGGGGTGGCCGAGGATGTGAACGGGTATGATGGCCGAGACCCTGCGTCCCGTGGTTCGGTTGAAAACACCGTCCGCCCGGCGTTCGCAGCCGGTGGTCAGGAAGGACTTCACCTGGCTGACATCCATCTGCCAGTGCACGGGTTCGGCATCCACCAGCACTGGTACGGCATTGGCATAACGGATCGCATTGACAGGGGCGATGAAGGTCATCGACGAGACCAGCACCTCGTCTCCGGGCCGGACTCCGGCGACCAGCATGGAGACGTGCAGCGCGGCGGTGCCGCAGTTGGTGGCCACGGCGTGCCGGGTGCCGGCAGCCCCGGCCAGGTCGTTTTCAAAACGCGTCACATAAGAACCCACGGAGGACACCCAGCCGGTGTCGAGGCAGTCCTTGATGTAGGTCCATTCGTTGCCCGCCAGATGGGGCACGCTCAGCGGAATGAAGGCGGGCTCAGACGACATAGCCTTTGGCCTGGTAGTGTTGGGCGTTCTCCTGCATCCAGGCGATGGTCTTTTCCAGGCCCTCCTCAAGAGCGACGCGCGGTGTCCAGCCGGTCAGGGCCTGGGCCTTTTTGTTGCAGGCCAGCAGGCGTTCGACCTCGCTCTTGCCGGGGCGCAGGCGCTCCTGTTCACAAAGGATTTCGACCTCCTTGCCGCACATCCTGCCGATGAGAAGGGCGAGGTCGCCGACGCTGATTTCGCGGCCCGAACCAAAGTTGATGCTCTGGCCGGCGGCCTCCGGGGCGAGGGCTGCCGCGCAGAAGCCCTCGACCGTGTTCTGGACGAAGTTGAGGTCGCGGGTGGGGCTGACGGCGCCGAGGCGGACCTCGTTTCCACGCAGGCACTGGCTGATGATGGTGGGGATCACCGCGCGCATGCTCTGGCGGGGGCCGAAGGTGTTGAAGGGGCGCACTGTCACGACCTCCAGCTCAAAGGAGGCGGCAAAGGCCTCGGCCATCTTGTCCGCGCCGATCTTGGAGGCGGAGTAGGGGGACTGGCCCTGCAGGGGGTGCTCCTCCGTGATGGGCACGAAGAGGGCGGTGCCGTAGACTTCGCTGGTGGAGGTGTGGAGCACACGCCGGGCGCCTTCTTCGAGGGCGGCCTGCAGCACGTTGAGGGTGCCCTCGATGTTGGCCCGCACGTAGCTGCGCGGCGCCTGGTAGGAGTAGGGGATGGCGATGAGGGCGCCGAGATGAAAGACGAGTTCGCAGCCCTTCACGCCGGCCCGGACGCTGTCGCGGTCCGTGATGTCTCCGGCGAGGACTTCCATGTCCCCGGCCAGGCTGCTATGGTCAAGCCAGCCGCGCTTGCCAAGGGCGTTGTAATGGACCATGGCGCGAACATCGGCCCCTTCGCGGACGAGGTGCTCCGCCAGGTGGCTGCCAATGAAGCCGCCGGCTCCGGTGACGAGGACTTTTTTACCGTCGAATGATCCCATAAATAAAAGTTGGTTGGCTGCTACTGGGCGCCTCCGCGCGCCTGCTTCAGCTGTTCACGCTGGCCCACGTCGATCCATTCGTCCAGGATTTCGAAGGCGCCGACCCTGCCGCCGCCGCGCACCTCCTCGTCAAAGAGCTCGGTGATCGGGAAGAACCTGCGGGGCACGCGTGCGATGATCTCCGGGGAGAGGATGTAGATGCCGGCGTTGATGAGCTGGGAGACCGTCGGCTTCTCGACGATGCTGGTCACGCACTGGTCCTGGACTTCCAGGCAACCAAACGGAATCTCATGGGCATAGCTGCGAACACCGATGGTGGCCGTGAACCCGCCGTCCTGATGAAAGTCGAAAAGTCGCGCCACATCCACCTGGGTCACGAGGTCGCCGTTGCAGACAAAGACGGGATGTCCGGGTGCCTCGGGAAGCAGGGAGAGGGAGCCGCCTGTGCCAAGCGGCTGGTCGGGGCTTTCGCGGAGGTAGCTGATGCTGCAGCCAAAGCGGGAGCCGTCGCCGAAATGATCCTCGATGATGCCTGCCAGGTAGTTGGTGGAGATGAAGATGCGGCGGATGCCGTTGCCGACGAGATGAAGCACCAGCCGTTCCAGGATCGGACGTCCGGCGACCTTCAGCATGGGCTTGGGGGTGTCTTTCGTCAGTTCGCCCAGCCGGGTGCCCTTGCCTCCGGCCATGATGACCGCCCAGTTGGGCCGGGGCCTGGCGCCGAGCACTTCATGCAGCAGATGCAGTCCCTTGAGGCGGCCCGCCTTGTCGAGGATGGGGATCTGATTCAGCTGCCGGGCCTGCATGAGGTCGATGACCTCCACCCTGCCGGCGTCATCCGGCACGCTGGTGAACTGCTTCTTTGCGAAGGGTTCCACGCAATCATCCAGCGTCGCTCCCTTGAGCAGGGCGCGGCGGATGTCGCCGTCGGTGATGGTGCCGAGGAGATTCTGCCCTTCATCGACCATGAGGCAGATGCCCTCCCCGCCCTTGTCGATGACTTCCAGGGCGTTCCGGATCGTGCCTGAGGGTGGCAGGCAGAGATTCGAGAAGGGCTGGGGGTTCATGGAGATGAGGTGGGCTCCCGCCATGGCTGTGGCGAATGCAATCATGTCTTTTGCGCTCGATGGCACTTTGGCAACCCGGAAGTTTGAGGGCCGGACCTGCGCGAGGTCGAAATTGTCCCTACGCGGCACTCGCGGAATGGCGCTGTTCATGCTCCTTTAGCTGTACGGTTCATGATCTCCAGCCTGCGCCATCTCCGCTTCCTTTCCCTGTTGTTCCTGGCCCTTCTCGGAGCCGGCTGCATCAACACGACGCCCTACTACACGGGAAGGAGTCCGGGCGGTGGCTACTACGTGAGCATGGCGGCGCCGAGCTGGGAGTTTGCCCCCTGGGGGCTGGTGAAGATGCCACGGCCCAGGCTGCCGCAGTTCAGGTCGCCCTGGGGTGGCGATGGTTCCTTCTGGGAGGGGGATGGAGTGCCCGGCAATCCCCGCATCCACATCGACATCGGCGATCAGATGGCCTATTTTTACAAGGGTGAGCGGCAGGTGGGTGCTTCACCTGTCTGCACAGGATCGCCGGAATTTCCCACGCCCAGGGGCAGTTTCCGGGTCATGGAAAAAGATCATGACCACCTCTCCTCGATCTACGGCGACTACATTGACGCGAACGGCAACATTGTGAAGACACAGGTCGACAACCGCAAGGATCCGCGCCCGCCCGGCACGCGTTTTGACGGTGCCAAGATGCACTGGTTCCTGCGGGTGACGGGGGCGGTGGGCATGCATGAGGGCTACCTGCCTGGCTACGCGGATTCCCATGGCTGCATCCGGCTGCCATCACACATGGCGAGGAGGTTTTATGAAAACGCGCCGGTGGGCACGCCGGTGAAGATCACGGAGTGACGCGGGTCTTGTCGGCGGGAATGCCTTCGCTCATGTGAAGGATGGCCGTGGCGCCCTGGCCGATGGCACCCCGGACCACGGCGGAGATTTCCCGGTCCAGATCGCCCACCCGGACCCGGACGACGAGGCGCTTGGTGGTGCTCCTGACGGTGAGGATGCTGGAGAGCGCCTGGGCGTAGGTGCTTGGAATGCCCAGCACCTGAAGGGCGTTGGCAAGGTCGGGCATCGGGGCGTCATCCTCCGTGTTGAGCAGGCCGTCGCGTCCCAGCCGGTTGGTTCGCAGAAGCTGGGCCAGCCGCAGTTGTGCGCCGGTGATGGCGGAGACGATCTCGGGTCTGGCCTCATTGACGTCCAGGACGCCGCTGGCATAGACGCTGAACCAGGTGCGCCACTGGGGGTTGGCCTGTTCAACAAGCTCCATGCCACGCACCATGCTCATTTCTTCGATGGACCGGAAGGGTCGGTTGAAGGGCATGCCGTTGAGCCCGTAGGCCTTGCTTTCGGCTCCCTTGATGCGGGCGAAGTCATCGGCGTCCACCCAGTCGATGAGGCAGTCAATCACGGCATCCGCCTGGGCCAGCGAGAGCCCCCAGGTGCGGAAGATCCTGCGGAAGGTGTCGCGATCCTCCCTTTGAAGAAGGATGTTGGGATTGATGAGGCCGTCCTCGCCCGTCATCTCCACCTCATAGCGTTCGTCCTCGGAAACCTGGCGGCGGAGAAGCGGGTCATCCGGCTTGATGTCCGGATTCATGGCGATGGCCAGGGCGCCTTCTGCGAGCATTCGCGCGCGAAATACCTGCCGTTTGGCGGCGGCGGCGTCCAGGTCCTGGGTCAGCAGAAGGGCGCTGGCGGCCACCAGTCCCATTAGCAGCGCGATGACCCAGAGCACAGCCAGCAAGGCGGCGCCGGAGCGGCGTTGGTCAAGGATGGGCCGGGTGGAATTCACTGCTGTGGAACGGGGCTGGGAACCTGGTCAACGATGCCGGGATTCGTGCCGGGATTCGTGCCGGGATTCGTGCCGGGATTCGTGCCGGGGACGGCGGGAGTGCCATCTGGATTCAGGGGTACAGTGCCGGGAGCCAGGCCCGGACCGGCTCCCTGGATGGCATTGGGGATGATCGGAGGGATCCAGAACACCGAGCGGGATTGGAAGCCGTCGTCGAGCTGGAGGTTCATCTCCGCCAGGATGGGACGCCGTGCCTGCTTCCAGTTGTTCTCCCAGCGGTTGGTGGCCGAGTCGTAGAATTTCCATTCAAAGCGGCTGACGTTGTCGAGCAGCGGCAGCGTGATCTGGTCGCGGCTGTATCGGACGCTTTGATTGCTGCGCACTGACTGGGTCTGCTTCTTGTCGAGCACGCGCAGCATGACCCTGAGGTAGCCGCCGGGGCGTTCCTCGGCATAGACATCCATGCTGGTGTCCGGCGCCAGGGACAGTCCTGGTGTGAAGGAGGTGCCGCCGTTGACGATGTTGAGGGTGGGCACGTAGGTGCTGCCTTTCTGCTTCACGGCCAGGCGTACTTCCGCCTCGCCCGGCAGGGTGCGGAAGGAGCGTCTCATGAACTCGATGAAGTTCTGCCGGACCATCGAGCGGTCCTGGGCCAGGGAGATGCTGTCCGCCAGCTCCAGGGTGGACTGCGCGATGGAATAGACGCCGCCGATGAGCAGGACGAACATGGAGAGCGCCACGATCATCTCCAGCAAGGTGAAGCCGGGCGAGCCGGTCTTGCGTCGGCTTTCACGGCCTGAGATGCTGGTGCGGTTGGGGTGCATGCTTCAGTTCACCGGCAGGAAGGCGCCGGCGTAGCGCAGGGTTTCCGCGGAGATCTCCGACGGTCCGCCGCCGTCGTTCCAGCGGGCGATGGCCTTGATGAGAAAAGTGTCCTGAAGAAAGCGCCCGTCCTTGTTCTTCAGGTCCTTTACCTGCTCGATGACGACACGGTAGGCGACGCCGTCAGGTCCGGGCTTGATGGCCTGCTCCAGCTCACGGATCTGCGGCATCTTGCCAAATTCATCAATGAGTGATTCGAGGGTCTGCTCCACCTCGATCAGCCTCTGCGAGTCGGTGGCGGTGTCGGCCACCTTGTTGATCGTGCCGACCAGGGCGACGACGGCGAGGGAGAAGACGGCGAGCGCCATCACCACTTCCAGGAGGGTCATTCCGGAGTTTCTTTTCATCGGACGATGCCTCCTGTCAGGGCGTGGAACTTCACCTCGCGAAAGCCGTCTTCGTTTTCAAAGCGGACCATGAGCGGCTCACAGATGCCCTGTTCGCCGAATCGCCAGATCTGTCCCTCCGCCTTTTCCCAGCCCTTGCCGCCCCAGCGCCGGATGAAGACCTTGATGTCCTTGCCGTGGGAGTAGGTGCCAAGACCGTCCGGCGCGCCTCCGAAAACCCCGAAGTTCTCCTTGTCGAAGCCGATGATCATGCCGCGGTGCTGAAGGACGGCGGTGTTCATGGCAAACTTGGCCATCTGGCCGAGCTTTTGCTCGGGCTCCTCCAGGGGGTCCACCTGCTCAAAGTAGGCGAAGCTGCCCACGCCGACGCCGATGACCATCACCATGACGCTCATCACCAGGATCAGCTCCAGGAGGGTGAAGGCGGCACGGGAGGGAGCGCTGGTGAGGGGAAGTTTCATGGCTCATGCGCGCTCCGCCGCAGGCAGACGGGGTGGGCCGCCTCAGAACACGTCATCGTCCGTGCCCTCGCGCTTGTCGGCGCCGGCGGAATAGAGGTCGTAGGCCTTGCCGTCCCTGCCCGGGCTTTTGTAGATGTATTTGTTATCCCAGGGATCGACGATGCCGTTGGGCTCGATGAAGGGCTTCTTCACGGGCACGTTGGCGGGCGGCTTGACCAGGGCGTCGAGATTGGGCGGCAGGTTGCGGTTGTTGACCTTGTACATCTTGATCGCCGTGGAGACGGTGCCGATCTGGGCGCGGGCGGCGGTGATCTTGGCCTGCTCGTCGAAATCGCCCAGGGTGGAGGCGCCGATGGCGATGAGGATGGCGATGATGGCAAGCACCAGGATCATCTCCATGAGGGTGAAGGCGGCACGGAGGCTGCGCACGGCGCGTTTTTGGGCGGATTGGATTTTCATGGGTGTCGGATGGATCTGGCGGAGATTGGAGCTTGAAAGCTGGCAGATTGTTCGGAAGTCGTCATCCAGGAAATCAGGCTGGCTTAACGGCGGGAGTTGAGGGTGGCCACGGTGTCGTAAATGATGGTGATCATCATGTAGGCCATGACGCCGACCAGGCCGGCCATGACCAGGATGATCATGGGCTGAAGCATGGCCATGAGCTTCTCCAGGCTCTTTTCCAGCTCGCGACCGCAGCGGTCGGCGGCCCGGCGCAGGGTGCCGCTGATGTCCCCCGTGTGCTCGCCGATGCGCACCATTTCCAGCAGGTTGGTCGGGAAGAGGGTGGTCTTTTCCAGCGATCTGGAGAGGGCGGTGCCGTCGCGCACGCCGTCGATGACGTTGACGAGCTGCTTCTGGATGAAATGATTGGCGGAGATTCTCGCGGCCAGTTCGAGGCCTTTGAGCAAGGGCAGGCCTCCGCCTGTGAGGGAGGCGAGGGTTTCCAGGAACTGGGTGTGGAAATTGGCCATCAGCACGTTGCCGAAGAAGGGGATCTTGAGCTTGGTCTCATCCCAGACAGGTTTGCCCTGCTTGGAGCCGGACCAGACCCAGAAGAGCAGGAAGAGCAGGGCGCCACCCGCCAGCAGCATCCACCAGTAGCTGCGCATGAAGGCGGAGAAATCGAGGATGATCTGGACGCCCTTGGGAACCCCTCCGCGCATCCGGGACATCATGCCGCTCAGGCGCGGGATCAGGAAGGTGGTGAAGAGGACTGTGACGGCCACGGCGGAGAAACCGAGGAAACCCGGGTAGATCAGGGCCACCGCCACCTGGCTCTTCAGTTCGCGCACCTTCGCCAGATACTGCCCCTGGCGCTTCATGGATTCGGAAAGGGAGCCGCCCGCCTCACCCGCCGCCGCCACGGCGCAGTAAAGTTCGTTAAACGAGGGGGAGGTCTGCTTCAGGGCGTTGCTGAAGGGATGACCTTCACGGATCAGCGCGCCCAGTCGGCTGGCGATGCGGTTGTGGGTGGCTGCGGCCCCCTTGCCCTCCATCAGCTTGAGCGCCTGCTCCAGGCGCATGCCGGCCTCCAGAAGCTCGGCCAGCTCCTCGGTGAAGATCTGCAGCTGCCTGCCGCTGATCTTGAGCGGTCCGGACGTTTCGGCCTCGGCGGCCTTGCCCTTGCCCTTGGCTGACGTGGCAGCCTTGACGCCGCGCACGCTGGTTTTCACGGCGCCCTCCTTCACCTGAAAGGGCCGCAGGCCGCGGCCGGTGAGCTGTCTCACGGCACTGGCCTTGTCCGGTGCATCGATGGAGCCTGAAACATCGCGTCCTGCGGCATCCGAAGCTTGATAGGCAAAGGTGGGCATGGGCGGGTCGAGCTTTCTCCTGGGATCACTGTTCCGACTCTGCCACGGTCACGCTGATGACCTCGTCGATGGAGGTGTTGCCGGCGAGGATCTTGCGGACACCATACTCGCGCATCGGACGGTAGCCGTCCTTGTAGGCCTGCTGATAAAGCTGCTGGCTGCTCGCGCGGTGGGTGATCAGCTCCCCCATCGCCGGGGTGATGCGGACAAGCTCATAAATAGACATTCGTCCCTTGTAACCCGTGCTGCGGCAGGCTTCGCAACCGCCTTCCTTCGGCCGGTAGACCGTGCTGCGAAGAGGGGCGCTGTATTGGAGTTCACGCAGACGGTTTTCAGCGTCCGGGTCTGGCTGGCGGCACTCCTGGCAGAGGACTCGCACCAGCCGCTGGGCGATGAAGGCGCGCACGGAGCTGGACACCAGGAAGGGCTCCACGCCCATGTCGATCAGACGCATGATGCCGCCGAGCGCGTCATTCGTGTGCAGGGTGCTGAACACCAGGTGACCGGTCAGCGCGGCACGGATGGCGATCTCGGCAGTCTCCAGATCGCGCATTTCTCCGATCATCACGACGTTGGGGTCGCCGCGGAGGATGGAGCGCAGGCCGGTGGCAAAGCTCAGGTTGATCTCCGGTCGGACGGCGATCTGTACGACGCCCGGCAGCTTGTTTTCCACCGGATCCTCAATGGTGACGATGCGCCGGTGCTCGGTGTTGAGCTGGCTGAGGAAGGTGTAGAGCGTGGTCGATTTGCCGGACCCGGTCGGCCCGGTGACGAGGATGATGCCGTTCGGCTTCTTCAGCAGGCCCTCGACCTCGGACCTCAGGTCGGGCTCGATGCGCAGGCGGTCGAGGTTGAACTTCTCCTGGCCGAGGAGACGGAGCGAAACGCTTTCGCCCTCGACGCTGGGGATGGTCGCCACACGGACGTCGATGAACTGCCCACCCACCTGAAGGTTGATGCGGCCGTCCTGGGGCAGACGGCGTTCGGCGATGTCAAGCTTGGCCATCACCTTGAGTCGGGCGATCACGGACTGCTGGAGGGCTTTGATGTTCTCCGGCACCGGAACTTCACGAAGCCTGCCGTCGATGCGGTAGCGCATGCGCAGCTTGTCCTCCATGGGTTCGACGTGAATGTCCGTCGCATGCTGCTCCAGGGCTTCGCGGATCACGGTGTTGACGAACTTCACCACGGAGGCTTCCTCGTCATCGGCGTCGATGATGTTGGCCTCGTCACGCTGCTCCAGGTCGGCACCATCGACGTCACGGCCCTTGAGGATCTCCTCGAAGGTGTCGGCGCCGACGCCATAGAAATCACGCATGGCGTTGAGCAGCCGTTTGCGTGGGGCGATCTCCAGACGCACGGGCGAATCCACCTCGCGGGCAACGGCCTGGTGGGCGATGAGATCAAAGGGATCGTAGCCGGCGATCAGCAGCTTTTTGGAGTTACTGCCCTCTTCCTGAAGGATTTTCAGGGGCAGCAGCCGGTGTTTCAGGGCGACTCGCGGCGGCAGCAGGCGCTTCAGTTCCGGCGCATCGGCGGAATCGGGGATGGGATTGGCGACAAAGCCCAGGCCGATGCGGGTCGCGAGCTGGGAGAGGAAGGCTTCCTCGTCGATGCTGCCCAGGTCAAGAAGCTGGTTGATGACGGAGGAGCTGGGGGTGGCGGCTGGAAGGGGAATGCCTGCGCCTCCCGAGGCCTCCAGACACTGTACAAGGGATTGCCGAATGTTGCTCATCAGGATTCAAGGCGCCTTCGGCAGGGCTTCCAGAGGGAAAAGGCTGGGGTCGATGATGCTGCCGTCCTCCTGGATGGTGTTGACCTGGGCTTGGACGGGAATGGAGCCCTGGTCGGGGGCGTAGCCGTATTTCTCCAGGAGTTCGGTGATGTAGGCGGTGGCCAGCTGCTGGGAGGTGAAGTGCTGGGTGACGATGCCTGTCAGGTCCTCGCGCAGGGTTCCGGTGATCAAGGCGCTGCCGATCATGCCGATGGAGCCGTCTGCAGCGGGTCCCTTGTCGGATTCATCGTCCGCCGCCATGAGCCGTCCGCTGAGATTCTCGGCCACACGCAGCACCTTGGGGCTGCCATCAGGGCCGTCGAGCAGCAGGGAGCGGTTAAGGTGGCCTGAGGCGGTGTAGAGCGCCTGGGAGTTGCCCGCGACGGCCAGGGCGGAGAAGGCGGCCTTGCGTTGGGTGGAGTTGGCGGCCAGGAAGAACTTCGCGCCGCCGTCCGCAACGGCATAATACTGCCCGCCCTCATCGGTGGTCAGGACCAGGGTGGCGGCTCCGCCGTTAGCGGGGGCTACCAGATAGGCGCTGCGGTAGCTGGTGAAATTCACCGATTCAGCCTCCGGAGTGAACTGAAGCTCGTAGACAAGCCACTGTGCCTGACAGGCCGCCGCCCCCGCCAGCCACAGGGTGGCGACGAGCATGAAGGCTGGGAAAAATCGTGCGGTTGGAGGCATGAAGGCGCGTTTTGTAGCCGCAACAGACTCCTTTGTCGAGCGGCGCGTTGAAACGGCGGAGTGACCTTTTTGACCCGTGTCTGTGCTTCAGGACACGGGAGGGGCCCGGGCCTTCGCCGCAACCAATTCTGTGTTCACGAGTTCAAGGCCGGGAATCCCTTGTCCGCCATGACCTCACCCTCCTTCAGCCGACGCGCCTTTCTCAGGAACACCAGCAGCGGCTTCGGCTACCTGGCCTTTGCCGCGCTCGCCCGGCAGCAGGCGCTGCGCGCCGCTGAATCCGCCGCCGTATCCGCCGGTCCTCTGGCACCGAAAAACCCGCCTCTTCCGGCACGCGCCAAACGGGTGATCTTCCTGTGCATGCAGGGTGCCCCCTCCCATGTGGACCTGCTGGACTACAAGCCGAAGCTTGTCGCCGATTCCGGCAAAAGCGCGCCTTCGATCGCGGGACGCTACGGCCAGGCGAAGCTGATGAGGTCCCCCTGGAAGTTCAGCCAGCATGGCAAAAGCGGCCTGTGGATCTCCGAGCTTCTGCCCGGCCTGGCCAGGCATGCCGATGACCTCTGCGTGGTGAATTCGATGACCACCGACCTGCCGGCGCACCCTCAGGCCTTCACCCAGCTTCACACGGGAACGACCCAGTTTGTCCGGCCTTCGCTCGGGTCATGGATTTTATACGGCCTGGGCACGACGAATGAAAACCTGCCTGGCTTCATCACCATCAACCCTCCGGCCAACGCCACGCGCACCTTTGGCAGCGCATTCCTGCCTGCCATCTACCAGGGCACCAAGGTGGGAGGCAACGCCCTGTCCGGTGGTGCGGCCTTTGCCCGCCGGTTTGGCGGTGGTGGCCAGGAGCAGGCCAGCATCGCCAATATCAAAAATGACCGCTATTCGACCGACGCCCAGCGCACCCAGCTCGACCTGGTGCAGGCGCTCAACAAGTCGCGCATGGCCCTGGACGGCGGCGTCAGCGCCGAGGTCGAGGGCGTGATCGAGTCCTATGAACTCGCCTTCCGCATGCAGGCCGAGGTTCCGAAAGTGCTCGACCTGAGCAAGGAGTCGGCGGCGACAAAGGCGCTCTATGGCATTGATGAGGCGGAGACGGAGACCTTTGGCAAGCAGTGCCTGATGGCCAGAAAGCTGGTCGAGGCCGGGGTGCGCTTTGTGGAGATCACCCACGGCAACTGGGACCAGCATTTCAACCTGAAGGCGCAGCTGGAGCGCAACACCCGGGCCATTGACAAGCCGGTCGCCGGACTGCTGGCCGACCTGAAGGCGCGTGGCTTGCTGAAGGACACCCTGGTCATCTGGGGGGGCGAGTTCGGGCGCACGCCGCACAGCCAGGGAGAGGACGGCCGTGACCACAACAACAAGGGCTTCACCCTTTGGATGGCAGGCGGAGGCGTCCGGGGCGGCATGAACTACGGCATGACCGACGACTACGGTTACGAGGCCGTGCTGAACAAGATGCATGTTCACGACTGGCACGCCACCGTCCTGCACCTGCTTGGCCTGGATCACGAGCGCCTCACCTATCGCTACGCCGGCCGCGACTTCCGTCTCACCGACGTCTATGGCACGGTGGCGAAGGAGATTCTGGCCTGAGCCGTTGATCATCCCGGTAAGGTCGTGTGGCCATGGCCTCATTGAAGGCGTCGTGGCTTGTCCTGCATCGCTTGAGCGAAGGTGCGGCGCAAAGCCAGTCGTCGAGGAGTTCACGCGGCAGAGAATTGGCGCAGATGGAGGTGTCGAGTCAGGAAGTTGGTTGCTTTCTGACCCCGTTACCTCCTGGGTCAGGGAATCTTAAGCAGCTCCTGTTCCGTCCAGGAATCGGTGCGTCTTGCCTCCTTTTCGCGGACCGCTTTGAGAAAGTCCGCTGAGATGGGCTCCGCCCCATGCTCCCACTCACGTCGGAGATAAGTGAGAATGGCCGTCAGAGGTTCATCGCCCAGGGCGCCCAGCGGAGGCATGTCGAGCTGGTAGCGCCGCTTTTTGACCGTGATGTAGCCGCGCACGCCGTGGAGGACGATGCGGCTGAGTCGCTCGGGCGAGCCCGTGACCCATTCGGAATCAATCAGCGGCGGGGCGATGCCCTCAAGGCCTGAACCGCTGGGCTGATGGCAGCCCGCGCAGATGCCGGAGTACAGCGCCTTGCCCATCTCAAAACGGCTCTGCTCATCGGCCGTCAGCGGGCGCGGCGGCTTGAAACCTGCGGGCGCTGGCTTGCCCGGCCAAGTCAGCATGTCCGCCACCTTTTCGGTGCCTGGAACAGTGTCGAGAAGAGCCGGTTTGGCTTCGAGCTTCACCTTCCGGCGTGTGAAGTCCGCCGCATTGGCGGTGAAGCCAGCGAGCAGCGTTTTGCGGGGCGTGGCACCGGCCTTTTCCGCGAGTGCCAGGAACCGTGAGACACGGGCTGGATCGCGTTCGGCAGCCACACAGCCCGCCAAGCTGGGGATCAGAGCCTTGCCGCTTCCCGTGGCAAGGCAATGCTCCAGCAGTTCCAGTTCGCGGCCTTTGACCCCGCTGAGGATGGCCTCGGGCAGATAGGGATGATCAGGCACGCGGCTGGCCATCGCAGCCATGGCCTGATCGGCCTTCGAGTCCTGGCACTCGCCCAGCGTCAGGGCGATTTGAGTCTGCACCTGCGAATCCGGTTCGGTGGCAGAGAGGGCGATGAGCCTGGCCACCACGGCGGCGCGCCCTTCACCAGCCAGGAAACCTTCGGCGATGCGCACGGCACTGTTGCGCACGCGGGCATCGGCATCCGCGAGCGCTGCCTCGATCACCGGCCAGCTGCTCTTGCCCAGGCCATCGAGCGTCCACAAAGCATGCAGGCGGCCGAGCGCGACCTCACCGCGCGTGAGAGCCTCCAGCGCGGGCACGACGACTGCCTCCGCACGCTCGACGAGCAGTCGCTGGGCGGTTTCCCGGTGCCAGGAATTGCTGTGAGCGAGGATGGGGACGAGTTCTGCAGGGCCAAGCTTCGCCAGATTCGGTGCCGGATGTGTCCTGGCCTTCTCCGGCACGATGCGCCAGATCCGGCCCAGGCCGCGCGGATTCACGAGGTCGTGCTCCTCGATGTACTTTTCCAGGTAGGGGCTGAGGGAGATGCGGTGCTGGATGATGCCCCGGTAAAAATCGACGATGTAAAGCGCTCCATCGGGCCCCGTGGTCATGCTGACAGGACGGAAGCGCTCGTCCGTGGACGCGAGGAACTCACGCTGATGGTAGGCTTCACGCGCCACGAGCTTGCCTTTTTCGAGGGTGAGAATGTCCCGCTTCACGAGATGCAGGGCAGGCTCGCAGGCGAAGGCATTGCCAAGCGCATCCGCTGGGAAGAGATCACCTCGGTAAATCCACGGTGAGCACGCGGCGGTGAAATTCTTGATCTTGTGACCCGCCATGTTTTCAGGGATGTAGGCGCGGTTCGTGCCGGGCGTCACACGGATCGGCCACACGGCTTGGTTCACCGGCGGGCTGATGCGGCCTCCAGACCTCTCATAATGCGGATTGCGCAGACGGTAATGGGAGGGCCACATGTCTCCCTGCAGGTGGCCGGAGTTGAAGTTGTAATAGAGACGGCCGAAGTCATCCTGGCTGAGCCCATACTGACCGCGCATGGAGGAGATGCTGCGTTCGAAATTGCCCGCGCCACGCCAGCGGAAACGCGCTGCGTATTCCGCAAAGTAGATCCAGTTGTCCAGGCCCCAGAGCGGCGAGTTCGCACCATGTTCCGGGTTCGCCAGTTCAGGGCGGCCAGGGATAGTTTGGGCACCCGCATCCTGCGCCACCACGATCTTCTCGTCCGCCTTGTCATCGCCATTCTTGTCCGGGCAATACCACAGCATCGGCGGCGCACCGACGAGCGCGCCATCGCCGATCGGCAGGACCGTGCGGGGCATGATGAGCTGATCGAGGAAGACCTTGCTTTGATCGAAACGCCCGTCGCCATCGGTGTCGGTGAGGATCACGATCCGGCCCACCGGCTCATCCTCGCGGTTGCCGTGAATGTCCGGCATGTAACCACGCATCTCCACCACCCAGAGCCGACCATCGGGCCCAAACTGCGCAAAGATCGGATCGCCCACCAGCGGCTCACTCGCCGCCAGTTCCACCCGGTAGCCCGGCGCCACCTGGAAGCTTTTCAATTCCTCATCAGGGGACAAAGGCCGCGTGTCAGGCACCAGAGCCGCCGGCACCAGCGAAGGCGGCACATCCACCCCTGAGCCTCCATTTTGGGCAGAAACCGTGGAGACAAGAAACAAGACAGGTAGAGCGAGGATCCGGGAGAGAGACATGCGTGGAAATTTCATCGGTGGCCGCGAACGCGGCATTCATTGCCATACGAGCCTGCACCCTGGGATCTTTAGTGCCGTAAGCCAATCGGGCTGGGAGAAGGGAGCGCGGAGATTCGCTTCGCGGCTACGCAGCTTCCCCGCTTCATTCAAAGGGCGGCGAAGCCGCGAAGGGAAGAGGCGGACAGGAGTGTCCGCGCTCCTCTCGAAAGCCATTCTCAAACCATCGTAAACCAACTAGCAGGAGTATTTTCTATGCTGATCAAGTAATGCCCAGGCAGGAGCGGTGCATTTAGGTGCTTCTGATAAAAGCTTCCGATTCTAGGCTCCAGAATCTGCAGGAGACAATGGATCAACTTTTTCAGCTCAATCGCTTTGATCGGATCGAGTAGGCTTTTATACACACTCGGCATGATCGTCTGCCCATCAAAGATAAAGCCAAAGTCGTTTGGCCCCCCCCAAGACACGAGCGGTAGATTCGCATCCCTGTGGGCTATCACTTTGTCTCTCATGTCCTCAAATCCTTTGTGAAGATCTAAAAACTCAGCAGGGACTATTAATTTATCGAGCCTAAACGGGTCTCTACCCTTAAAGGGACGAAGATAGAATATCAATATCGATGCGCTAATCGCTTCGATAAGCACAAAGTCATGATCGGCTCCTTGATGGCATTCAAGAAGACGATCAATCTCGATGTCAGCGGTCCTAAGTGATGACACAGCAAATGCATCGCGCCCATAGTCCTCGCGTTCCTTCTTAGTAGGCGAAGTGTTGCTCATTCGGCTTTGGGCATGATGGTTTTGAAGCGGTTGCAATTTGCGACCACCTCAGCGGGTTCATTTGTGATACTCCTGCAAAGCCCTCACCTGCACTTCGCTGCCTTGCAGTGACTTGATCGCCTTCAGGGCGGCGTCAGCACCACGGAGCGTGGTCATGATGGGGATGCGGTTTTGCATCGTGGCGGTGCGGATCTTTACTTCGTCCTCGCGGGTATTTTTGCCGCTGGGGGTGTTGATGACCATCGCCATGTCCTTGTTTTTCATGAGGTCGATGACGTTGGGGCGCTGGCCGCTGGCGAGTTTGGGGAGGATGTTCACGGGGATGCCGGCGTCGGTGATGACCTGGCCGGTGCCGGGGGTGGCGTAGAGGGTGAAGCCGAGCTCGGCGTAGCCTTTGGCGATGCGGGCGACGCTGGCCTTGTCGGAGTCCTTGACGCTGATGAAGACGTTGCCGTTGGTGGGCAGGGTGCCGCCGGCGGCCATCTGGCTCTTGGCGAAGGCGAGGCCGAGGTCGGGGTCGATGCCCATGACTTCGCCGGTGCTCTTCATCTCGGGGCCGAGGATGATGTCCACGCCGGGGAATTTGCTGAAGGGGAAGACGGCTTCTTTGACGCTGTAGTGCGAGGGGATGACCTCGCTGGTGAAGCCGAGTTCTTTGAGCGTTTTGCCGGCCATGATCTTGGCGGCGAGCTTCGGCAGCGGGACGCCGATGGCTTTGCTGACGAAGGGCGCGGTGCGGGAGGCACGTGGATTGACTTCGATGACGTAGAGGTCGTCGCCTTTGACGGCGAGCTGCATGTTCATCAAGCCGCGGACGCTGAGGGCCTTGGCGAGCTTCTTGGCGGCGTCGCGGATGCGGTCCTGCATGGCAGGCGCGAGGCTGAAGGGCGGGATGACGCAGGCGCTGTCGCCGGAGTGGATGCCAGCCTCCTCGATGTGCTCCATGATGGCGCCGATGACGGTGGTCTCGCCGTCGGTGATGCAGTCAACATCGACCTCGGTGGCGTCCTCAAGGAACCGGTCGATGAGCAGGGGCTTGTCGGCGGAAAGGGTGGGCTTGTTGGCGATGTGCGAGGCTCCGGCCTGGTTGGTGCCTTCCAGCTCCAGGTTCGTGCGCATGTAGTGCGCGAGTTCGTTGTCGTTGTAGACGATCTGCATGGCGCGGCCACCGAGCACGAAGCTGGGGCGCACGAGGCTGGGATAACCAATTTTGGCGGTGACGGCGAGGGCCTCCTCCAGGCTGGTGGCGATGCCGCTGGGGGCCTGGTTCAAACCCAGGTCGTCGAGCAGCTTCGCGAAGAGTTTTCTATCCTCGGCGAGTTCGATGCTCTTCGGGCTGGTGCCGATGATGCGGACGCCGTTTTCTTCGAGGCCCTTGGCGAGGTTCAGCGGCGTCTGGCCGCCGAACTGCACGATGACGCCGAGCACCTGGTCGTTCTTGTTCTCGCGCTCGTAGATGTTGAGCACGTCTTCGAGCGTGAGGGGCTCGAAGTAGAGCTTGTCGCTGGTGTCGTAGTCGGTGGAGACGGTCTCGGGGTTGGAATTGACCATGATGGTCTCAAAGCCGAGCTCGCGCAGGGCGAAGCTGGCATGGACGCAGCAGTAGTCGAACTCGATGCCCTGGCCGATGCGGTTCGGACCGCCGCCGAGGATGATGACCTTTTTCTTGTCGCCATCGCGCACCTCGTCCTCGATGCCGTAGGTGCTGTAGTAGTAAGGCGTGTAAGCCTCGAACTCCGCCGCGCAGGTGTCCACAAGGCGGTAGGTGGGGAGGATGCCGGCCTTCTTTCGGGCGGCGCGGACGGCGCTTTGAGTGGTCTTGGTCTTGTGGGCGAGCTGGACGTCTGAGAAGCCGAGCTTTTTGGCACGGCGAAGAGTTGCTTCAGACAGGTCGAATGTGTCAGGCATCTGCGCCTGTTCCTTCACGATCTCCTCAATCTGCCGCAGGAACCAGGGGTCGATCTTCGTCAGCGCGTAGACCTTCTCCACGTCCCAGCCCTTTGCGAAGGCGGCACCGAGCCAGAAGATGCGCTCGGCGTTCGGCACGCTGAGCTTGGTTTCGAGCTCCTCGTCTTCGAGCTGCTTGTCCGCGCCGTCACCGATCAGGCCGAAGCGCTTGATCTCCAGGCCGCGCAGGGCTTTTTGCAGGCTCTCTTTGAACGTGCGGCCGATGGCCATGACCTCGCCGACGGATTTCATCTGCGTGGTGAGCACCTCGTTCGCGCCGGGGAATTTCTCGAAGGTGAAACGCGGGATCTTCGTCACGACGTAGTCGATGGTCGGCTCGAACGCGGCCGGCGTGTGACGTGTGATGTCGTTCTTCAGTTCATCGAGCGTGTAACCGACCGCGAGCTTTGCGGCGATCTTCGCAATCGGGAAGCCGGTGGCCTTCGACGCGAGCGCGGAGCTGCGGCTCACGCGCGGGTTCATCTCGATGACGATCATGCGGCCCGTGTCCGGATGCACGGCGAACTGGATGTTGGACCCGCCCGTCTCCACGCCGATCTCGCGGATGCACGCGAAGGAGAAGTCGCGCATGATCTGATACTCGCGATCCGTCAGCGTCTGGATCGGGGCGACGGTGATCGAGTCACCGGTGTGCACGCCCATGGGGTCGAGGTTCTCGATGGAGCAGATGATGACGCAGTTGTCCGCCTTGTCGCGGATGACCTCCATCTCGAACTCCTTCCAGCCGAGCAACGACTCCTCAATGAGCACCTCGGTGACAGGCGAGAGATCGAGTCCGTTCGCGGTGATTTTTTCAAACTCCTCGCGGTTGTAAGCGATGCCGCCGCCCGTGCCGCCGAGCGTGTAGGCCGGGCGGATGATGAGCGGCAGCGTGCCGATCTCATCGGCGATCTTGCGCGCCTCATCCATCGTGTGCGCCACGCCGGACTGAGGCAGGTCGAGCCCGATCTTGAGCATGGCATTTTTGAAAAGCAGACGGTCCTCGCCCTTCTCGATCGCCTCCGGCTTCGCGCCGATCATGCGTACGCCGTGTTTTTCCAGCGTGCCTGCGCGATGCAGCGACATCGCGGTGTTCAGCGCCGTCTGGCCGCCGAGGGTCGGCAGCAGCACGTCCGGCTTTTCCTTGATGATGATCTTCTCCACCATCTCCGGCGTGATCGGCTCGATGTAGGTCCGGAAGGCGAATTCCGGATCGGTCATGATGGTGGCCGGGTTGGAGTTGATGAGCACCACCTCATAACCTTCCTCGCGCAGAGCCTTGCAGGCCTGGACGCCGGAGTAGTCGAACTCGCAGCCCTGGCCGATGACGATGGGGCCGGAACCGATGACGAGGATGCGTTTGATGGAGGTGTCTTTAGGCATGGGGGCGTGACGAGGGAGCGTGGGGGGTGAGAAAAAAGCGTTCGTGGTGTCGCTTTCTGGGGGCAGGTTGGACAGGGTTGGCACCCCATTTCACGGCAGCCGGGCCGGAAAGCGCGGCATCTTGCACGGTCCCCCCACGCTGTCAAAGGATGGGGCGTGAGAAGATGCAAGTCGCTGAAAAAAGCGGCTTTTCGAGACGGTGGCAGCCGCTGTCAGGGATCGGTCGGGCCGCAGGAGGTCACTTCCGGGCCTTGGTGGCGATGGCCTTGTAGTAGCTTTCGATGGCGGCGCGGTATTCCGGGGCGGCTTCCGAGCGGGTGGCCTCGGTCAGGTCTTCGGCCATTTTGCTGGGCAGATGGCCCCAGTCGCCCTTGACCAGGATGAGCTCGGTGCCGAGCACGCCATCCTTCAGCATGGCCTGGATGTCGCCGCCCTCCTTGGACTGGGAAGTGGCCTGGGACTGCTGCTGGCTCTGCTGATTCTGGTTCTGGGCGGTCTGCTGGGAGGCGCTGGGCTGCTGGGAGCCGGGCGTCTGGCCCTGGTTGCGCTGATCCGCCATCTGCTGCTGCTGGCTCTGCTGGGCCTGGGCGAGGCTTTGCTGGGCGCCCTGCTGCTGTTGCTGGCCTTGCTGCCCCTGTTGTCCGGCCTGCTGCTGCTGACCATTCTGCTGGGGCTGGCCGTTCTGGGCCTGCATGGGGTGAAGCTGGGCGTCGAGCTGGTCCAGGGCCTGGGCGAGGAAGGCGGCCTGAACCGCTTCGAGCGGGTGGGCGGTCATGGCTGGAGGCGTGGCGGCGGCGGTGGCCTCGGCGGCTTTCGCGGCCTGGGCGGCGGGGGCGAGCGCCTCCTGACCGACCGGTTTGGGAGCCGCTGGGGCTGGCTGGCCGGGGGCGGGAGGGGTTGCGCGCGCGACGGAAGCCTGCTGCTGAAGTTGCTGGGCTGCCTGGGCGGTCTGCTGGGCGGCTTCCTTGGCTCCAAGACGTTGCTGGTGGCGGGCGACGCGGTTCAGGTCATTGGCGGCCTGTTCGGTGGCGAAGCCCATGTTGGCCGGCTGCTGGGCCTCGCTGGCGACTGCTTGTTCGCTGGCCTGGGCGGTCTGTTTGCCGAGTTCAGCCAGGGCCTTCTGCATGGCGGAGTTTTTCGGCAGTTCCTTTTCCAGTTCAGCCAGCACCTTGCCGGGATCCTGGGTGGCGTCCTGGGCCATCTGGGCGAGTGCCTGGGCGCGTGCGTAGGCTTCGTCGAGAGGCTCTTTGACGCCGAGGTCCTGCTCCATCTTCGCCGCATCGGCGAGCTCCTGGTCGCTGAGTTCCTGTCCGGATTCCGCCTTGGCCATGTTCTGGGCGAGTTGATCCAGGGCCTGGGCGGCTTTTTGCTGGGCCTGGGCAGCCTGGTTGAGCGCCTGGGCCTGGGGCTGGCTCTGCTGGGCCTGGGCGGCCTGCTTCAGGTTCTGCGCCACCTGGGGCTGTGTCTGCTGCATCTGGGCCAGGGCGGCATCGGCGGTGCGGGAAAGCTGGCGCTGGCTCTGGTTCTGCAGGTCGGCGGCATTGGCCTCCTGGCGCAGGGCGGCCTGGAGGGATTGCATTTTTTCCGTGTTTTCGGCAGCGGCCAGCTGGAGAGCGGCGGCCTTTTCAGCGACCTCGGCGACGGGTTTCTGAGCCTCCGCCTGGGTGGCGGCGTCCTGAGTCTGCTGCTGGGACTGCTTCAAGTCCTGCGCCACCGCCTTCATCATGTCGCTGACCTTCGGGGTGAGCTGGGCGAGCGTGTTGCGGGCGGCCTGGGTCTGGGCGGCGAGCTGCTGGGCGATCTCGCCGGCCTGCTGACGGGCCTGTTCGGCGGACTGCATGGCAGGCTGCGAGTTGAGCGGCTGGTCCGGGGCCTGGGTGGCGGCCTGGCGGGAGAGTTCCTGGAGCTGGTCGGCGGCTGCGCGGCTCATGTCGGAGGCCTGCTGGGCCTTTTGAGCAAGCTGTTGGTTAGCCTGGGCGGCCTGGGGATCGGCCGGCTTCATGCGGCGGAGCGTGTCGGGAAGCTGTTTGAGAGCCTCGGCCGCGGCGCGGGCCTGCTGGGCGGCGGCGGAGTCGGCGGGCTTGCTGGTGTCAAAGGCCGCCTCCTCCGAGGCTTTCAAGGCGGTCTGCGCGAGGGCCTCGGCCTCCAGGGCGCGCACGGCTTCGCGAAGCTGCTCGCCCTTGGCGACGAGCGGGTCGGGCGTCTTGTTCTTCGGATCCTTGGCGGCCTCGCTGGGAATGCGGGCGCCATTGGCGTCAGTGGCGGCCTTCACCTCACGGGCGAGCTGGTCGGCGGCGCGGGAGGCGCGGTTGGTGTCGAGGGCGGCCTCGGTGTTGGTCAGGGTGTTCTGCTCCCTGAGGGCGGCCTGCTCCTCGAGCTGCTTCGCGGCGCTGGCGAGCTCCTCGGCGGCGCGTTCCTGGGCGGTGCGGCCCTCGCGGTCTTCACGAGGCTTTTGGTTAGGCTTGCGTGACTCCTGCTCGGCCTGCTGCATGGCCTCCTTCGCCTCGTTGAGGGCGGCGACGGCCGGGTTTTCCTGGCGGGCGAGCTGCTCACGGAGCTGCTGGCCGCGGGTGGCGGCGTTCTCCGCCATGCTGCGTGCGGCGTCGGCGGCACGGGCGAGGCGCTGGCGGAGGTTGTCGGAGGCGCCATAGAGATGTTCGGGGCTCTTGGACTGGTCAGGCTTGTCGAGGCTGGCGGCGAGGTCGGCGCTGGCCTCGGTGATCTGTTTCTGGAACTCCTTGAGCTGGTTCTGCGGGCCGCCGTCGACGAGGGGCTTGAGGCTTTCCATCTGCTCGTTGAGGGGCTGGGTGGCGGCGAGGGCGCCGCGCTGCTGCTCCTGCCATTTCGGGCGCTGGGCGGAGTCGCGGTTGGCGGGCAGGGACTGCTCGGTCAGCAGGGCTTCCTGGCGGGCAAGCTGCCGTGCCTGCTGGGCCACGACACGGGCGTTGTCCTCGGCGGCGAAGACACGGGCGGCCTGGGCGATGCTGTCGATGTCCGCCTGGGCCAGGCTGGCGTCGCGGCGCAGGCCTTCGGGATTTTCGATGTCCTGCGTGATCTGCTTCTGCATCTGCCTGAGGGCATCGCTGCGCATGTGGGCGAGCTTTTCACCGAGAAGCTGAACCTCCTGGGCATCGAGATGGGTGGGGGCCTGACGGGCGCTTTCCTGGAGTTCCTTCCAGAGGTCCTCGGCCTTGGCGGCGACTTTTTCCAGGTCCGTCTGAGCGCGCACCAGGGCATCCTGGGCGGCGCGGGCGGCCTCGGGATTCTTGTCGGCATGACGGCCGGTTTTTTTCAGCTGATCGACGGACTTGCGCAGCTCACGGGCATCATCGGAAAGCGTGTCCGCCTGCTGGGCAAAGCGGCGCGTCTGCTCGGCCCACTGGCGCTGCTGCGGGCTGACGGTCTGTTCGAGAATGATGATGCGGATGGCTTCGGACTCAGCGGTCTGACCCTTCAGGTCGGTGGCGACAAGCTTGAGCAGCACGGTGTCACCGGCCTTGACCTGAAGGGGGGCGAGCGGCAGCAGGCTTTGCACCTGGGCCTCCTTGCCGGTCTTGCCGGAGAGCTCCTTTTCCTCCCATTTCCCCGCGTTGATCTGATGGGCGAGCCTGACGCTGGCGAGGCCGACATCATCGCCGGCGAGGCCTTTGAAGCGGATGGATTCATCGGGGAGCATTTCGAGCTGCTCCTGGGGTTCGATCACCTGGGCGAGAGGCGGCAGGTCGGGGATGCTGGTGACGCTCCAGGGGCTGGATTCATCGTTGGTGAAACCGGTTTCCTGCGAGGTGAGCGAGACCTGCCATGACTCCACCTCGGTATTCACCGTCAGCTCCGTCTTCACGACATCGCCTTCGATGGATTGCGCAGCGACAGGGGCGGGGGCGTCGGCGTGGTCGGGATTGATGAGCAGGCCCGCCCTGGACACGGGCTGGTTGGTCTTGAGCGCGAGTTTCACCGTCGTGCCTTCCAGCGCTTCGATGTCGCCCTGGTCCTCCTTGAGATCAGTGGGCGGCAGATTTGCGTAGGACGGAGGCACCAGGGTTTTGACAAACTCAAGCACACGCGGGCGGGGCCGTGCGGAGAGCGTGTGCCAGGGGCTGATGGCGTCGGCGGCGAGGATGCGGTAGCGCAGGTCGCTCTGGCCGATGCTGACGACGGCCTGGTAGCGGGTACCGGCACTGCGGGTCATGTCCTGGAGGCGCGGATTGGCGTCGCCGGACTGCAGTTCAAGCTGGACGCGTTCCGGCTGTGCACCGGTGACATCGGCGAGCACCTCCAGTTCGGAGGCGATGGGCACGAGGATGTCCGCAGGCTGCGGGGCGGCGATGCTGATCTGCACGCTGGAGGGGCGGGCGAAGTTGGCGAAGGGGATGGCGGCGCGGGCGAGGAAGCCGGGCAGGTGCAGGGTCTGGATGAAGCAGAGGCCGCCAACCAAAAGCATGACAGCGCCAGCGCGCAGGGCCCAGGGTTTCAAGGAGGCTGCGGGAAGCGCCGAGGCGAGCGAGACGGAGCGAAGCTGTTCGACGACCTCGTCCTGCAGGCGCGAGCGGAACTCCTCGGACTCGCCGCCATGGCCCTTGCCTTCGGCCAGTTCCACGGCCGCCACCAGGCGTTCATGGAGGTGCGGGGCGGCGGTTTCCAGGAGACGGGCGGCACCGGGCAGGTCTCGGGCCTGGGCGATCAGGCTCCAGGCCGCCTTCCATGCGTGGAAGGCCGCCGCGGCATAGGCTGAGAGCGTCAGCCAGGGGCGCAGGGATTCCGGCATGAGGCGGGCGCGGTCGAGAAGGGCGATGACGAGCACGGCCAGGAGGGCGGCCGCGAGCCAGGCCAGGGCGGCGCGCATTTGCAGCAGCCTGCACCGACGCAGGCGGAAGGCGGCGAGGGCGTCGAGCGTGGCGGGGCGGAGGGAGACGTTCATCAGGCGGGAGGGGCGGGCGGAGTCAACGTGGCGTGGCCGGCGATCTTGTCGACCGCCGGACAAGTTTGTCCACCAGATGACGGGGGAGGCCGGGAGGTTCTTGACACTCCCGTTCCGCCGCGTTTCGGGGAGGAGCATGTCCCTTGTCTCCGCCCTTTATCCAGCGCTCAAGCCCTGGCTGTTCAAACTCGACGCCGAGCACGCCCATGAATGGACGACGCGCTTGATGCGGTTCAGTCATTCGTTAGGCATGCTGAAGCCGGACGAGCTGCCCGTCAGCAGGACGGTGGAGTGCCTTGGGCTGAAGTTTCCGAATGCGCTCGGCCTGGCCGCCGGCATGGACAAGTCCGCCTCGGCCGTGGATGCGTGGGCGGCGCTAGGGTTCGGGTTTGTCGAGGTGGGCACGCTGACGCCGAGGCCGCAGCCTGGCAATCCGAAGCCGCGGCTGTTCAGGCTGCCGGAGCACCAGGCGCTGATCAACCGGATGGGTTTCAACAACCCGGGCATCCATTCGGCGGTGGAGCGCCTGAAGCGCCGCCGCACAAGCGCGGTGGTGGGCGTGAACATCGGCAAGAACTTCGACACGCCTAACGAAAAAGCCGTCGATGACTATTTGTACTGCCTCAAGGCCGCGTATCCGGTGGCGGACTACATCGCGGTGAACATCTCCTCGCCCAACACCAAGGGCCTGAGGGATCTTCAGGCGGAGGAAAGCATTCGTCAGCTGCTCGACTCGTTGAAAACGGAGCAGTCGGCACAGGAAAAGGCGCATGGCTGCAAGGTGCCGGTGCTGGTGAAGATCGCCCCGGACCTGGAAGGGCCGCAGATCGAGGCCCTGGCGCGTGTTTTCAATGAACTGGCGGTCGATGGCGTGATCGCCACGAACACCACAATCAGCCGCGAGGCCGTCGCCGGGCATCCGCTTGCCGCCGAGGCGGGAGGTCTTAGCGGCGCGCCGGTGCGCGAACGGTCGACACAGGTGATCCAGGCCTTCCGCGAGCTGCTGGCGCCTTCCATTCCCGTGGTGGGCGTGGGCGGCATTTTGAGCGGCGGGGACGCCGTGGAGAAGCTGCGCGCCGGAGCCTCCCTGGTACAGGTTTACTCGGGGCTGGTTTATCGAGGGCCGGGCCTGATCGCCGACGTACTGCACGCGGTCAGGAAAGCTTCCTCTTGAAGTCCTCATAACCGAATCGGCGCACGACCTTCAGCTGGCCTGTTTCGGGATTGTAGAGGTCGATGTCAGGATGCATGACGCCGTTGAAGGTCGTGGTCTTGACCATGGTGTAATGCGCCATGTCGGTGAACACGAGCTTCTGTCCGATTTCAAGCGGGGCGGGGAAGCTGTATTCATTGATGATGTCGCCGGCGAGGCAGGTCATGCCGCCGAGGCGGAAGGTGTGAGGGAATTCGCCGGGCAGGCCGGAGCCGATGATGTGCGGGCGATAGGGCATCTCCAGCGTGTCCGGCATGTGGGCGGTGGCGGAGGTGTCGAGGATGGCCGTCGGCATGTCGTCGGTCGGCACGATGTCCATGACGCTGGCGACGAGGTAGCCGGTATTCAGCGCGACGGCCTCGCCGGGTTCCAGATAAACCTCCTTGCCCCAGCGCTCCTTGAAGCTGCGGATCACACGGACCAGGCGTTGGACGTCATAGTCGTTGCGGGTGATGTGATGACCTCCGCCCATGTTGACCCAGGAGACCTGGGAGAGAAGCTTGGGAAAGCGTTGTTCGACGGCGGCAAGCGTGCGTTCCAGAACATCGCTGTCCTGTTCGCAGAGGGCATGGAAATGCAGGCCCTCCAGGCCGTCGAGGTTTTCATGCTCCAGCGTGTCCGCACGCGTGCCGAGGCGGCAGCTGGGAGAGCAGGGATCGTAGAGGCTGACCTCGACCTCGCTGTGCTGTGGATTGACGCGAAGGCCGGGGCTTGGGGCGTGTCTTCCCGCAGCCCGAGCCGCATCCAGCAGGGGGCGCCATTTTTTCCACTGGGCGGGCGAGTTGAAGCTGATGTGATGAGCGATGGGGATGAGCTGCTCCATCTCGTCCTGTTTGAAGGCGGGAGCGTACACGTGCAGCTCCTTGCGAAATTCCTCGTGGGCCAGAAGGGCCTCGTGAAGGCCGCTGGAGCAGCAGCCATGAAGGTATTCACGCACCAGGTCAAAGGTGCTGAACATCGAGAAGCCTTTGAGGGCGAGCAGGATCTTCGCGCCAGACTCCTGCTGGACTCGGGCCAGCTTCTCCAGGTTCTTCTTCAGCAGCCCGCGGTCGACGACGTACGCGGGCGTCTCGACGGCGTTGACATCAAAGGCGGGAGCAGGCTGCTCGTAGACATGCGGAGGGGTGGGGGCCATGCCCGCAGGGCGATAGCGAGATGCATTCCTCCCGCCAGCGACAATCCAGAAAACTCCGTGTCGTGAGGCTCAGGCTCAGCGCAGGATTGGGTTGATCAGGAAGCCGGAGAACTGGCTTTTTTGTTCGGCCTGCCTGACGCAGGATGCCGTAGCTTCCTTCTTAGAAGCCTGGCGGGCGAGTTGAAGCTGCTGCTGCCACTGGCGCTGACGAGCGCGGCTGAGGCGGCGGTCCATGCTGCGGAGCAGATGAACGAAGCCCACGATCAAAGCTGAATTAAAGATGCTGGCTGACAGAAGCATCAGGCCGGTGGAGAGCTTTTGGAAGACAACGGGATGCCACTCGCTGATCACATTCGAGGCATGATGGGTGAAGGATTGACTGCCGGAGCTATGAGCCGAGGCCATGTCGAGGGCGAGGAGGCACCCGCCACAAACAAAGATCATGGCAAGACTAAGAACCGCATAGTCAATCCACTGAATGCGGGAACGGCGAGGTGAAATGCGAGAGACTTCCTCCAGGAAATAGAACTGTGAACAATTCATGGCGGTTATGGGAGTGGTTGTAGTCTTTCTAACGTTAGAGTCAAAGTTGATATTTAGAATATCTGAAATTTTTTGTGTGTTATTATGAACAGTATTCAACAGGTTGTGTTTGCCCAGGGGATGGTCAAAAAGCGCGCATTTGAAGATGGATTTTAACCGCTTTCTTGATCCTCGTTTTTGAGAAAACACGAAAATGAACCGCAGGCGGCAGCTTTTAGGTAAAAGACCAAGTGGTCAGATTTTGTGTGTCAGGACTGTCAAAAATTGAAACCGTGACAGGAACTGTTTCGGAGGATTTCGAGATGTGGGGTTGCGTCGCGAATGGATGTCGCCAATCTCAAAAGCCCATTCCGATGCCTCACGCCCTGCTCATCAAATTTCCTGGAACCAACTGTGATGTTGAAACCTCCCGTGCTCTTGAAGAGGCCGGGTTTACCACGGCGGTGCTGCCGGTGTCCCAGCTGGACGCGACGACGCTTCAGGGCGTGAACCTGGTGGTGTTTTCAGGCGGCTTCAGCTACGGCGACTACGTGATGAGCGGCCGCATGGCGAAGCTTGTGACGAATCATAAGTTAGGCGATGAATTGAAGAAGTTTGTGGACGCGGGCGGCTATGTGCTGGGCATCTGCAACGGCTTTCAGATCCTGACGCAGCTGGAGCTGCTGCCGAAGGGAAGCCTGATCCACAACACGAGCGGACGATTCATCTGCCGCTGGGTGCCGCTGAAGAAGAACAGTTCATCAAGCCCTTACCTGAAGCTGCTGCCGGAAAACTTTGAGCTTCCGGTGGCGCATGCGGAAGGAAGGTTTGTCGGCGAGCAGGGGGATGCGGAAAAATATGTCAAGGACGGCCACGGAGCGCTGCTGTATGGAACGAACTTCAACGGATCCAGCGCCGCGATCGCGGGTCTGCAGGATGACACGGGGCGCGTCTTCGGCCTGATGCCGCATCCGGAGAGGTTTGTCGGTCGCGACACGCATTATGATCCGGACTGGAACGGTGCGGAGAAGGGCTGGGGCTACTATTTGTTCAAGGGTGTGGCCGATGCGCTGGCTGCTTGATCAGGTGCTTTTGCTGATGCTGGATTGCGATCAATGGTATCGCAAGACACTATTTTCGTTTTTAACGATGTGGAGGATGACAAGCGCGTGCCGCGCCTCCACCTGTTTTTGTTTCCCTGCTTTCTGCTGATTTCACCCAAGCTCCTGAGTGCGGGTGAAGCAGTCGTGGCACCCGTCATCACACCGGGGCCGGATGTTCTGCAGTTCACGTTCCAGGCCCGAGTGCGGGGCGAGTTGCGGGAGAATGTCTACGATTTTAACGACTCGAACGATGCCGTTACGGATGACACATGGCTCCTGCATCGCATCCGGCTGGGGCTGGAGTGGCAGCCAGCTTCATGGCTGCATTTGACGGTGCAGGGGCAGGATGTGCGCGAGTCGTTCTCCGACCGGGCTGACGTGCCGCTGCAGCAGGGTGCGGAAGGTGATGATGCCTTTGATCTCAGGCTGGCATCCCTGGAGCTTGGTGATCCGAAGCATCTGTCGGTGAAGCTGGGGCGTCAGGTGCTTGCGTATGGTGATGAGCGCCTGGTGGGCCCGCTGGAGTGGCTGAACTTCAGCCGGACCTTTGATGCCGTGAAGCTGCACCATCAGGAGAAGGACTGGTGGGTGGATGGTTTTGCTTCCAGCGTGGTTAGGCTGCATGAATCGCAGTTCAACAACTCAGACTGGACTGACACGCAGAACGGTCGCCGGCAGCTTTTTAGCGGACTTTATTTCAGCAGCACGATGCTGCCGGTGCAGACAACGGACCTTTATGCACTGCATCTGCATGAGGAGTCGCAGACGGGATCGACGGACTTCATCACGCTGGGAACAAGGATGAAGGGGGACCCTCTGAAGCTGGACGGGTGGGATTACACGCTTGAGCTGGCCGGCCAAGCCGGGCAGGTGCATGGCGAGGACCTGAGGGCTTATGCCTGGCATCTGGAAAGCGGCTACAACTGGCTGGACTCGGGCTGGAAGCCCCGTCTTGCGCTGGAGTACAGCCATGGCAGCGGGGACGGCAATGCCGAAGACGGGAAGGTGGGGACGTTTCAAAACCTGTTTCCGACCAATCATCCGCCCTATGGATTTATGGACACCATGTCCTGGCAGAACATGCACAACCTGGTCCTTAGGCTTGCGGCGCAGCCTCACGCCCGGGTGAAGACCGCGCTGGACCTGCACGGCTTCTGGCTCTCTGACACTGCTGACGCCTGGTATCGCGCCAACGGAACCACCCGGGTTCGGAACGTGACGCCCGGGGCCGGAAGTCACGCCGGGACGGAGCTGGATTTCACGTTGAACGCGAGGCTGAACCAACATCTCGACCTGCTTGTGGGCTACAGCCACTTCTTCGCAGGTTCCTACCTGGATGACACCGGCGCTGGTGACGACGCCGATTTTGCCTACCTGATGCTCACCCTGAACTACTGACTTTCCAGCCGCTCCATCCTCCTCCCTTTGTATCAAACACAGACATATCCTTGCCATGACCAACCTCCAGCTTGCCATCCAGTTCTTCCTTCAGCTTGGCATCATCCTTGTCTTCTGCCGCATTGTCGGTGCCATTGCGGCGCGGTTTGGCCAGCCGCAGGTGGTGGCGGAGATGATCGCCGGCGTGTGCATGGGGCCGTCGCTGCTGGGGCTGTTCTGGCCGGAGGCGGGGGAGGCCCTGTTTCCAAAGGAGTCGATGAAGGTGCTGTTCCCGGTGTCCCAGCTGGGGCTGGCGCTTTACATGTTCATCGTGGGGCTGGAGTTCCGCGTGGACATTGTGCGCAAGCGTTTTGGCTCCTCGGTGGCGGTGAGCCTGGCCGGCATGGCGGCTCCGTTTTTGCTGGGGGCCGGGCTGGGCTGGGCCTTTCATGGGCATACCAGCCTGTTTCCAGAGAAGACCTCGCTGCAAAACGCCATGATCTTCATGGGGGCTTCCATGTGCATCACGGCCTTCCCGATGCTGGCGCGCATCATTCATTTCAAGGGGCTTGCGGGCACGACGATGGGCACGGTCGCGATTGGCGCGGGTGCGATTGATGATGCGGCGGCCTGGGGAATGCTGGCGGTGGTGCTGGCCAGCTTCAACGGCGACTTCTCCCATGCGGTGCTGAGCATTGGCGGCGGCATTGGGTATGTGGCGTTCGCCCACCTGGTGATCCGTCCGATCCTGGCGCGTTATGCGGCGGGCATCGAGAGGCGCGGCAAGCTGAGCGACGGCGAATATGCGATGTTCCTGGCCCTGATGTGCCTTGGGTCGTGGTGGACGGATTACATTGAGCTGCACGCGGTTTTCGGCGCCTTTGTGATGGGCAGCGCCATGCCGCGAGGCGTGGTGAACAAGACTTTGATCGAGCGCACCCAGCCGCTGGCGGTGGCCCTGATCCTGCCGCTGTTCTTCACTTATTCGGGCCTGAACACGCGGCTCGGCCTGCTGAACAGCTGGCATCTCTGGCTGCTTTGCGGCGCCGTGCTTGTCGCCGCCATCCTGGGCAAGGGAGTTGCCTGCTGGGCAGCGGCGCGTGCCTCCGGAATCTCCAACAAGGAGGCGATGGGCATCGGCGTGCTGATGAACGCCCGCGGTCTGATGGAGCTGATCATCATCAACATCGGTCTTCAGCGCGGCATCATCTCCGCCGAGATCTTCGCCATGCTGGCGATCATGGCGGTGATCACGACGCTGATGGCCAGCCCGATCTTTGAAAGGCTGGTTGGCACCGGCACCTTCAAGGGAGAGCCGGAGCCTGGCACAGAGATCTGACGCGCCGCCGCCTGGTTCAGAACTGGAGGAGGTCTGTGTGCAGGTCCTCCTCCGTGCTGCCTGGCAGGGATTGGACACTTCTGGTGCCTGAATTCCTGGAGGCCAGCATGTTGATCAGGCTGCGATGGCTCCAGACCTCGCCTTCATCGCGGTCGGAATTGTCATAGATGAGGAAGGCTCCGTCATCTGGCTTGCCAGGGAAGGGCATGCCCCAGGCGGGGCGTTCGGCGAAGATTTCCTCCAGTTCTGCCTCGTTCCAGTCTCCCTGGGAGTGGCCCGGAGTCATCCACACTGTGATGATGGAACCGATGCTGTCCCGCAGGTCGGCATTGCCGCCATCAAGAAAGACACATGCCGGAGAGGAGCGTTCCACGATGCGTTGAAAGCGTTCGAGAGAGATGCTCGGGGGCAGGAAGGAGACCGTGGCCCCGGCATGGGTGACAGCCAGCGCAATCGTTTGAGCATCAGGATGATCCACCGACAGGGCGATGAGGACGATGCTGCCGGCTTCAACACCGTTGCGTTGCAGCCAGGTGCTGGCGCGGAGGACGCGTTCCCAGACCTTTTCAACGGTGGTGACCTGACCCTGATAGAGGCAGGGGCGTTCAGGCCTTTTTTCGGCAATGCGCTTCAAACCCTCGGTCAGGTACGAAGGGCGACTACAGGCTTCGCTGGGAAGGACAAAATAGGAACTGGAATGGGTGAGTGAGGTCACTGAGATACTATAATTACAATAAAATGACAAAACAAACGATTCTTTGACAAAAGATAATTACCGTAAATTCAGACATCCGTTACTCAGGTTGTTGAAAAAAATCAGCGCTAAAAAGCTGATGCAGCAGATAACCGCCCGAAAGGGTGGTTTTTGTCACTTTTTATTGATAATGAATGGCTTAGATCAGATCCGCCATGGTTCCTCGAGTGACTCCGAGCTGGGACTGGGCTTTGAGATCGCGCCAGATGTCCTCGCCTTTCCGTGAACCGCGAAGCAGGGCTTGATAAGTCTGCAGGATCTTTTTGGATTCCTGGAGGTCCTGTTCGAGGAGTTCGACCCTGAAATGACCCAGTCCAGCCTGCCTGAGGCCGGTGAAAAACTGGGCACCCGTCTGGGGCACCGCGTTAAAAAGGGTGTTTCGGCAGCCGACATCGGCCTTGAGGGGGTGTTCGATGCCGACGCGGTCACGGAGGCGGACCTTGTGATGTTCGCAGGGGCGGCCGCAGTTGGTGAAGTCCGTGCCTTCAGAAAGAAAGGCGGCAAAGACGCAGTGCTCCATGTGAAACATGGGCATGTGCTGGTGCAGGGTGATTTCAAACCAGGAAGGCGGTGCGGCGGCGAGGAGGTCGAGAACCTGCTCGATGTTCAGGTCGTAGCTGATCGTCAGCCGCTGCAGTCCTGTCTGCTTGAGGAACTCCGCTGTCAGGGGGTTGGCGACATTGAGGGAGAAATCGCCGGTGACCGGAATGCCGGCATCGCGGAAGTAGGCGATGGCACCGAGGTTACGGATCAGGACGCCATGGGGTTCCGCGCGTTCGATGAGCTTGAAGAAGCCGGCCTCGCCTGATTTTTGGATGCGTGGCGTGGCCAGCCAGGCTTCGGAGCCGCTGTTTTCCCGAATGCGTTTCACGGCATCGGGATATTGGCGGATGTCTTCAAAATCGACATAGATCTGGCGAATGCCGGATTCCAGGGCGGCTTCGATCTGAGGGAAGCTTCGGCAGAGGGCGAGCAAGGCTGGAGAAACCGCTGACGAGGTGTCATCAGAGGTGGCTGGCAACAGGTCACGAAAGGTGGCCGAAACCGGGGCTCGATCAGGGGCTGCGGTTGATCGAACCTGAGCACAGGCTTCCACCAGGGCGCGGCGCATCCGGTTGAGTTCGCTGAGAGGCAGGATCACTTCACCTTCGAGCTGAGATTCGACATCGCCCAGTTCGAAACCGGTTCCGCCCAGTCTGCCGAGCTGCTCCTTCAAGCCCTCCAGGGACAGCGGCCTTTGACGTGCTGTTTCCAGGGGCATGCTGGAGGTGACCTGGATGCCCGGGTTATCTTTGAGGGAGATGACAAGGGGTTCGCCGGACCTGCCTGAAACTTGAAGGTCAAGCCGATGCTTTTTACGCAGGGGGATCTCGCCTTGGAAGGTCTGGCGCAGTTTGTTTTCGAGCACCTGGTCGCCGGTTTTGAAGACCCTCATGCCGGGCCGGATCAGGTCCAGGCGCAGCCGTCCACGCTGGAAGTCCAGCCAGCGTCCGCGGATGCCGTAGATGCGGCCACCCTGCTCATCGTTGGTGTCCGCGAGATTCTCGAAGACGACGCCGTCGCCGCTTTTGAGGTGTGCAGGCACCTCTTCGAGCTGGATGCTGTCGCGGTCCACGGCGCTGATGGTGCCGACGTAGTAACCGCGTTTTTTGCCATACATGGCGCCGACCAGCTTCTGGTGGTTGACCCCGTGCATCCAGCCCGAGAACAGGCCGCGGGAGAAGGTCATCTCCAGCTCATAGCGGTCATCCTCGGTGATGACCTGGGACAGATCCTGGTCGGCGAGGGCGGCGTCGATGGCCTTGCGATAGACGCGGGTGACGGCGGCGACGTACTCGGGGGTTTTGAGCCGGCCTTCGATCTTGAAGCTGCGGATGCCGAGCTCGATGAGGCGGGGGATTTCGCCCACGGCGGCCAGATCCTGAGGGCTGAGGAGGTAGCGCTTGTCGCCCAGGTCACGCAGTTCGCCATCCACGATCATCTCGTAAGGCATGCGGCAGGCCTGGGCGCATTCGCCGCGGTTGGCGCTGCGGCGGCCGAGGGACTCGCTGGTCAGGCACTGGCCGCTGTAGGCCACGCAGAGCGCGCCGTGGACAAAGACTTCGAGGGGGAGCTGCGGGTGGTCGGCGGCCTTGAATCGTTCGAGCTCTCGCAGGCTGAGTTCACGGGCGAGGACGGCCTGGTCGATGCCGAGGGTCTGTGCAAGATCAAGACCTTCGGGCGAGGTGATGGTCATCTGCGTGCTGGCATGAAGCCTCAGGCCCGGGGTGAGGCTTTTGACCATGCGGGCCAGGCCGAGGTCCTGGACGATGACGGCGTCGACGCCCGCCGATTCGAGCGTGCGGAGCTGGCGTTCGGCATCGGCGAGTTCGCCGGTGAAGATGAGCACGTTGAAGGTGCAGTAGCCCTTGACGCCATGGGCGTGCAGGAAGCGCATCAGCTCCGGCAGGTCCTCCTCCGTGAAGTTGTCGGCGCGCATGCGCGCGTTGAAGCGTGGCAGGCCGAAGAAGATGGCGTCGGCCCCGTTGGCGACGGCCGCGCGCGCGCAGTCCCAGTTTCCGGCGGGGGAAAGGAGCTCGGGGAGGTGAGGCGGACGTGGCATGAGACGAAGGCCGGCGCGGCGGACGAGCCGGGCGGGTCAGGCCTTTTCGATGGAGCGGCGCTTGTAGAGGAACTCGAACATGTTGCCCTCGTGCGGCTGGTCCCAGCTGATCTTCATCGTGCTGATGGGGCCAAGGTTGAGGCGGTCGATGGTCGGGCACTCCAGGAGCTGCTCGGTGAAGGCCGGGTCCTCGGTGATGGCGGTGACGATGAGGGAATAACCGATTTTGCCAAGGACTTCGGCCTGCGGCACCTCGGTGACGCTGGCGTAAGGGCAAAGGAACTCGCGGTTGGCGAGCGGGTGGTCCCAGGAGTCGCAGCGGATGATGGTGGGGCGGAGGAAGACGCCGCCCTGGAACTCGACCTTGCGGGGGCCGTTGCGATACTTTGCGGTGACGTCCTCGGCGCCCGGCGTCTTGAGATCGGCGTCGATGGCGCCGTCGATGTACTCGGCCATCTTCGGGTTGGCGAAGCCGGAGAGGCGGGCGTTTTCGTCATCGGAGGGCAGGGGCTCGACGGGGCCGAGGCGCTGGGCGATGGCGTCGGCGATTTCCCTGCCGTACTTAGGCACGAGGACGGCGCTGGCGTTGATGCAGGAGCGTCCGCCGTTGTCGCTGATGGAGCTGACGATGACGTCGATGTACTCCTTCCAGTTTTCGATCTTGTCCTCGCCGATGATGATCTTGCTCCAGCCCGGGCCATGGACCTGAACGCGGGGGTTGTTTTCATACATCTTGGCGATGTTGACGTCACCGAAGACGAGGCTGCGGCCGCAGAGCTTGACGACCTCGCCGCTGCCTTCGTGGTCGGTGGGGTAGAAGCCGAAGGCCTCGGCGGGTGCGCCGGCGGCGATGAAGGCCTGGATGAGGCGGAAGGGGGTCCAGGGTTCGTCGCGGCCGGGCTTGATGACGACGGGGGTTTTGAGGGCGATGGAGGGGAGCCAGAGGGAGTTCACCGCCGGGCTGTTGCTGGGCATGACGAGGCCGAGGGCGTTGGCGGTGGGGAAGTAGGCGACGGGGCAGCCGGCCTGGGTGCCGAAGCCGTTGTCGATGACGCTCATGTCGAGGCCGCGGGAGAGGCCGTTGAGGACAGTCTTCATGTTCGTCATGGCGAAGTGGATCTTGGCCATGTTGCGCTTCACCATGATGTGGGGAAGGCCGGAGGTGCGGGAGAGGGTGGCGATGTATTCCTGGGGGCTCTGGGTGTGGCCCTTGTCGCCGAGGGGCAGGGTGCCGTTGAGGAAGAGTTCGCCCGCCTTGGCGGTGATCTCGATCAGTTGTTCGACAGTGAACTTCTTCAGGCTGGCGCGTGCTTCACCGATGCGGGCGAGGTCCTTGCGGACGATGCCGGCGTTGACCTGGCTGACCTCGGCGCAGATCTCGCCTGTCTTGTGATCCTTGACCTGGACTTTGTCGAGTGACTCGTAGGGGCGGCCTTTGCGGAGGGCGGGAAGATGGGGGACGGACATGAGGGTGTGGGCTGGGAGAATGGAAATAACAGACGGAAGGTTACGCAACTATCAGCCCATTGGGTTCATGAGGATGCCGACGGAGTCGATGGAGATGGAGACTTCGTCGCCGGACTGGAGGGTGAATTCGTCCGCAGGCACGATGCCGGTGCCGGTCATGAGCAGGGCGCCGGTGGGGAAGGTGTTGTCGCGGAAGAGGAAGCCGGCGAGTTCGGCGGGGCTGCGCTTGAGCTGGGACAGGGTGGTTTCACCGCTGAAGGCGATGGTTCCCGCCCGGCGGATGCTGAGGGCGATTTTTGTCTCCGGGGGCAGCGGTTCACGGGTGATGTAAAGGCAGGGGCCGACGGCGGCGCAGAGCTTGAAGCACTTGGCCTGGGGCAGGTAGAGGGGGTTTTCACCCTCGATGTCGCGGCAGGAGAGGTCGTTGCCGACGGTATAACCGATGATTTCACCGGCCGGGTTGATGACGAGGGTGAGTTCGGGCTCGGGCACCATCCATTTTGAATCGGAGCGCAGGTGCATGGCCTGTCCCGGGTGGGCGACCCTCTGGGGGGTGGCCTTGAAGAAGATTTCGGGGCGTTCGGCGGAGTAGACCCGGTCGTAGAAGCTGCCGCCGCCGGCATCCTTGGATTCCTCCATGCGGGCGGTGCGGCTGCGGAAGTAAGTCACACCGGCGGCCCAGACCTCCTGGCTGCCGATGGGGGCGAGGATGGTTTCTGGAGCCGGGGCCGGGCAGGGGAGTTCCTGGGCGGCCGTCTGGGCCAGGTGACCATGCAGGTCGGCATTCATGATGAGGCCGTCCCAGTCCTGGCCGGTGAGGGCAAACCAGGAGCCGTTGGCATGGAGAAAGTTGCCTGAGGAAGTGCGGTAAAGATGCATGGAGGGCCGCGAGGGTAGCGGTGGAGGGCGGGGTGTCAAACCACGCCATGGCAAGGTTTTTTTCGCTCATTGAGGTCTGCAGGTCAGTCGAATCTATGGAAAGCCCCGCTTGAATCGTTCCGTTGATCAACTAACCATCCCCCCAATCCCATGAACATTCCTCACATCATTGCCGGAATCGGACCGCTAGGCACGCCTGAGCTGGTCATCATCGCCATCCTGGTGCTCATTTTGTTCGGCGCCAAGAAGCTTCCCACCTTTGCCCGCAGCCTTGGCAAGAGCATGGGTGAGTTCAAGAAGGCTCGTGACGAGTTTGAGCGTGAGCTTCACTCCGCCCAGGACGAGGTGGAGCGCCCGACGATTCCCCAGACCGTTGAAAAGCGCCAGCCGGTCAATTCATCCCAGGACGTCTGACCGGGTCATCGGATGGAACAACGGACCACAATGAGGCGGGCCTGGGTGCCCGCCTTTTTTTTCATCCTGATCCTGGGACAGGTTCACGGGCGGGACAGTGAGGCCGGCAGCTTCACGTTCTGCGCCTACAACGTGCGGAATTGGCTGAAGATGGAGCGGTTTGAAAAAGGGCGGCGGAAGGTGGTCGCAGGCAAGCCGGAAGAGGAGAAGGGGAGGGTGATCGGGACCTTGGTGGAAATCCGGCCGGATGTCCTTGGCCTGTGCGAAGTAGGCGATGACGAGGATGTGGCTGAAATTCAGCGGCGGCTGAAGGAGGCAGGGCTGGATTTGCCTCATCTGGAAACCTGCCGTGGAGGCGATATGACGCGCGGCCTGGTGATGTTGTCCCGGTTTCCTGTGGTGGCGAAGGGCTCCAGGACCGACCTGCGGTATCGCATTGGAGGAATGACCTTTCCGATGCAGCGCGGGATTCTGGATGCGACGGTGGAGATTCGGGCAGGCTTCAGGGTCCGGTTCCTGGGGGTTCACCTGAAGTCGATGCGGGAGGTTCCGGAGGCGGATCAGGCGCTCATGAGGAAGAACGAGGCTCGTTTGCTGAGAGAGCACATGGATTCGATCATGGCGGCCGACATGAAGGTGAAGATGCTTTGCTACGGGGATTTCAATGAGCACCGAAACGGCACCGCCGTCGCCACGGTCATGGGCAGCAGGTCATCGCCAACCCATATGGCTGAGCTGCCGCTGGCAGACAGGCAGGGTCAGGTGTGGACGCATTTCTGGGATGCTGCGGACACCTACTCGCGGCTGGATTATGTGTTTTGCAGCCGGAGCCTGCGTCCGCTGGTCGACCTAAGGCGCTCGCACATTCATCAGGACCTTGAATTTGACAGGGCGAGTGATCACAGGCCGCTTGTGACGACGATCCGGGTAGAGCCATAGCCATGACCGGCGGCCTGTCAGACGACGGTGCCCTTGCCTCCGGACTTTTTCTTCTTCGGACGATTGTTGGAGCCGGGGATGCCTTCGTCCTGAAGGATGGTGTCCTGGGGCAGGGGGGCGGCCTCCTTCTCGACCTTGGGCTCGGGTTCGTCGTACGGGCTCTCCTGCTGGTAGAGTTTCAGGCGGGTTTCGAACTCTTTTTGAAGGGTGGTTCGCTCTTCGGGGGAGATCTCCTTGTCCTCAGCGAGGAGTGCCAGTGAACGTTTCTGCCAGAGGATGGCTTCAAGGAACTCCCCGTTGCGTGCCAGGCAGGCGGCCTTGGTGTCGAGCATTTCGTAGCGCTGGTCCTCGCCTGATTCATCCATGATGCGAAGGGCTCGGCTTGCATGCAGCACGGCCTGTTCACCGTTCTGCAGGGATTCGTCAGGGCAGGTGGCGAGGAACCAGGCGAGGTTGTTGGCGGCCCAGGGGTCCTCGCTTTTGGCAGCACGCTGATACCAGGCGCCGGCGCGGCGATAATCCAGGGGGACGCCGTTGCCCGTGTAATAGAGGTTGGCCAGGCGGCTCATGGCCTGGACGAAGTCCTGCTGGGCCGCACGCAGGTAGAGCAGGGCGGCCTTGGAGGGGTTGAGGGGGGCGCCGACTCCGCGTTCATGCTTGGAGGCGAGGGCCGTCTGCGCCTGCGGATGATTTTGTTCGGCGGCCTTTTCCAGCCATTCGGTGGCCTTGACGGGGTCCATCTTCACACCCCTGCCGAGGTCGTAGGCCATGGCCACGGAGAACTGGGCCGGGGCGAAGCCGTTTTCGGCGGCCTTTCGATACCATTCGAGCGCCTTTGCCTCGTCCTTCTTCGTGCCGACGCCGTCCTCGTGGAGGGAGCCCATGACGAACTGGGCGCGGAGATGCTTTTGGTTGGCGGCCTTCTCCATCCATTCCCGGCCCCTGGCTTCGTCCTTCCTGACGCCTTCACCGGTCAGCAGGCGCAGGCCGAGCTCAAACTGGGCGTCGGGGTCTCCCTTGGCTGCCCAGGCTTCCAGATCGTTTCCCGTGGCGCCTTTGCCAGGGGACTGGGCCGGGCATACCTGGATGAATGGAAAGACGAGAAGGATGAGGATCAGGGCACGCATAAGATGGAAGTAGTTACGTTTGAAACCGCCAGCCTCAGACGGTGAAGGCTGAACAGGGGCTCAAAAAATGCGTGGCTAGCGGGTCCAGCGTGCGCCCTCGGCCAGGGCCACCGCCCAGTTCCGCAGATGCATGAACGAATAATCGGTTTTTCCAATGGCGCCGATCATCGGCACGCCGGTGCTTTTTTTCCATGCCTTGCTCATGCTCTCCCCGGTATGGCAGCCCCAGCTCTGGCAGAAGGCCCTGCGGGTGAAGGCACCTCGGTTCAGACGGTGGAGGTCCGTTTCATGCAGCCAGGCCGTTGATGCGGCGTAGACGTCGCTGCTGTAGTCGAAGAGGAAGCAGTGCTTGTTGGAATGGCCGAAGTATTCGAAGCCGCTGATCCTGGCGTTTCTGCGCGAGACCGCGCCGCCGCCCTGGTTGATGTAGTTGATCACGTCGTCACCGGTCCGGAACCAGACAAGGTTCACCTTGTAGGTGTCGCGGACGGATTCGCAGTGGGCGGTGAGCGGGTCGTGATCCTCGGCCGCGCGGCGCAGGTAGCCGTCACGATAGACGAGCCAGGTGATGAGGGTGCCCTGGGGCTGGGTCTTCTGAAGCTCCTGCATGCGGACGCGCGCCGTGCGGACGAAGTTCCCCCACCAGCGGTCATGCTGCATGTTTGAAACGCGCAGGTCCTCCCACTTCCGCAGGGCGGGGCCTCCCGAACAAATGATGTATTCGGTGGTCTGTGCCTGGATGCCGGCGGTGATTCCGGCAAGGCAGAGGGCCAGAAGGCAGATGTGGAGGCGATGGCTCATGGCGGCTGGGTTGGAGCAGCGGGCGTGCCTGCTGTGAAAGTCAGTCCAGGGGGGTCAGCCTGAGGTTTTTGAACTGTACCTTCATCGGGGGGCCCTGATGGATCTGGAGGGCGAGAACACCTTCCTTCGGTGCGTTGGCGGAGTCCTCGTCGGTGACGTCAATCGTCTGCATGCCATTGATGAAGTGCTGCACATGATTGCCCCTGGCGATGATCTTGTAGTCGTTCCAGTCCTCCTTCTTGATGGAGGCCTGGATGGCGTTGCTGTCACCGACGGCGCCGGCCTTTTCGACCAAGGGTTTCTTTGCGTCTGTGCCGGGCTTGATCACGTTTTTTTCGCCACGCAGGGCGAGGATTCCACGGCCGCGCTCCTCATAAAGGATGCCGCTGTATTTGTCGCCGGCCTCAAAGTCCGCCTGATAGCCGCTGATGATCGGCCCGAATTCGCCGGGCGGAAGTGCCTTGCTTCGGTACTGGACGCCAGAGTTTCCCTTTTCGATGCGGTACTGGAAGGTGAGTTCAAAGTCTCCGACCGTGCCACCCTTCCATACCAGGAAGGTGTTGTGCTTGATGATGCCCTTGGCGGGGTCGGCGGGATCAGGCGGAGTGATGCCAGTGATGGCACCATCCTGAACGCTCCAGAGCTTTGGGTTGCCTTCCCACTCCGAGAGGTCCGTGCCACTGAAAAGGTCAATGGTGGTGCTGGCCGAAGAAGATTCCTGGTTTTTGGAACAGGAGGAAAAAAGGGCGAAGGCCGAGACGGCCAGGAGATGCAGGGGTTTCATGGCTGGATAAAGCAGGCGGTTCTAACGCCTGGAGCGGGATTTATCTATCGTCCAGGAGTCTGCGGGCAAGCTGGCGGCCCGCATTTCACAGGTCGCAGCCTCCAAAGAATCGAGCTCATCTGCTCAACCTGGCCGAGGACCTGGGCTGCGGTAGTTTCTGGAAGACAGAGCGACGGCCTGTTCAGCTCTTGTCCGAAGGCTCGGTGGTTTCGGATCCGCTGTCGCCAACGCCGCCAGAACCTGCTCCGCTGGTGCTGTTCTGGGGATTGTTGATGTTGATGACCGGAGATTCTCCGCCATCGCCAGACTCACCGGACTCACCGGATTCGCCACCGCCGCCACCGCTGCCACCGCTGCCGTCGCCGCCGCTGACGTCGCCTTCCGTGGTGACTTCGCCTGTGTCTCCATCCACGGTGATTTCCATGGATTCCTCACCCTGGTCGACATCCGAGACGACATCACCTTCGTCATTGGTGTCGGTGTCAACATTGGTGTCGCCGCTGGAGAAGTTGGTGGTGCCGCTGCCGCTGATGCTGGTGTCGGTGACGACGAAGGCGGGCGGGTTGAAGTCGGGTTCCCAGCGCATCGCCACATAACGTGCTTTGACGGTGGACTTGGCCTTGATCTTGAGGGTTCCGGTGCCCTCGCTGTCTTCTGCCGAGGCCACGGGTTCAGCATGATCAAAGACGGTGGGGTCAAACGCGAGCCTGCCACGCCAGTCCTCTTTTTCAGGCAGGGTGTCGAAGGCATAGACCAGAAGGCGAACCGGGCGTGGTGAGTGAACGGAGCCGAATTCGGTCAAGGAACGCACCTGGCCGAAGTCATAGACGGCCGTGCGGTATTTTTCGTCGGATTCAGGGAAGGAAAGAGGGCCGGTGCCGGAGGCGGCGCTGCGTGCCGCGTAGGATTCGGGGTTGATGTAGATCAGGCGTCCTCCGCCGATGCCAGAGGCAAAGTTGACCATGGGGCCGGAGCCTTTTTCATTCTGGGTGATTTTGTAGTTCCGTTCCGTGTGCGCACCGAGAATCTGAAAGCTGCGGATGGTTCCGCCGCGTTCGAGTTCGAACTCAAGGCGAAGATAGCGGCCCTGGGCGGCCCCGAGGTCCAGGCTAACCAGGCGGTCCGTGGGGGTGAAGACGGTGGAGACGGGATTTTTCCAAGCTTTGCCGTCCGTGCTCATGGCGGCGCTGACCCTGCCCTCGAGCCCGTCACTGACAAAGGAGGCCTTTTCGACAAAGGACTGCTTCACGAGCTTGATGACGGCCTCGCTTTTGCCGGACTGAAGGGTAATGGGGCGAAGTGGGTCTCCCAGAATGAAGCCACTGGACTGGGCAATTCCCTTGGAGCCTGAAACCGTGGTGCCGGCGGTGACCAGGGACATGTTAACCGGGCGTTTATCGACTCCGGGAACCCTGCTCCATTTGGCGGCGGCAAATGCGATGGCACCTAGGGTGATAAGAAGGAATGAAAAGTGGAATTTCATGGCTCTGGGGGGGAGGCCAGCTTTTTAGGTGTGGAAATTCAGGTACGAGCTTCCAACGAGGGCCGAAAATGATCATGGTGACTTGACAATGTAAAGACTTTTTTCGGAGGTGGAGGGGACCGCTACAGGAGGGGAAACGGTTTGGTTTTCGATTCTGGTGAAGGCGGCAGTGTGTTTGAAGATATGCAGCTGCTCATGCATTTTATTTTCATTGGGACATTCAATGGCGGGGCTGCTTGCAAGGAGGCAGGACCTTGGTAGGAGGGATGATCTGGATCGCAGCTGCAGCTGCCTGCCGCATTTATTTATTATCCAGCCGGCAAGCGGACTTGCTCGACCTGAGCGCGGGTCTTTGCTCTCATGGTTGTTCTGGTGATGAATGGCGAACGTTTTGGTCATATCCGGCACCCTGCGGCCCTGCTTGCGGGGATGCTGATGTGCCTGCTGATGCCGCACCCGGGCTTGTGGGCGCAGTCATCAGCGGAGTTTGAGAAGTCGTCCCTGGCCTTGAGAACGGCGCTTCATTTTGATCCGGGGTCCGAGAGTTCGCTGCGTTCGCTTGTGGAACTCCATCAAAAGGCGGGGCGGGTGGCGGATCTGATCGGCCTCTACGAACAGCATATCGCCCGGTATCCGGCGGATGAAAACGCGGCGGTTGTTTTTGCCAGGCTGCTGCGGGTGGTTGACCGAGGAAGGTCGCGCATGTTTTTGGAGCAGGCCCTGCAAAGGTTTCCGCGATGTGCGCTGCTAAAATACACCCAGTTCGAGGCCTTGTCCGAGGCGCATGATCCTGGTGCTGCGGCGGTGTTGGACGAGGCGGTTGCCCTGGAGACCCAGGTGCCTTCCCGGCGCTCCCAATGGCTCCAAAGGCTGATCAAGGCTGGCTCAGGCGCGGCTCATGAGGACCTGGTCACCGCCCGGATGACGCGGCTGGCGAGTGAGCGGGTGGTGTCCGGGCAGGAGGCCGTGCTGTGGATTCGGCGCTGTCTGGACGCGGGTTTGAAGCGGTCGGCGGAAGCCCTGGTGAAGGTTGTTCAACTGGAAGGACTGGGTGCGGAGGAGTTGGTGGAGGCGCGTTTTGTGCTGGCGCGCTGCGCCCTGGCCAATGGCAGGAGTGATGAGGCTGCGGGTCATGCGGCGGTGTTGCGGGATCTGCTGGCTCCCGAACACTGGCGATGGCGGGAGGCGCAGGTTCTTTTCTGGTTGTCGGCGGATGAGCAGCAGCGGACGAAGGCTCTGACGGAGCATGAAATGAAGTGGAAGGCGAAGCCCTCGGATGAGGCGTCCGCCCTGACCTATGGCGACATCCTTGTGCTGGCGCGAAGGCGTGAGGAGGCTTTGAAGGTCTGGCAGGAATCACTGGCCTTGCTGCCCGCCTCCAGCGTGCTGGAGGAAAGGGTGACCGACCTGCTGAGGTCCGGGAGGCAGGAGGAGGAATTGCTCGCCTTCATGACCCGGCGGCTGGAGGCGGCCCCCGGCCGTTCCGACCTTCGCCTCCAGAAGGCCCGCCAGCTCCTGCTTCTTGGACGGATGGAGGAGGGACGACGTGAGCTGGATGTCGCCCTGGCCAGCCAGGATGCCGGCCAGCAGGTTGAGACCCGGCTGCTGACGGCGCGGTGGCTGCGTCAGCAGAACCTTTTTCATGAGGCGGCCGGGCTCCTGGAGAGGGTGATGACGATGGCGCCTCGGAGATGGGATGTCCGCAGGGAGTTGGCGGAAATGTATCTTCTGCTCAGGCGTGAAAACGAGGTGGAGAAGCTTTTTGAGGTCGAACTGGCGGAGGAGGTGCCTGTGGAAGTGGTGCTGGAGGTGGCGCAGTTCCTGGTTTCGCGGAAGCTCTGGCTTCCTGCGCGGCGGATGCTTGAGACCTGGATCAAGCGGAAGCCTGACGCTTTCGATGCACGGCTGCTGCTGGCGAAGGTCGAGTCGCTTGCGGGCAACGCGTCGTCGGCGGGTCCGGACCTGCAGGCCTGCCGGCAGCTTTGCGACACCGACGCCCGTTATGCAGCCTGGCTGGCGGCTGCCTGGGAGCATGCCGTGGCGCTTGAGCGGGAGGCGGAGCTTCTTGGTGAGGAACGGCTCCGGCTGTGGCCAGCTGAAGGCGGGGCCTGGTCGATGGAAAACCTGCGCAGGCTGGGCATCCTGGCCGAACAAACTTTGCAGGCAGAGCTTCAAGGGGAGGCGGAGGAACTCCTGCGGGGCGCCCTCGCCGGGAAGGGGCTGCCGGATGCGGTGAAAGGAGAGCTGCGGCAGCTTTTGATCCGGGTGCTCGATCATCCGGGCGCCGCCCCCCAGGTTCTTGAAGCGGAGATCGAGAGGGCTTTGGCGGAGGCGGAACCCGGGCGTGGTGGCGACCTCCAACTGCGGCTGGCCTTGATGTATTGGGATGCACGGCGACTGGACCTTGCAAGGATGGCCTTCGACAGGCTGGTGCCGGGGCAATGTCAGGATGCGGCCTTGATTCAAAAGGCGGTGACTGCAGCACGGGAACTGGGACGGCTGGGGGACGCCGTTCAACTGGCGGAGCGCCTCGTGAGGCTTCAACCGGTTGAAAAGGCGCACTGGCGGACCTGGACCGGCCTGCTGCTGGAGTTCGGTGACGAAGCTTCACTGCGGCTTGCCCTGAGGGAAATGAACGCCAGGGCGGCCGAATGGAGGCTGGACGAGGAAGTCCGAAGCATGCTGCGAAGGCATCTGGCGGCCAGCGCCTGGCGGACCGTGGCGGCGGTCCTGGCGGATGCAACAAAGGATGTCAAAGAGGCCCTGCTTTGCCTGGCGGATCTTGAGAAGATGGAGGAGCTGCCCGAGACCAGGGGCTGGCAGGCATGGGCGAGCGGCCTGCTGGCCCGACGGGCGGGAGATTCGGCCGTCGTGTCGGAGGCTCGCGCTGCCCTGGCAGCAGAGAAACCTTGGATCAGGCTGCCCGATGGTCTTTCGCTTTCGACGGCTGAGGCGGTCCGGATTCTGGAAGCATCCGCCACCGAGTCCCCGAGTGAAGCCGGAAAAGTGGACGGCGGAGCGGATTACACCCGCCCTGGGGCCATTGCCTGGCGGTTTTCAGCGCCGCGTCAGGCCGGTCTTCTGGGCTGGTGCCTGAGTCCCGATGGCAGCCGTGTGCTGGTGCAGGATACCCACCGCAAGATTCACGCGCTTGACCGTGACACTGGCAAGCTGCTCTGGCAGACAAGGCTTCAGGCTGGCGCTGCATCGCCGGCATCCATGAAAAACCGAGGGGGGGAGGAACTGGTTCAACCCCTGGAGTGGTGCCTGGATGATGAGCGCATCTGCGTGCTGCATGAGGACGGCCTGTTCTGCCTGGACCTGCATGGTGGAAGCCTGGCCTGGAAGGTGCCTGTTGCCGCCAATCCGGCCAGAACATCGGGAGTGCTGGCACGAAGCGGAGGCCGGATGCTTTGGTGGACCGCCTCCCTCGGTGCTCTGGATGCCCTGGACATGATCTCTGGCAGACTACTGTGGAGTCAAAAGATTCCGCAACTCGGGCAGCGGCAGCCGATGAATCCCGGCAACCCGGTCTGGCTGATGAGCGGCATCCGGGTGGATGGGAAACGTGTCATGGTCTGGGGAAACGGCACCGCCGTGGTGGATGCGGAGAAAGGGGCGATTTTGTGGAAGGCCAGCAGCGCAGAACAGCCGCTGGGCTTCCCTCTCAACCTGGATGCTCCCGCCTTGTCTGCGGTTTCGGCGGGATACCATTCGGCAGGATCTTTGCGCGGTTCCTTTCATGGGCCGGCCTCACCCATCATCATGTCCAGCGCGCTGGCCGTCCCGAGTTTTGGTTATCCAGGGATGTTCGGCGGGGCGATGTCGGATCCATGGCTGCTCTGGGGCGGCGATGGAGACCGCTGGCTGCAGGGAGAGGGTGTCTGGCTGCTTGGGCAGAACCTGGTGACGGCGCGCTATTCTGTCTTCGGATTCCCTCAGGGAGATTCCGGGAAAAAGCCGCCGTATTACATGAACTCCGCCACTGCGATAGGCACGGCTGGCAGGTCGTTGATCGTGCGGGGGGATCGCGGCCTGGCCCGTGTTCTGCCGGACGGTTCGGTGTCCACGCTGGCTTCGCTTCAGGTGCGTGACAACAGTCCGGCCCGGCATCCGCTTCCCTCCGCAGGCATGGATGGAAATGTGGTGGCGGTGGCTTCCGGTGAAAGCCTGCAGATTTACGACGGTCTCAGCGGCGGGGTGGTCATGAACCACGCCTGGTCGAAGGAGGACTCCGCCCTGCTGGCCGGGGCACGGGAAAGCCTGCGTGCCTGGAACAGCCTGCGCCAGAGTTCCCGGGGGCTGGCTTTTTATGACGGCCGCGGCGTGACGCAGATGGTGGACTGGCGCGCGCTGGTCCATGGCGGGGACGTCATCTTCCCCGGCAGCACCAGCGCCCTGTTTTGTTATCGCTGCGGTGAGGCCGGTGCGGCTTCTGCCGACCAGGGCCAGCGGCGGGTGACGAACGACCATGCCAGGTAGCAAAGCACGCCGACCAGCAGGCTGCCCAGGGCATACCAGCGCTTGTCCTCCGAGGTCCAGAACACCGCCAGCCAGCCGGCTCCAGCGATGATCAAGGGCAGCGGGTAGAGCAGCATGCGGTAGGGGCGCGGCATTTCGGGGCGGTTTTTTCTCAGCAGCACCAGGGCGACGATCTGGCCGATGAACTGGATCAGGATGCGCAGCACCACGAGCGTCTCGATGACAAAGCCCAGGCTGAGGAAGCTGCAGGCCGCTGAGAGTGCCGCGAGCAGCAGCAGAGAACGGTGCGGGAACTGTCCGGTGGGGTGAAGTTTGTCAAACCAGCCGAAAAAGGTGCCGTCCCGGGCCGCCGCATAGGGGATGCGTGAGTAGCCCAGCAGCAGGGCGAAGAGGCAGGCCAGCGCCGTCCACAGCAGCATGAGGGTGAATACGACCGCCACGGGCCTGCCCCAGGCGCGTTCGAGGCAGATGGAGGCGACGTATTTGGCAAACTCCGGTTCGGGCTGTCCCGGCATCGGGGTGAACTCACGCCAGGGCACGATGCCGATGATGGAAAGGTTGATGCCGATGTAGAGCAGGGCCACGACAACGAGGCTGGTCACCACGCTGCGCGGAATGGTCCGGCCCGGGTCGCGCACTTCATCGCCGACATAACAAATGTCGTAGTAACCCAGGTAGTCGTAGATGCCGATGCGCGCGCCTTGAAACAGGCCGAGAAGAAAGCCCCACTCCCAGGTGAAGGCGCCCTTGGGGAAATCGAAGGCGATCCTGGAGTCGAACTTGAGGATGCCGGTGACGATGACCGTGCCGACGGTGAGGATCACACCGGCCCAGATGGCCAGGGTCAGTTTCGCCACATGGCCGATGCGGCGGAAGAGCAGCAGGGTCACCAGTCCGACCACCAGCAGCACCACGGCGGCGCCGCCCGGTGTGCGCAGGTTGTCGGCGGCGATGCCCGGGATGAGGTAGTCGAGATACTGGGTGAAGCCGATGATGCCGGAGCCGATCTCCATCGGCCCGCTGAGGATGAGCTGCCAGATGAAGAGGAAGGACATGAGGCGCCCCCATTTTTCCGCGCCAAAGCCGGTGCGCAGCCACTGGTAGGTGCCGCCGCTGGCAGGCATGGCGGCTCCAAGCTCGCTCCACACCAGGGCGTCCGGCAGGGTGATCAGCAGCGCGGCCAGCCAGCCCAGCATCGACTGTGGTCCACCGAGGGTCGCCATGAGGGCGGGCAGGGTGATGAAGGGGCCCACGCCGATCATGTTCGACATGTTGAGGGCGGTCGCCGACCAGGGGCCGAGGCGGCGTTCGAGATGGCCTTCAGGGAGCAGAGGCTGGGACATGGCAGAGCTTCAATACTGGCTCCGGCGGCCCGTCAATCATCCGAGGCGTCTTTTGCGTTTCCTTCCTCGTCTTTACCGCTAAATCAGAAACCATGACCCACGCCGAAGCCGCCAGCCGCGCCGCCTTTCTCCGCCAGGAAATCGACAAGCATAACCGGCTTTATTATGTCGAGGCCCGGCCGGTGATCAGCGACCAGCAGTTTGATGCGCTGCTCAAGGAACTGCAGGACATCGAGGCGCGTTTTCCTGACCTGGTCACCCCGGATTCACCGACTCAACGCGTGGGGGGCGCGCCTTTGGAAGGCTTTGTGCAGATCCGGCACACGGTGCCGATGATGAGCCTCGACAACACCTACTCCGAGGAGGAGATGACGGCCTTCTTCGCACGCCTACAAAAGGGCCTGGGCCGGGAGAAGATCGACTGTGTGCTTGAGCCGAAGGTCGATGGCGTGGCGATCAGCATTCGTTATGAAAACGGTCTGCTCAAACATGGCGTCACGCGTGGCGACGGCCAGACGGGCGACGATGTGACCAACAACCTCCGCACGATCAAGTCGCTGCCCCTGCGCCTGCCTGCCGACGCCCCTCAGAACTTTGAAGTGCGAGGCGAGGTGTTCATGCCCAAGGCCGGGTTTGCCAGGCTCAACCAGGAGCGTGAGGAGGCCGGGGAGCCCACCTTTGCCAATCCGCGCAACTCCACGGCCGGCACCCTCAAGCTGCTCGATCCCAAAATCGTGGCAAAGCGTCCGCTCGACATTGTCTTTTACGGCCTCGCCGACGCCTCGGACATGCCGGTGGAATCCCAGACGGACGTGCACGCCCTGCTGGACCGCGCCGGCTTGCGGAAGGCCGACCTCATCTGGCACGCCAGCACGGCCGAGGAACTGATCGCCGCGATCCGTGACCTGGATGAAAAACGTCGCAGCCTGCCTTACGAAACCGATGGCGCGGTGGTCAAGGTCAACAGCTTCGCCGACCAGCGTGAGCTAGGCTTCACCAGCAAGGCCCCGCGCTGGGCCATCGCCTACAAGTACCAGCCGGAACAGGCGGAGACGCGCCTGCTGGCCGTCGACATCCAGGTTGGCCGCACCGGAGCACTGACACCCGTTGCACGGCTTGAGCCGGTCTTTGTCAGCGGCAGCACCGTCAGCAACGCCACGCTGCACAACTTCGAGGAGATCGAGCGCAAGGACATCCGCATCGGTGACCACGTCATCATTGAAAAGGCCGGTGAGATCATTCCCGCCGTCGTCAGCGTGAAGACCGAGAAACGCACGGGTGAGGAGAAGCCGGTGGTCGCGCCTTTGCACTGCCCGGTCTGCGGGACCAGTGTGCACCGGGATGAGGAGCAGGTGGTCATCCGCTGCCCGAACCCCCATTGCCCCGAGGTGGTGAAGCGGCGCATCGAGCACTTTGTCAGCCGCGGAGCCATGGACATCAGCGGCCTGGGCGAGTCGGTGGTGGCCCAGCTCGTTGATCTCAAGCTGGTGCGCGACGTGGCCGATCTGTATCAGTTGAACGAGCTTCTGCTCGCACGGCTCGACCGGGTCGGCACGAAGAGCATCGACAACTATTTGAAGGCCATCGAGCAGAGCAAGGCGCAGCCCGCCTGGCGGCTCGTGTTTGGCCTGGGCATCCTGCATGTCGGAGCCGGTGGAGCGCGCAAGCTGCTGGAGCATTTTGGCAGCATTGACGCCGTCGCTGCGGCCGGAGTGGAGGAGTTGGTCCAGTGCCCTGACATCGGCGAGGTGGTGGCGCAGAGCCTTCATGAATGGTTCCGCGATCCTGTGAACCAGGAACTGCTCGGGCGTCTCAAGGCGGGCGGGCTGACCTTTGCGCAAAAGGAGGTCACGGCGGCGAGCGACAACCTAGCCGGCACCACCTGGGTCATCACCGGCACCCTGAGCGAGGACCGGGAGACGATCGCCGACACCATCCGCAGCCACGGAGGCAAGGTCAGCAGCAGCGTCAGCGGCAAGACGACCTACCTGCTGGCCGGCAGCGACGCCGGCAGCAAGCTGGACAAGGCCACCAAGCTGGGCGTGAAGGTCATCGCCGAGCCGGAGTTCCGGGCGATGCTGGAAAAAACGTCCTGAAAAGGGGGTGGCGGAATCTTGGGGGACAGTATCAAGTCTTGAATGCATACCACTCGCATTGATACGAATCCGAGACGAGTCGCTCCGATCCGTGGTGTCACGAAAAGCAGCATGCTTCATAGCTGCCGGGGTGGGGGAGGGCTGTCCTAAGTGGATGGCAACAGTGCGGCACTGGTGAGGCAATCCACATTTGCCTACTACTTGGCCATCTCGCGAATGTCCTTCTCGGGATCGTATTCCAGGTTCGGCGAGTCGTTTGGGTTCACTGTTGCCGAGATCACAATCGAAGCGGGTTCACTGCCGTTCATGCGCCGATACGCGGCCATTTCAAAATCAACCGCCGCATAAAGCTTGCGGCCCTTGCTGCGAACGTAGAAGCGCACTTTCTGCCGTGCGTTGCCAGTTGGGTTCTTGTAGTCGCGCACGAGCTTGGGCTGGTAGCCCTCCGCTGGTGCTTGAAGCATGAACTCGTCTGTGGTTTCCACGATCTCCGCACCGTTGTGGCCTTCAATCGTGACGCTCCAATCAAAGGGCTTCTCATAGCTCGCTCCTGGTGGGCGCGTGATGCGAACATACAAGTCCCCCGGATTGGTTGATTGCGCGTTCGGACTCAGCAAGTCGAGATGCGTTTCGAGTGCTGGCGGTTCGAGGAAGATTCGACTTCCGATTCGATACGTCGGCTCAGCAATGGGTCGCTTCACAAGCCGAAAGATCACCGGTTTGTTGCGATCAGGCTCAATGAAAGTGGGTTCCCAAAAACCCGCATACTCGAACCACTGCATGTTGCTCTTGCTGGGAACATGATAGCCATCCTTTGAGACTTGAACGGTCATGCCTTTGCCCTCCACGCCCGTTAGAGTGAACATGCCGTTGGCATCGCTGGTGAGTGTGCGCTTTCCCACTCCATCGCCGCCGTATTTTTCGATGGTGCCGCTCCATGCAACGGCGATTGAAGCGCCCTCTACAGGCTGATTTCGTTCGTCGATCACCTTGCCGTAAAACTCAATGGGGGTTTCCCATTCCCAAGATGGATTCGCTTTGCGTTTAACTTCATAGTCTTTCCAACGAGGATCTTTAAGTCTCAAGTATGGGGTGCGGGCGTTTGGTTGAATGATTCTTGGCAAGTCCTCAGGTTTGGGCAGGGTAGGCGGCTCGGTGACCAACGGTAGAATTGAAGCAGGTGCAGCTGCCGCAACCTTTGGCGGCGTTGATTTCTTCGTGCTGGCTAGCCACCAGCCGATTGTGGCCGCGAGAACGATTAGCAAGACGAAGCCTGCGAACTTGGATGATGATTTCATAGGGTCGTGTCATCGAGGTATGTGAACCCGACATTCATACGCTGAAGCAGCATGTTGAAGAACATGTGTGTCTTCTGGATGGGGCGCTGGAACTGCCCGCTGTGCTCCATGCGGTCGGCGCCAAACGGATATTTCAGTGTATCGTCCTTCAGATTGAAGTTGGTGAAGCCTGCCGTTTCCGCTGTTCCGAGAGTCGGTGAGCTGTGCGAGTCACACTTGCCTACATCTTCGCCATTTCGCGGATGTCCTTTTCGGGATCGTATTCCACGTTCGGCGAGTCGTTTGGGTTCACTGTTGCCGAGATCACAATCGAAGCGGGTTCACTGCCGTTCATACGCCGATACGCTGCCATTTCAAAATCAACCGCTGCGTAGAGCTTGCGGCCCTTGCTACGAACGTAGAAGCGCACTTTCTGCCGTGCGTTGCCCGTTGGGTTCTTGTAGTCGCGCACGATCTTGGGCTGGTAGCCATCCGCTGGTGCTTGAAGCATAAATTCGTCTGTGGTTTCAACGATCTCGGCCCCGTTCCGACCTTCAATCGTGACAGTCCAATCAAAGGGCTTCTCGTAGCTGGCTCCAAGCGGACGAGTGATGCGAACATGCAAATCTGCCGGGGCAGTTGATTGAGCGGTCGGACTGAGCAAATCGAGTTGCGTTTCGAGTGCTGGCGGTTCGAGGAAGATTCGGCTGCCAATTCGATACGTAGGTTCGGCAACGGGTCGCTTCACAAGATGGAAGATCACCGGCTTGTTGCGGTCGGGTTCAATAAACTCTTTGAGCCAAAAGCCACCGTATTCAAAAGCACCGTCGTTCCATGACTTGCGTTTGTAGTAGCCGTCCTTGTGAACGCGAACGAGCAAGCGCTTCCCTTCAATGCCGTTGATTTCAAAATACCCGTTATTGTCGGACAACATTTTTCGATGGCCAACGCCATCGCCGCCATACTTCTCACTGGTGCCAACCCACTCGATCTCAACCTCTGCTGCGGCGACTGGCTGATTCCGTTCGTCAATCACCTTGCCGAAAAATTCAATTGGCGTTCGCCATTCGGCAGATGGGTCTAGCTTCCGCTTTGCTTCGTATTCCTTCCAGCGCGGATCGGCCAAGTTTAGCATGGGAGTGCGAGCATACGGCTGAACGATCTTTGGCAGATCATCAGGCTTTGGTAGTAACTGCTGTGCGCTTGCCTGTGGTGTGGTGGGAGCGGGCTTTGAGATTGTCGCAATTGGTATCACAGATTTCCGGGGACTAGACAGCCACCAGCCAATGGCGACGGCGAGAAAGATTAGCAAAACGAAGCCTGCGAACTTGGATGGTGATTTCATGGCGTTATATCATTCAGGTGGTTGAACTCGACATCCATGCTGTCGAGCAGCGTGTTGAAGAACATGTGTGTCTTCTGAATGGGGCGTTGATACTGGCCGCTGTGCTCGGTGCGAGCGTCACCAAATGGATAACGCAGCGATTCATCAGCCATGTTGAAGTTGGTGAAGCCCGTCGTGTCCTGCACTCCCAATGCCCGAGATCGAGGGCGAGCGATGAACGACATAACTTCGTGATGATCGGCAATGTCTCTGCCGAGAATGTGCTGTTCAAAATCGCGCTCAATTCGATTCTTAGCCGCGCCGGTCTCGTTGGGATCGTGGAGATAGTAGAGTAGGTGGTTGGGCTTGTGGTCAGCTTGGTTGGCCTCCCAACTCACGCTCAACATGCCATTGAGAGCTGTTCCAGTCGCCAGCGCAAAGTCATTTGCACTGTGAAAGTTGTGGAAGTTGCCGCTCACACCTGACATCAGGCTTCGATAGCCAAGATCAGGATTGGCAAGGTCTGGCGAAGGTTTGCTTTGCTCCGCCTGAAGGAACTTCTGGAAGCTGTTGTTACCCGCACTGCCGTCGTAGCATCCGCTCGGAATGGCTGCCTCCATCGCCACATAGCTGTTCACTGAAAGGCCAGACTTGAGGGCTGATGCCATGACTACGTTGCCCATGCTGTGCGCACAAACGTTCTTCGATCCTTTTGAGATGCTGTTCACATAAGCCTTGAGTGCCGGGCCATATTTCCAGGCCACATATTCGCTCTTGTTGTAGTGCGCTGGGATAAAGCCAAGAGTGTCATCATCGACGTTGTAGGTGGGCCATGCGAACGTTGCAAAGCGGCCCTTGTAGCCCTTCCACCAGAGACGCTTGAAGAAGCTCTCAGAGAATGTGCGCCTGTCGGGGTCAGTCATGTTCCAGCCATGCACCATGATGATGGCTTCATTCGTTTCGTCAGGGTCTTGCTCGAACTGTCCACGGCTAGGCCAATAGATTTCTTGGTAGCTCGTGGCGGGGCGCTGGGGTTCCTGAGAGTAGTGGTCTGGTGGATTCGGATAAGGCATTCCCGGTGTGCCTTGAGCACTCGCGAACATCTCCTCGACATCCATCAGCTTGAGCCACACGCCGGGGCCTTCAGCTTCACTGCTGCCACTTCCCATCTTGAGAACGAGGCAAAGCTGGCCACTGCCTTTCGCCGCACCTTCAAAGAGCAGGTATGGATTTTGACCACCTCCATTCACTCTCTGCAATGCATTCGCAGGCAGCCAGACTGTCGAACTACTCGACACGGTGGCTATCGACTGAGAGTAAGGCGACCCGGTGAGTGAGTTGGCCTTGGACACATTCCAAAGATAATCCTTCGTCTCATCCACGAAATCGGATGCGCGATAAACCTTCACGGAAGGCGAGCCGCCCGAAGTGTTTTTCCACTTCAAGCCGATCTGTGCTTCGTTGTTTTGCACCTTGGTGAAGATGTCCTGAGGGATGTTCACCTTGAGCATCTGGAAGTCTTCAAGATCGCGGATGTTGGTGAAGTAGCCGTCTTGATAATCGGGTGTGCTGCCTTCTTCCTCTTTGTCAGTTTCTCCAGTGTCCGAATCATTGTTGATCCAGAACCGCAGAGGCTTCGCTTGTGATGCAGTTTCCCCGCTGGCGATGGTGCCGTTTCTGTCCGCATCAATGGCTAAGTCAATGGGGAGGAGGTGCAGGATTTTTTCGGTGTTGGGAGCGGCTGGGCTCATGAGATCCTCCGATTGGATGGGTGCGCTGACCCATTCGCCGGGCGGAATCACCAGCTGCACTGTTTTAATAAGCCGGGTTTCGGATTTTCCTTGTGTGCCTGTCGCCACGTCAGTCGGGGTCGTTGTTTCCATGGCGATCAGTGTCAGCTGGGTGCCCTGTGGCAGTGTTATCGGCTGGCCGCCCTGGATGGCTGCGATGCGGGCCCGGTGCTGTTCCACGCTGGCACTGCACCACCGGCCTTTCTGGGCTCTGCCGTTCTCATCCTGCCACTCGACTAGCGGCCCTGGCATGCTTTTGCTTAACCCGAAGGCTCGATCGTCATGAGCGTTTCCATGGAGCATCTGTGAGAATGACTCAAAGGGGATGATCAAGATGCTTTCTGCATTCAAGGGCGGTGGTGACATGTGCCAGTCCTGCGCGAATGAGGTGCCAAAATCGGTGCTTGAAAATTCCTTCCATGAAGGGTTGTAAAGAAAGTGCAGTGTGTTCGCGAGTCCTGGGTCATCCTTGGAGGGATTGGCGGATGGGTGGCCGTAATGGCCCGAAGGGCTGGTAGGCAAAGGTGTGGCTGCCTCCGTTCCTACCCTTGTGGGCTGGACTCCCGGTGCCGATGCCTGCTGCTGGGACCTGTGATAGGAGAAGCCACCTATTGTCTCGCTGCCATCCACCAGTGCGCTGCGCCAGACATACTGCCACTGGAGCGTGAAATCGGGGTTGGATTGGGCGCTGCCTGGGCCGCCACCTGGTCCTGGGCCCGGTCCTGGGGGTTGCGTTGGCTCCACTTTAAAGCGGATGGAGGTGCTGAATTCGCTGCTTCCCAGGCTGGCCAGAATCGCGTGCGTGCCCACTTGTACCGGAGCCTGAACGCGCACTCTGGCATAGCCTGCTTCATCGGTCATGACACTGAGCGGGTTGGCTCCTGTGCGGGTTTCTGTGCTGTCTGTGGTGAAAGTGATTCCTACCGGTCCGCTGAAGCTCACCACCCTGCTGGCAAGGGCTGTGAAACCGATTGGCTGACCGCCTTCACCAAGCTCCTCTCGGACTGCCTGCACGACGATGGGTTCGGGCAGTGATTGACCGCTGGTGGCGGTTTGAGCATCACCCCGCCGCACATGAAGATAGACGATGTCCGGTTCACTGGGGTTGGAGCCCGCCTGGAACTCTTCCAGGTTGTTGAGGCCGTCCATGTCGAAGTCGGTGGTTCCCGTCTGTGCCAGGATGTCGGCCTGAGTTTTGAAATACAACCGTTCCCAGGCATCCGGCAGGCCGTCGTTGTCGACATCCGTGGCTGCGTCGGAGCTGTTGGGGGCGGTGCCGAGAGTCAGCTCCTGTTGGTTGTTCAAGCCATCATCGTCGGGGTCGTCGTCGGCATCGAACCTCAGAGGATCGGGCGTGGGCTCGGGTGGTTGGGGTGCCAACGTGAAGTATTGTCGCTCCCAGGCGTCCGGCAGGCCGTCTGCATCTGAGTCAGGATTGTCATCCGCCTGGGTCGGATCTGTGCCGTCTTTCTGCTCCTGAAGGTTGTCGCGGGAGTCGCCATCTGGATTGCCGGAGTCCGTCTGGTCCAGGTTGTGGAAATGCATCATCTCCCAGTCGTCGCGCAAATGGTCGCCATCCAGAGAGGCCAGTGGTTTGCTGAAGGCCAGGTAATGCTCGAGCGCCGTTGGTGGCCTGGGAGTGGGTAGAGGAGGGAAAGACACACTCAACCCTGGGTCGGTGATGTCAGGATCGCGTGTCTGAAGGTGAGCGAACCACCACATTTCCCACCAGTCAGGCAGGCTGTCGGTTTCGGCCCCTGTGTCCTGGTTTACCCATTCTAACGCCCCAAGGGTGGGCGTGCGACTGCGGGCCTGGCCCTGGAGGTCCCGGATCACAGGGCTTGCCTTGAGGGAGTGAAAACAGGCCGTGGACTGGGCCGTCAGATAACCTTTGGAATTCAGCATGGGGTTCTCATGCCGACTGCCCTGCATGCCACCCTGAATCAGGCTGGAGGTGCAATGAACATTAGGTCCGCACACCGGAGCCAGCAGTGCGTGGCCGGGAAGGGGCTGATGATCCGCCTCGTGGTCCAAGGTCACTGGCAAGCCGGCCGGGAACCAGTCATCCCAGATCACGCAACCGGAAAGGGATGTCCGCCCCAGGATGCTTGTTCCAGCGTCAACAGCGTTGACGATGCTGGCCAGGCCGCGGGTGACGTTCAAAGGGCCGTCAGGGGTTGTTAGAACCTCATAGGACACGCTGTTGCAGCGGAACAAGGTGCAGTGTTCCAGGCGCAGGTCCGCCCCCTGGTTGGTGAGCGCGCCGCCATGATTGTTCTCCGTGGTGTTGGACTGGAGGTTGCGAAACAGGCAGTTGAGAAAGCGAATGGAGGCCCCTGCTTTTGCGGACCTTCTTCGCGTCACGATCCTGTGTTCATGGCCATGGCTGACATTGGATTCGAAGATGAGGCCGTGGAAAAGGTTATCACCGTGGACCAGCCAGTATGGATTGATGACGACGGCGCCTTCAGTCCAGGAAATGCGAGACGCCCCTGAAGCCGCTACCCAGGCCACCGTCCTGGCCGGGTCAGATTCGGGGATGTTCAGCAGACTGGACGTGCTGGCGGGATCCGTCCCGAGATGGCGGCCGGGCATCACCTTCACCAGGGAATGGTAGCCGGGAGTTGAAGGCAGGCTGGCATAGGCCTGCTGGAAGGTGCGATACCTTTTGCCAGCCGCATCCGCCGCTGTCAGAGCCGGATCGATGATGGCATCCCAGGCCGGGCACTCCGCCGGATTGCTGGCGGAGTGGGGCTGCCCGGGGGCGTCCAGTCGTTTTCGTGCATATTCCCACAGGTTGGGGACCTGGTCGCCATCCTTGTCTGAGTCTGCGTCCGTGGCATTCATTGGCATGAGGCCATGGGCCACCTCGTAGCCATCAGGCATCTGATCTGCGTCGCTGTCGGGGTTCACCGGGTTGGTGCCGACCTGGAACTCGGCCAGGTTGGCCAGTCCGTCGCTGTCACTGTCCATGGTGGCGTTGCCGGGATCATTGGCCGCCAGGCCATGCCGCACTTCCCAGCCGTCCGGCAGTCCATCTGCATCGGTGTCCGCACGACTCGGCGAGGTGCGGGCTGCAAATTCCTGAGCCAGTGTCAGGCCGTCTCCATCCGTGTCCGAGCCAGGCTTGGAAAGCTGCGTCAGATCCTGGAGCGTGGCGTTGAGCGGCAGCAGGCCTGTCTGCAGCTCCCAGGCGTCCGGCAGGCCGTCCTTGTCCTGATCAACCGCCGGGTTGTAATGCAGCGCCGAGGCGATCCGGTGGTTATTCAGGATGCTGTAGACCGTGTTGAGCGAGCAATCGGCATACAGGACGGCAGGTGCCGGAACATTCGAGGTGTGGACCACCACGCCATCCCGGAGGAACTCCACCAGGGAGCCGTTGCGGCGGATGCCGAAGGCGGTCGCCTCTGTGTAGGTGCCGACGCTGGCGAGCACCACGGCCCCGTTTTTATGGATGGCGGAGCCTGTTGGCGTGAGGTTGTAGGCGTAAAGCAGGTCCGTGTTCGAGTTGCTGTTGTCACCTCCCGTCAGCCCGACGGCAAGTGTTCCTGTCGGTGGGACGGTAAAGACGAAGACGCCTTGATTCGTGAGGTGCTGCTCGCTGGTCGCGTCGGCGTTGTATCCGGCTGTCCCGCTGGATTTTCTAAGTCCTCCCCGGTTGCCTGGCATGGGAGAGGTGCCCGCCATGCTCCGCCAGATCACCGCTTCCGGCCGGATCAGTTGCTGGAGGGGGTCGGTGCCGCAGAAATATTCATCGCGGTTGCTGAACCCGTCGCCATCTTCATCCCCGGCGCGTGTGAACCCGTCCCGGAGCTGGACAAAGGTGGGGGAGCGACCGTGTTTGCGCTGGTAATGGCCGATCTCCCAGTCATCCGGCATCAGGTCCTCGTCGAGATCGCCTGTGTAGAGGAAGGCGGAGAGAACCTCGCTGTTGGAGGTGTAAAATGCGGCGTCCACCAGCAGCGGGGTCGAGACGGGCATGGAGGCGGTGTAATGCACCATGTTGTTCTTGAGGAACTCGACCTGGGCGCCCACCCGCCGGAGGGCGAAAAGCGTGGAGGAGTCGTAGGCGCCCAGGGAAGCCTTTTGAGTCGAGGAGGTGGTGCCGTTGCCTTCGTAGGCGAAGGCCTTTCCGGCTGCGGTGAACTGGATGGAGTATTCCTGGTCGGTGTAGCTGCGGTTGTTGTCGGCGGTGGTGAATCCGACGGCCAGCGCGCTTCCCGACTTCACCCGGAAGGTGAGCCTGCCCGTCTGATAGATGGTCCGGCTGGCCAGGGCATCCGCATTGGTCCAGGCCATCGGGCCATATTTCACAGCCCCGCCCTGGGAGCCGCTGACCGGAACCACGTTGTTGGCGGAGCGCCACTCTACGGCCACGGGAGAAATCAACGCCTGCAGCGGGTGGGTGCCGTCACGGTATTCATCCAGGTTGGTGATGCCATCGGAGTCCGGATCAGCCCTGGGTGCAAAGGCGGCGAGTTCAGCCAGGCCGGCCGCGGGTGGCAGGTAGGACAGCTCCCAGGCATCTGGCAGGCTGTCATTGTCGAGGTCACCCGTGTAAAGCCTGACGCTGGAAATCTGGCAGGCCTGCGTCTTGAGCGAGCAGTCCACATACAGCGGGCCGGAGCTGGCGTTGACGGAGGCATACACCAACACGCCATCCTTGAGAAAGTTCACCCGGCCGGACACACGCTCGATGGCAAACACGCTCTGCGCCGTGTAGCTGCCCAGCGGCCCGGTCACATTGAGGTCCGTGGCGCTGTCAGGCAGGCGCTGGACGTCAAAGGTGCCGTCCTCCGAGAGGATGAAGGCCCATTCGAAGTCGGCCTCGGAGCGGCTGTCGTTGACGTCGTTGAAGTCATTGAGCCCCACGGCCAGGGCTGCGGGCGCGGGAACCTTGAAGGACAGCTTGCCATCCTCCAGGATGGTCTTGGAGCTAATGGCTTCACTGTCGAAGGCGTTGGTTCCGAAAAACTTCCGCAGGCCTCCGTCCGCGCCGTCGGGCTGCGTGCCGGCATGGAATTGCCAGGTGACGGGCTGCAGGAAGCTGAGGGGATTGCCCGCAAGGCTGCCATCTTCAAACTCCTGACGGTTGGTGGCCGTGTCCGTGGAGCCCGGCCGGGGCAGGCCGTCGAGGTTGCCCTGGGGCATGAAGGCTGTGAGGTCGGTCCAGCCGGCGTTGGCGGGTAGGCTGGTGGTTTCCCAGGCATCGGGCAGGCCGTCTGCGTCCAGGTCACCGTCCTCGATGAGGCAGGAGGTCAGCCTACCGCCCAGCTTGTAAAAGCTGCAGTCCACCAGCAGCGGACCTGCGGAGGGCGTGGTGGAGGTGTGCAGAAGAAGGCCGTCCTTGAAGAAGTTCACCACGGCCCCGGAGCGCCGGATCGTGAACAACGTGCTGGGGCCGTAGGTTCCGAGATCGACCCCGGCCGTGGCTCCATGGTAGACCTGCGCCTTGTTGTCGGGCTTCAGGCGGATGGCGTGGTCGAGGTCGGTGTTAAGCTCTGAGGAATCGACCAGGTTTAGGCCGATGATAAAGTCACAGGTGCCGCCAGCGGCGCCGGTGAAGATCACGGCGCCGTCCCTAGTGATGCGCTGGGAAGCTATCGCACCGGCGTTCCAGGCCGTGGAGCCACCGTTAGACTTGATAAGAGCACCCAGGCTGCCAGCGGTGAGATTGGTCGTGCCCAGCGGGCCACGAATCCAGGTAGCGGGTTGGGAGGGGCTGGGAGATTGAGCCATGAGCTGGTCCCCTTCACGGTGCAGAAGCATTGTGAGGGTGACGGTGAGCCAGATGGTGGAACTTGAAAACCCTGGGAGAAACAGGCGCTTTAGACCGGGTAGACTGCGGCCGAGAGGCGAAAAGAATCGAATGCATGAGGAGACCGTGGAAGGCGGCATGGCACGCGACCATCCAATATACTAAGTCTTTTAATATATATTGATTCGATGTAAGTCTTAATTCGATAAGATAAAAATTGAAAAAGATCAAGAACCAAGCCGTCCACGGCGTCGATTGAGATGGCTTGAGCGATGGGATGTGTCATACCATGGTGGCTCGGTTTCATCTGTGTGTTGCGTCGAGTGTGGGTTGGTTTGCGGTCGATTGAAAGCCGACGGTGAGCCCTTCCCGCATGAGAAGCTTTGGCGCTTTTTGGCCTGAGATT